>JAAWPF010000093.1 GCA_022799835.1 Lawsonibacter sp. | reverse complement strand
CCCCCGCTTACCCCCCTGAAAGCCCAATGCCGCTCTTGACGGGCTTTCGTAACTCCCCTTGACAAAAGACCCCCACCTTTCGGTGGGGGCCTTTTGTTTTCTGTATTCACGCTCCGATTGGGCGCATGGCCGGGTCGCTTTCCCTCCGTCTCGGGCAAAACCCGCGCCGCTGTGCGGCGCTGGGCTTTGTCTCACCTTCGGTTCGGTCGGCGCTGGACGTGTGCCACTGGCACACAGCGCCCCTCGCTGCGGTCCAAGCTCCCCTATGCGCCTATCGTCGCGCCATTACTTTCCCTTCACCATCCGATTGATATCGTCCGGCCGTCCGGCCACCAGGATGTGGGTGTCGGCGGCGAAAACAAACTTGACCGCGTCAATGGGAAGGATAGCGCCATCCTCCTTGCGGCCGATGACGTTCACATTCCACCGCTTGCGGATGTCCAGGTCTAACAGGGTGCTGCCCGCCCAATCGTCGGGCACGTCCAGCTCGAAAATAGCGTAGCCGGGGGCCAGCTCGATGTATTCCAGCGCGCCGTTAACGCTAAAGCGCACGGCGGTGCGCTGGGCCATGTCCCGCTCCGGGAAGACCACCTCGTCCGCGCCGATTTTCAACAGCAGACGGGCGTGGAGGTCCCGGTCGGCCTTGGCCACCACCATGGGCGCGCCCATCTCCTTGAGGAGAGATGTGGTCTCCAGGGAGGACTGGAAATTTTCGCTGATGCACACGAAGCAGAAGTCAAAGCTGGAGGGGTCCAGCGAGCGCAGCACCTCCTCGTCCATGCAGTCGCCCACCTTGGCCTGGGTGACGTGGGGGGCGATGCGGCTGACGGCCTCCTCGTCGCTGTCGATAACCAGCACCTCGTTGCCGGAGTCCATCAGGCGCAGGGCAAGATTGGTGCCGAAACGGCCCAGGCCGATGACGAGAAATGTGGATGCCATGAAATCACGCCTTTCAAAAAAAGTAGAGAGCCGTTATCCGATGGTGATGTGCTCCACCGGGTCCTTGATTCGGGGGGGCAGGCGCTGGGCCAGGGCCATCATCATGGTGAGGCTGCCGATTCTGCCGCAGAACATCATGACGATAAGCAGGGCGCGGTTGAAGGGGGACAGGGCGCGAGTGATGCCGGTGCTCAGCCCCACGGTGCTCATAGCGGAGAAGACCTCAAATAGCGCGTCCTGAAGGGGAAAGGTCTGGGTGGCCAGCAGCAGGAAGCCGCCGGACAGAACCAGCGTCATATAGAGGGTGACGCCGGCGGCGGCGCGGTGAATTTGCTCCTCGTCCAGCCGGCGGTTGAACGCACCCACCTCCCGGCGGCCCCGGATATAGCTGGCCAGAGTGAGCAGGCACACCACCACCGTGGTGATTTTCACCCCGCCGCCAGTGGAGCCAGGCCCCGCGCCGATGAACATGAGCACAATGGTGAGCAGGCCGCCCGCGCTGGTGAGCTGGGCCAGGTCCACGGTGTTAAACCCCGCTGTGCGGGGGGAGACGGCCTGAAACAGCGCGCACAGCGCCTGCTGGGCGGGGGACATTCCGGCCAAAAGGTTGGCGCGCTCGGCCAGCCAGAACAGGGCCGCTCCGCCCAGGGTAAGCAGGACGGTGGCGGTGAGAATCAGCTTGGAGTGGAGGGAGTAGCGGCGGAAGTGAAGGCCCTTTTCCCACACATCCCGCCAAACGAGAAAGCCGAGCCCTCCCAGCAGCACCAGGGCGCAGGCGGTGAGATTGACCAGGGGGTCGTATACATAGTGGGTGAGGGAGCTGTAGGGCTCGCGGAAGCCCATGAGGTCGAACCCGGCGTTGCAGAAGGCGGAGACGCTGTGAAATAGAGCGTACCAAGCGCCTTGTGAGAAGCCCAGCTCCGGAATGAAGCGGAAAGCCAGCAGCACTGCGCCGGTTCCCTCAATGGCGGCGGTGCCGGTGAGAATATAGCGCAGCAGGGCCACCGAGTCGCTCAGCCGCTCCGCGCTGACGCTTTCCGCCATCAGGCCCCGCTGGCGCAGGCCGATCTTCCGGCCCAACAGCATGGAGGCCATGAGTACCATGGTCATATAGCCCAGCCCGCCGACTTGGATGAGCACCAGCAGGATGAGCTGCCCCAGCAGATTGAACTGGGTCCAGGTGTCGGCTACCACCAGGCCGGTGACACAGGTGGCGGAGGTGGCGGTGAATAGGCTGTCCAGAAAGGACAGCCCCTGTCCGCTCCGGTTGGCGAAGGGCAGCATGAGCAGCAGCGCTCCGGCCAGGATAATGCTCAAAAAGCCTATGGCGATGATCTGATTGGGCGACAGCCGGATTCGCTTCTTTTTCACAGCATCCCCTCCCTGCGTACAGTAACTCTATTATAGTGGCTGTGGAAGGAATTTGCAAGCAGTTCTGTTGCTGGGGGAGGGATTGACTTTTTCCCGTCCGGTGGGTACAATGGTAAAACCGCTACAAAAGATGAGGGAGGGGTTCCCATGAATCAAAAAGAGGTCGGCGAGCTGCGCCGCCGTCTGCGCCCGGGCAAAAACGGCATCGGGCACGTATATGGCTGCTACGTCAGCCCCACCAAGGAGATCATCGCCGAGGTAGACCAGTCCCTGGCGCTGCTCAATGAGGACGATGTGGAGAGCCGCATGGCCCTGCTGCGCAAAACCCTGTCGGGGGCGCTGGGCCGCAGCCTGATTGACATCGAATTCGCCACCCGGCAGGTGGCGGAGGGAGAGGAGCACAAGCTGCTGCGCCAGTTGCGGGACACCAAGCTGAAGGACGAGGCTGTCCGCCGGGAATTTTATCAGAAAGTGATCCAGAGCGTGGACATGGGGGAGGACAGCTACCTGATCCTTCTGGCCCAGGAGAGCTACGACGTGCCCTTCCGCAGCAAGAACGACGAGGGGCTGGACGACGCCTCCGAGACGGTATACTCCTACATCCTGTGCGCTCTATGCCCCATGCGGGAGGGCAAGCCGGGGCTGGGCTATGTGCCGGCGGAAAACGCCCTGCACGTGAAGACCGCCGGGCGGCTGGCGGCCCAGCCGGAGCTGGGCTTTCTGTTCCCCGCCTTTGACCGGCGGGCGGCCAACCTGTATAACGCCCTGTACTACGTGCGCAAGCCGGAGCTTCTCCACAAGGAGTTCATCGACGGAGTATTTGGCGCGGAGCCGCCCCTGTCCGCCCCGGAGCAGCGAGAGGCCTTTGAGACCGCCCTCACCGACGCGCTGGGGGTGGAGTGCAGCATGGAGCTGGTGCAGGCGGTCCACGAGCAGCTGCGGGAGCGCATTGAGCTGCACAAGGAGAGCCGCGACCCGGAGCCGCTGTCCGTCACCGCCGGAGAGGTGGGCGGGATGCTGCGGGAGTGCGGCATCGAGGAGGAGCGGGTGGCCGCCTTCCAGGACTACTGCGGCCAGCGGCTGGGCGAGGGCGCGGCGCTGGACCCGGCCAACCTGATCGACAGCAAGCGTTTCCAGATCAAGGCCGGGGAGATTACCATCACCGTGAAGCCGGAGCTCAGCGGTCAGGTAGAGGCACGGGTGCTGGAGGGGCGCAAGTACATCCTCATCCCCGCTGGGGACGGAGTCGAGGTAAACGGACTGGCGGTGGAGCTGGAGGCCGAGCCCGCCGGAACTGTGTAAATAAGCCGCCCTGCCAGTAGCTGGCAGGGCGGCTTTTGTTGTGCGGGCTACACCAAGTGAACGGTGTAGGTGAGGGCCTTGCGTTCCTCCGGCGGCAGGGTGATGCAGTGGGGCTTGTCCGTGAACGCGCCGCTCTCGTTGTCCCAGGCGGCGCAGCCGTACCAGGGTTCCAGGCAGAGGAAGGGGGCGTTGGCGTGGGCGGGAGTCCAGAAGGCGATCATGGGGAAATCTTTGAATTCCATATGGACGCCCCGGCCGGTGCCCGTGTGGACCAGGCGGACGCCGGTGGAGCGCAGGCTGTCAAAAATCAGGGTGTCCAGCTGGTCGAAGGGCTGGTGCGAGAGGGGGATGGTGTCGGCGCCCTGAAGGATGGGGATGCCCGCGCCGGTGGAGATCAGCCCCTGGGGGGTGAGGGGCAGGGAGAGGGCGTCCTCCGTCTGGTCGAACACCAGGGCGTAGTCCTCAAACCGCTGGCCGTCGCACATGGGGCAGCGGAAAGCGGTGTGGGCGCCGATGCAGAAGGGAAGGGGGGCGTCCCCGGTGTTTGCCACCTCAAAGGTGGTGGAAAAGCCGTCCGACAGCAGCTCATGCCGCACCCGGAGCAGGAAGGGGAAGGGGTAACGGGCCAGGGTGTCCGGGCTTTCCCGCAGCTCCATCACCACATAGCTCTCCCCCTGCTCGGCCAGGGTGAACTGGCTGCGCCGGGCAAAGCCATGGCGGCCCATCTCGTATTCCCGGCCCAGGATGCGCACCCGGCCGTCCTTTAAGCTGCCCACAATGGGGAATAGGATGGGGTTGCGGCCGGACCAGTAGGCCGGGTCGCCGCCCCAAATGTATTCGGTTCCCGCGCCGTCCCGGAACGAGGTCAGCTCACCGCCCAGGGTGTCGATTTCGGCGGTGCAGGGGCCGTTTTGAAGGTGAATGTGCATGATGAGTTCCTCCCTATGGTTAGTGTTGTGGACGGGGGTCAGGGCTGGGACAGGTCCACGCCGAAATACTTCACGGCCAGCTCGCTCAGCGTACCGTCCTCGCTCAGCTCGGCCAGGGCCTGGTTGATGGCCTGGCGCAGAGTGGCGGTCTCCTCCCCCTTGCGCATGGGGATGGCCGCCTGGGTGGCGTCCAAGTCCAGACAGGCGATTTTCAGGTTGGCGTCCGGGTGGGCCTTCATATAGTCGTAGTATGTGACCTCGGCGTTGAGAGTGGCGTCAATCCGCTGGGTGAGCAGCAGCTCAAAGGTCTGGTTCAGGTCGTCCACGGGGGTGACCTCCGCGCCATACTTCTGGGCCACGGCGGCATAGGTGGAGGTGATGGTGTTGGCGGTGCTTTTGCCGTTCAGGTCCTCCATAGACTGCACCGAGTCGTCGTCTCCCCGGACGATGACGGCGGTGCGGTTGTAGGCGTAGGGGACGGAGAAATCGTACTTCTCCTGACGCTCCTCGTCGATGTCCACGCCGTTGACCATGATGTCGTACCGTCCGGACTCCAATCCGGCCAGCAGGCCGTCCCAGCCGCCCTCCACGAAGGTGGCCTTGACGCCCAGCTTCTCCGCGATGGCATTGGCCACCTCCACGTCGTAGCCCACCAGCTCGCCGCTGTCGTCGTGGTAGGTCCAGGGGGACCAGGTGCCCTCCATGGCCACCACGATCTCTCCCTTGGCCTGAATGGCGGCCAGCAGATCATCGCCCATATCGGTGGCCTGGGGCTTCTCCTGGCCGCAGCCGGTCAGAGAGGCCGCCAACAGAAGGGCAGCGGCGAGGGCGGCCGAAAAACGCTTCCAATTCATGATAAAATTCCTCCTTAATCAATTTGTATGTCTCAATCCATGTGCTTGGCCAAAAACGCCTCCACAGTGGACCAATAGCGCTCTGGGTCCACAGAGGACGCCTCGCCATGCTCCGCGCTGGGGATGGACAGCAGCTCCTTTTCCGGGCTGGCACAGGCCTGATATACCACGTCCAGCATGGCGTATGGGACGAAGGTATCCTCCTCCCCGTGGATGAACAGCATAGGCAGGGAGGTTTTTTTGAGCTGCTCCACTGCGGACGCCTCCTGGAAGCCGTACCCCGCCCGGAGCTGTGTGACCAAGGAGGCGGCGTCCAGCACCGGGAAGGTGGGCAGGCCGAACATCTCCTCCAGCTGCCCCGCGAACTCGTCCCACACGGAGGAGTACC
>JAAWPF010000092.1 GCA_022799835.1 Lawsonibacter sp. | reverse complement strand
GCCGGTTTCCCGGCCCGCCGCTGCTTATTTATCTACCGTATGCTCGCTTGTCGTGGTGGTAACCATGCCGTAGGTTACCTCTGCGTCGTCGAGGTCCACCTCCCGGTTCTTAAAAATGTCGCCGTTGAAGAATATGCCGCCGTTCAGAGCGGTATCTACGTCCTCGCTGGTGATGGTATCGCTGCCAAAACTGTGATAGCTGCCGTCCTCCTTCACGATGCCCACTTCCTTCACCAGGGTCCATTTGTCGATGGTGCCGTCCACAGTGATGGTGATTCTGGTATCCTCGGTAAAATCCTCAAAGACATAGTGCTGGTCCTGGGCCAGGGCGTCAGTGATGTCGGCCGCGTCCTCGCCATTGACCACCAGAATGGCCTTACCGTCCCGGTTCTCCACCTTGGCGTCGGGGGACTCCACCATAGAGAATGTCTCGCCGTCCTCGGTGGTCACATCGGAGCGGTAGCGGTCCACCCGGACAACGGAGCCCAGGTTGATCACAAACGCCTGAAACTCCTCCGGGTTGGCAGCGGCCACGCTGACCACCATCATGGCCATGGCGGCGGCGGCGATCAGGGCGGTGCGCAGGGGGCGGATGTGCTTCTTGTTGGTCTTTTCAGTCATAGCGATAATCTCCTCAATTTTATCCTCGGGGGCTCTCAGCTCCCGGCAGGCTTCACGGTACAATTTCGGGTCGAACATAGACAGATTCCTCCCTTTCTTCCTCATCAGACAGCGCCTGTTTCAGCCGGGCCCGGGCCCGGAGCAGCCAGGTCTGCACGGTTGACACATTGGCCTTCATAGCGCCGGCCACCTCGGCCACCGACAGCCCCTCGTAGTAGTAGAGATAGACGGCCACCCGGTACTTGGGCTCCAGGGCCATCACCGCCTCCAGCACCTCGGCTCTGGCCGGGTCCTCCTGGACGGCCTGTTCCCGCCACTCCTCCAGAGGGACGGAGGTGCGCCGCCAGAAGGAGCGCAGCACATGCCGGCTCTCATTCACCGCCACCCGCAAAATCCAGTGCTTCATGTGCTCCTCGGACTCAAACTCCTTTTTGCACTCGTACAGCTTCAAAAGCACGGTCTGCGTCACGTCCTCCGCGTCCTGGGGGTTGTTCAGGGCGTGGAGGGCAATCCGGTAGACGGTATCGCCGTAGGTCCGGGCCGCTCCGGCAAATTCCTCCTGGGTCAAACCGTTCACCTCCTTGGGAAATCTGTTTCTCGAAAGGCCTTTCATAACGTAATACCCCCGGCGGGGGGATAAAATCTCAGAGGGGCAGAAATTTTTTCATAAATTCCGGCAGCGGGGACAGACTAACCACCAACAGCGGGCGACGCCCGCTTAAAAAGGAGGTAATCAGGATGCCCAATTTAACCACCAAGGAGCTTTCCGCCCTGTCCGACCAGCTGGACTTTGAAAAAGTGCTCCACTGCAAGTATCTGTCCGCCGTCCAGGACAGCCAGGACCCGGAACTAAAGACCAAATTCCAGTCCTGCGCCAATCTGCATCTGCAAAACTACAACACCCTGCTGAACCATCTGCGCTGAGAAAAGGAGGAAATGCTATGAATGACCAGGAGAGAATGACCGATTTTATCTGCAGTGAGAAGAAGATGTCCACCAACTATGACGCCTTCGCCTCGGAGTGTGTCAGCATCCCCCTGCGGGACGATTTCCTCAAGATTTTGAACCAGAGTCACCAGATCCAGACCGACCTGTTCAAGATGGCCCAGACCAAAGGCTGGTATCAGGTGGAACAGGCCCCCCAGAGCAAGGTGAGCCAGGCCTACACCAAATTTACCAACCAGCAGCCCACCGCCCAGTAACGCAAAACCGCCGCGATTTGATTCGCGGCGGCTTTTTTATTGTAGGTACGGGTCGTATCCGTCCCTATATTTTGCTTACGAGAGCAGAATCCTGTCGTTGTCCAGGTTCTTGCCCGCCCCGGCCTTGAATTTCTCCAGCAGGTCAGCCACAGTCAGGCCCTCCCGCTCTTTGCCCTGAATGTCCAGCACGATATTGCCGCTGTCCATCATCAGGGTGCGGTTGCCCAGTTCCAGGGCCTGCTGCATGTTGTGGGTAACCATCATGGTGGTAATCTTGTGCTCTGTGACAATGTCCCGTGTGAACTGGAGCACCTTTTCCGCCGTGCCGGGGTCCAGCGCGGCGGTGTGCTCGTCCAGCAGGAGCAGCTTGGGGGGATTCATGGTGGCCATCAGCAGGGTCAGCGCCTGGCGCTGGCCGCCGGACAGCAGGCCCACCGGCTGCTTCATCCGGTCCTCCAGCCCCATGTTCAGCAGGGCAAGCCGGTCCCGGAAGCGCTTCTTGTCCTTCTGGCTCACATAGGACAGCCAGCCGCCGTTTCCCGCGGCCAAGGCCAGGTTCTCCTCAATGGTCATGCCGGGGGCGCTGCCCCGCATGGGGTCCTGGAACAGCCGGCCGATGTGCTTGGCCCGTTTGAACGCTGGCATAAAGGTGATGTCCTGTCCGCCCAGCACAACGGAGCCTGTGTCGGTGAGGAAGTCCCCGCATACGGCGTTGAACAGGGTAGACTTGCCCGCCCCGTTGGAACCGATGATGGTGGCGAAGTCCCCAGGGGCCAGGTGGAGGGACAGACCGGCGATGGCCTTTTTCTCGTTGACCGAGCCAGGATTGAACGTCTTTGAAATATTGTCTACGCGCAGCATATCAGTCCCCTCCTTTCGCCACGGCGGCTCTTTTATAGGACAGCCTGCGGCGGATGGTGGGCCACTGCTGCTTCAAATAGGGCAGGGCGATGGCCAGGGCCACGATGACCGCGGAGATCAGCTTGAGCATAAAAGCGGGCAGGATGTCCAGCCGCAGGGCGATGGCGTAGACAAATCGGAAGATGAACGCCCCCAGCACCATGCCTATCGCCCGAGTAAAGATGCCCCCCCGGCCCAAAATGGTGGCCCCGATGAGCAGGGAGGCCAGGGCGACGGTGACCATGCCGGTGCCGATATTGATCTCGGCCTGCTTCTGGGACTGGGCCATGAGGCAGCCGGACAGGCCGGTAAAGGCGTTAGCGATGCACAGCCCCACGATGGTGGTGAACACCGGGTTGATGGAGGAGGACCGGACCATATCCGGGTTGTTGCCGGTGGCCCGGATGGCCAGCCCTAACCGGGTATTGAGGAAGAGTGTGAGAAAGGCCACCGTCAGAATCACCGCCACAGCGGCCACCACGATATTCTGCTGACCCGCCAGAGGGGTGCCGTCCAAGAGGTCTTTGACCATGGTGAATACCGTGTCCTTCTTGTTCAGGTTCACCAGGGCGGCCCCGGCCATGACCGCCATATTCACCGAGTACAGCCCGGTATTGACGATGATGCCCGCCAGCAGGCTCTCGATGCCCAGCTTGGTCTGGAGGATAGCTGTGACAAAGCCGGAGGTCACCCCCGCCAGCATGGCGGCGGGTATGGACAGCAGGGGGTGTCCGGCGGCGGCCACCACCGCGCCCACAGCGGCCCCCAGGGTAAAGCAGCCGTCGGTGGATAGATCGCAGACGTTAAGCATAGAGTAGCTCAAAAACAGGGCCAGCACGGTGAGGGAACAGATCAGCCCCAGCTCCAGGGCGGTCTGGCTCACAGTCAGCAGGGCGGACAGGTTCATGGCGGTTCCTCCTTCTTGGTTCTCTCCTTTTTCTTGAGAAAAAAGAAGCAAAAAGAGCGTTGGGAAAAACTCCGTTTTTCCGCTCACTTTGCGCAATGGTCCTGCCTGCTCCATGTCTCAGGAGCAGGCAGGGGTAATCTTTTTCTCCGGGACGGGCAGCTGAAGTTTTCTTTGGCTGCTTTTTCAAAAGGAAGCAGCCACTCAGCCGTTCAGGTCGCCGAACTCCTCGGCAGTGGTGATGGGCTGGACCTTGGTGCACAGGTTCCGGGAGGTGAACAGCTGGGCGATCTCGTCGTAGTTCAGGTTCAGGGCGGCACAGGTCTCGGTGTTGATGGTAGCGGTGCCGTTGTCAAAGGTCTTGACCGCCAGAGTGCCGGGGTCTTTGCCGTCGATGAGGATCTCCGCAATCATGTCGGCGGTCTCACGGCCCAGGTTGGCGTAGTCCACGCCGTAGCCCAGGAACGCACCGTTGAGGGCGAAGGAGTCGGCCCCGGTGTAGTGGGGAATACCGGCATCCACGAAGGTCTCATAGACACCCAGGTAGGACTTCATGATGGTGTTGTCGGTGGGAGTAAAGACGGCGTCCACCCCGTCGGCCACCAGGGCCTGAGCGGCCTGGGCCACCTCGGCGGCGTTGGTGCCGGTCCGCTCCACATAGGCGATCCCCTTGGCGTCCAGATACTCCTTGGCGTGGGCGATAGGGGTGGCGGAGGAATCCTGGCCCACATCGTAGAGGAAGCCGATCTTCTTCACATCAGGGTTGACGGCAAAGATCAGGTTCATAATGGAGTTGGTGTCCAGATAGTCGGAGGTGCCCGTGATATTGCCGCCGGGGATCTCCAGGCTGTCCACCAGGGCCACATTTTCCGCCATGGGGTCGGAGACGGCGGAGAAGACCACAGGGATGTCAGTATCCTCGGTGGCCGCCTGCATAGCCACAGCCACGGGAGTGGCAATCCCCACCATCAGGTCAACCTTGTCGGCCTTGAAGTTAGAGATGATCTGGTTCATCACGGCGGAGTCTGCCTCGGGATTGTCATAGTCGATCTTGAATGCCACACCCTTCTCCTTGCCCAACTCGTCCAGTCGAGTCTGAATGTTCTCGTAGATTTGGTTCAGGGAGGCATCGTTCACATAGTTGCAGATGCCGATGGAATAGACGGTGTCAGAACCGGCGTCACCCAGCAGGCCGGAGGAAACGGGGGGCTGGGCAGAGTTGTCGCTCTGGGACTGGGAGCCGCTTCCGGAGCCGGCACTGGGGTTGGCGGTGGAGGGTTTCGGGGTCGTGCTGTTCCCCGCGCCGGTACAGGCACACAGAGAGAGGGTCATAGCCAAAGACAGGGCCAGGGTCAGGATCTTTTTCATTTTGTTGTTCTTTTTCATGTTGAGTTCCTCCAATTAAAATATTCAGGCGGCAGATGCGGGGCCCTGCCAAGGCCCGGGCTTGTTAGAGTTTCAGCTTCAAGCTGTCTTTTTAATTTGGAGCAAATAAAAAAACAGCCCCTCATCCCACATGGGACAAGAGCTGCACTCCTGCGATACCACCCAAATTGACGTTTTGGAAAACGTCCGCTCGCCTCACGCGCCATCACGCGTGCCCGATGGATAACGGGTGGGTCCCCGTCGGCATCTACTGGGAGCGCATAGCGCCTCCGTTCAAGCCGCCCTCGAAAGTCCATTCACTCGGCTGCGCCCCGCCCTGATCCCACCATCCAAGGCTCTCTTCACGTTCCCCTGCGGGGACAGGTTTGCAAAACCGGCTACTACTCTTTCTCACAGGTTTGGTTGCTGTTTGATTGTTGGGGTTATTATAACCGTTCCCCCATCCCTTGTCAACCCCAAAATTTTAATTCGCGAAAGAAATTTTTTCCTGGCACAGCAAAAGGACGGGCCGAGGCCCGCCCTTTTGTATGGCGAAAATTACTCGTTGATGCCGATGACCACGCCGGAGCCGACGGTGCGGCCACCCTCACGGATGGCGAAACGCAGGCCGTTCTCGATGGCGATGGGGGTGATCAGCTCCACGTCCATGTCCACGTTGTCGCCGGGCATGCACATCTCAGTGCCCTCGGGCAGAGTGATGATGCCGGTCACGTCGGTGGTACGGAAGTAGAACTGGGGCCGGTAGTTGTTGAAGAAGGGGGTGTGACGGCCGCCCTCG
>JAAWPF010000091.1 GCA_022799835.1 Lawsonibacter sp. | reverse complement strand
GTGGATGAAGGACTGCCGCTCCCGCTGCACGTCCTTCTCCTTCTTCTTGCTCATGGCCCGGCGCACCATGTCCGCCTGGCCCAGGGAGTAGCCCGCCAGGTCCTGGAAGATGCGGATGACCTGCTCCTGGTAGACAATACAGCCATAAGTCCCCGACAGGATGGGCACCAGGGAGGGGTCCTTGTAGGTGACTTTGGCCGGGTCCTGGGCGCAGGCCAGGAATTTGGGGATGGAATCCATAGGCCCAGGGCGGTACAGGGCGATCACCGCGCAGATGTCCTCGATATTCTTGGGCTTCAGCCCCACGCACACCCCGGTCATGCCGGCGGACTCCAGCTGAAACACCCCCGAGGTCTTGCCCTCGGACAGCATAGCCATGGTGGCCGGGTCGTTCTCCGGAATGGCGTCCAGGGTAAAGCCCGGCTCCTTCTTCCGCACCATCTTGGCCGCGTCGTCCAGCACGGTGAGGTTGCGCAGACCCAAAAAGTCCATTTTTAAAAGCCCCAGCTCCTCAAGGGTGGTCATAATATACTGGGTGACCGGCTGACCGTCGTTGGCAGCCAGGGGAACGTAATCCACCACCGGCCGGCGGGTGATGACCACCCCGGCGGCATGGGTGGAGGTATTCCGGGGCATCCCCTCGATAGCCATGGCGGTGTCGATTAGCTTCTTGGCAGCCGGGTTCCCGTCGCAGGCATCCTTGAGCTGCCTGGACAGCTTCAAAGCGTCCTCCAGGGTGATGTGCAGGTTGCCCGGCCCTCCGGGTATCATTTTGGCTAAAGCGTCCACCTCGCCATAGGGCATCCCCAGCACCCTCCCCACGTCCCGGACAGAACCCCGGGCGGCCATGGTGCCGAAGGTGACAATTTGGGCCACGTGGTCCTCGCCGTATTTGCGTTTGACGTAGTCGATGACCTCCTGCCGCCGCCGGGGGCAGAAGTCGATGTCGATATCGGGCATGGACACCCGCTCGGGGTTGAGGAAGCGCTCGAAGTACAGCCCATACTCCATAGGGTCCACGTTGGTGATATTCAGGCAGTAGGCCACCATAGACCCCGCCGCCGACCCCCGCCCGGGTCCTACCGGGATACCGCTGCCCTTGGCGAAGGCGATGAAGTCGGAGACAATGAGGAAGTAGTCCACAAAGCCCATCTTGCGGATCATGTCCATCTCGTAGTTGAGCTGTTTCAAGTATTCCGCCGGCTGGTCCGGGTAGCGTTTGGCAAAGCCGTCCAGACAGAGCTTTTCAAAATAGGCGTCCCCGTCAGTCCAGCCCTCGGGGAGCCGGAACAGGGGCAGGTGGTACTTGCCGAACTCAAACTCCACATTGCACAGCCGGGCGATCTTTGCCGTATTTTCGATGGCCTCGGGGTGGCCCGGAAAAAGAGCGGCCATCTCCTCCTCCGACTTGACATAGAACTCCTTGGTCTCAAACCGCATCCGCCCCGGGTCGTCCAGGGTCTTGCCCGTCTGGATGCACATGAGGATGTCCTGGGTCTCTGCGTCCTCCCGGCGCAGGTAGTGTGCGTCGTTGGTGGCAATGAGCGGGATGCCCGTCTCCTCGCTCAGCCGGATAATCTGGGCGTTCACCTTTTTCTGGGCCGCGATGCCGTGGTCCTGGAGCTCCAGATAGTAGCCGTCCTCCCCGAAGAGCTCCCGCATCTCCAGGGCGGCCTCCTTGGCCTTGTCATACTCCCCTGCCAGCAGCAGCCGGGAGATCTCCCCGGACATGCAGGCGGAACAGGCGATGAGACCCCCGGCGTGCTCCCGCAGCAGGTCCAGATCGATCCGGGGTTTGATGTAAAATCCCTCCAGATAGCCCTTGGACACCATATAGGACAGGTTGCGGTAGCCCTCCTCGTTCCGGCACAGGAGGACCAGATGGCTGTAGTGGGAGTCGAACTCGTGGACCTTCTGGAACCGGGTGCGCCCCCGGGGGGCGACGTAGACCTCGCAGCCGATGACGGGCTTGATCCCCGCCCCCTTGCAGGCCCGGTAGAAGTCGATGACCCCGTACATGCAGCCGTGGTCGGTGATGGCCACCGCCTCCTGACCCAGGTCCTTCACCCGCTCCACCAGCTTCTTGATGCGGCAGGCGCCGTCTAAAAGGGAAAATTCCGTGTGCAGATGTAAGTGGACAAAGGACATGGGGGTTCCTCCTTCTTTCTCTCTCATTCCAACAGATACGTTTGAATAAATTCCAGTATGGCTCTGCGCTTCTTTCTGTCAAATGCCGCACCTGTCCATCCCCAAAAGCCGGCACATATTGGCACATATAGCAGAAGCATCGTAATAATCATAGGATACATGCGCAGGGGAATCCCAAAGATGGGCGTCATTAAGACTGTGAAGCCGAAAAATAATGCGGCAGTCTGCCACGCCCAGCCCCATACAGGAAAACCGCCGGAAATCAGGCTTCCGCCTTTTTCCTCTGTAATCTGCACCCACAAGGGCAGCGCCCTTTTCCCATACCATTCCCCTGTGTAGGTCAGCAAAAATCCCTTCTTGAGCCGCTTATAATAAAAGGTTTTTTCGTTGCAGCTGTCCCATTTCTGTGGCTTCGCATAGGCCCGCAGCCGGATATAGATTTCTTCCGGAGACAATCTGCTGTGAAATTCGTAGCGTTTGGGCATGGTATCTCCCCCTCGTCCCCCGCAGGGGCAAGCCTCCCTCTCTGAGGGAGGTGCCCCAGTGCGCACACTGGGGCGGAGGGAGTTTATCCTGGAATACTCCCTCAGTCACCGCCTGCGGCGGTGCCAGCTCCCTCAAAGAGGGAGCCTTTTTTGCTTCTACTCCGGCCTTGCGGCCTCCTCCAGGGTATCCCCTGTCAAACGGTACACCGTCCACTCGTCCATGGGGACGGCGTGCATCTTTTTGGTGTAGAAATCGATGGAGGGCCGGTTCCAGTCCAGACACGCCCACTCCAGCCGGCCGCAGCCCCGCTCTACAGTGATCCGGGCCAGCTCCTTGAGCAGGGCCTTGCCGTAGCCCTTCCCCCGCTCCTCGGGCAGGATGAACAGGTCCTCCAGATAGACCCCCGCCCGGCCCAGGAAGGTGGAGAAGTTGTGGAAAAACAGGGCGTAGCCCACCGCTTTTCCCTCCACCTCGGCAAAGATGACCTCCGCCGTTTTTTTCTCAAAAATCCACTCCCGCAGAATTTCCGGAGTGGCCACCACCTGGCCGGACATGTGCTCGTAATCCGCCAGGGCGCGGATGAAGCTCAAAATCAGTTCCTCGTCCCCCGGCATGGCGGGGCGGAAGGTACAGTTTGACATAGGCTATCTCCTTATCACTAATATTTAGAGCGGGAAATGTCCCATTCCGCTTTGTCAAGACATTCCTGCAAGGTGTCAAATCTCTCCGATTCGCTGACATACCCTAAACGCACGTAATACCACAGGCCATTTTCTTCCCGCTTTACCTGCACCCATGCGCCGCCGCATGAACCGCGATAGCCGTAGCAGAACTCATCTGGCCCAGTCTCCTCCAGCGGCAGGTCTTTGTATTTTTTCACTTCGTTTCCCTCCCCAGCTCCACCAGCTTGCGCAGGCGGTGGTTGAGGGCCGACTTGGTGATAGGCGGGTCGCACCGCTGGGCCAGCTGGGCCAGGGTGTCCTCGGGGTGGGCCAGCCGGAGGGCGGCCACCTCCCGGAGCTTGTCCGGCAGGGTAATAAGCTGCCCGTCCCGCTCCAGCCGGCGGATGGCCTCCACCTGGACCATGGCGGCCTCCACCGCCTTGTCCAGATTGGCCGCGTCGCAGTTCACCCGGCGGTTCACCTTTCCCCGAAGATCCCGCTCCAGTTTGGCGTTCATCACCTCCATGGCGGACAGCGGCGCGCCAACGCAGGTAAGAAAGTCCTCAATCTGCTCGCTCTGCTTGAAATAGATCACCGTGTTCCCCTTGCGCTGGGCGGACTTCGCCTCCTGATCCAGCTCCCGCATGAGGGCCAGCACCTCCCGGCTGACGCTGCGGTGGGAGGTGGCCAGTTCCAGGTGGTAGCTCTTCCGGGGGTCGGTCACCGACCCCCCGGCCAGAAAGGCCCCCCGGAGGAAGGCGGCCCGGCAGCAGTTCTCCTCCACCGCGGCGAAGTTCACATGGAGGGCCAGCGCCCTGGGGTCAGCGCCGAAGGCCTGATGGACAGCCGCCAGCTTGGCCGGGTCGTCCACCTCAAAAATCTGCTTGCCCTCCCCCTCCGGCAGGCTGTCAAAGGTGAGCTTAAAGGCCTTTTTGAACAGGGCGGGCAGACGCTGGGCAAAGGCCCTGTTCTCCGTCACAATACGGACCTGCCCGGCGCTGAAGGTGTTGCAGTAGAGCAGCACACCGTAGGCCTCTGCCTGGGCGCAGCATTTGCGGCTCAGGGGAGCACGGCACAGTTCGGTTTTCACTTCAGCCGCAAAGGACATAGTCACTCCTCCAAAATATAGCGCCGCTCCCCCCGGAAGATACGCACCGCCCGACGGCGGTAGATCTCCAAAACAGCCTGGGCCAGCCGGTCCGGGTCATGGCGGGCGAAGTTGCCCCTCTCTGAGGCCACCGGACGCTCCACCAGCTCCAGCCCCAGCCTGGCGACGCGTTCCCGGTCCACTGTCAGAGGGACGGCTCCCTCCTCCTGATACTTCTCCAGCAGTCCGGGGTCTACCGGGGCGGAGTTGGCCAGACACAGGTCCAGCAGGCCGGGCGCGCCGTGGACCAGCAGAGCCTCCAGGTGGTCGGCGGCGGTGTACCCTTCGGTCTCCCCGTCCTGGGTCATGATGTTGCAGATGTAGATTTTTGGGGCGTCCGCCTGGGCCACCGCCTGGGCCACCCCCTCCACCAGCAGGTTGGGGATGACGCTGGTGTACAGGCTCCCCGGCCCCAGCAGAATCAGGTCGGCCTCCCCGATGGCCTCCAGGGCGGCCCGGGTGGCCCTGGGACTGCGGGGAATCAGGTTCACATGGTGGATGCGGCAGTCCTGCTTCTTCTTAAAGGCGGCGATCTGGGACTCCCCCACCACTCGGGCGCCGTTTTCAAAGACAGCCTCCAGCTGCACGTCGGCGCTGGTCACCGGAATCACCTGTCCGGTGATGGCCAGGACCTGGCTCATCTGGGTGACCGCCGTCTCAAAAGAGCCGGTAATGCCGTTGAGGGCGGCCAGGATCAGATTTCCGAAGGACTGGCCCGACAGGGAGCCCTCGGTAAAGCGGTAGGTAAGGAGCTTCTCCATGACGGGCTCGGTGTTGGCCAGGGCCTCCATGCAGTGGCGGATGTCTCCCGGCGGGGGCATCCCCAGGTCCTGGCGCAGCATCCCGGAGCCGCCGCCGTTGTCCGCCACCGTGACGACGGCGGTGAGGTTTTTGGTGTATTTTTTCAGCCCCCGCAGCATGGTGGACAGCCCCGTCCCGCCGCCGATGGCGACGATTCTGGGGCCCCGCTCCCACTGCTGGAGGGTGGGATATTCATGAGACATAATCTTCGTTCCTTCCCGTAAGGGCGGCCTGGGGCCGCCCGTCCCTTCCCCTTGCTCCGCTTACGGGCGGCCACAGGCCGCCCCTGCGAAGAACATCAATTCCGGCCCAGATCCCGGTGGCTCTCGGCCACCGGCCAGCCCTGGGCCCGGACCTTGTCCGCCAGGGCGTGGGCGATGGCCACAGAGCGGTGGTGGCCGCCGGTGCAGCCCACGGCGATGACCAGCGAGGTCTTGCCCTCCTCCTCATACCGGGGCAGCAGCCAGCCCACCAGCTCCCACAGGCGCTTGAGAAACTCCTCCGCCTGGCCGTTCTGGAACACATAGTCCCGCACCCGGGTATCCAGGCCGGTGCGGGGGCGCAATTCGGTCACATAGAAGGGGTTGGGCAGAAAGCGGGCATCAAAGACCAGGTCGGCCTCCATGGGCACCCCGTGCTTGAAGCCGAAGGAG
>JAAWPF010000090.1 GCA_022799835.1 Lawsonibacter sp. | reverse complement strand
CCCTCACCCGAGCCGCTCATGATTAGTCTAACCATATGATATCACTCCTTTTCTGCATTTGGTTCTGACTATGGGTAGATACAGCATATCACAGCTGAGCCGGAAACACAACGGAAAAATGAAAAATTCACAGCTTATTTTTATTTCCCTTCCGCGGGCGCAGCCTCCTCCGGGATCCGCCGGGCCACCACGACGAAGCGCCCGTAATCGGTGTGGTAGCTGCACGTGGACAGGGTGAGGAGCTGGTCGCCGAAGCTCACCTCCGTGCCGGCGTCGTAGGCGGCGGCGCGGCGGACCTGGCTGATATAGCTGTTGAAGGTCTCCTCCTCCGTCAGGTCGGTGTAGGTCTGGTACTGGAATTTGCTGGTGTAGGCCTTGGTATAGAAGGCGGCCACCACCTCGTAGCTGCCCTCCTCCGTCAGGGTGTCGAAGTGGATAACGGGGTGGGCCTGGGCGAAGGCGGCGTCGGCGTACTGCATGATGCCGGCGAGCATGGAGCCGTTTTTCATGTGGTGGCCGTAGATGAGGACGTTGGAGCCGTCCGGGGCGCTGTCGGCGCCGATGAACAGGCAGCCGCTGGCGGCGTACTTCCTGTCAAAGCCCCGGTGGATGTAGTACTCCGGGTCGTCCGGGGTGAACATGACCGGGTAGTCGATCTGGGTATCCTCGATGTAGAGCCAGCCGGCCATATCATTGTTCATGTTGTAGAGGGCGTCGTACCGGTAGAGAAGGCCGCTGGCGGCATACTTGGGGAAAACCGGCTGGGATGTCCCGTCCTGGAGGCCCGTCCCGCTGCCCGAGGGCCCGGAGGGGCCGCTGTCTCCGCCCCGGGCGGCGCGGACCATGGCCGCCAGCGCCTCGTTGGCGGCCCGCTCCTGGCTGGCCTGGATAAGATCCCGGAGCAGGAGCGCGCCGGAGACCAGGAACACGGCGACGCAGAAAAAAAGAGCAATCCGCCTCCAATTCAGCTTTATGTTTTTCATGGGACCTGTGGGACCTCCCGTTTTTTCTTTATCATAGCACAATTCCGGGCCGGTTACAAGGATAAAACGCGGAGGAGGTCTGAGCCCGCGCTCAGACCTCCTCCTTGACAAGCTGCATCACGCTGACCTCATAGGCGGTCCGCTCCTCGGCCTGGCCGTCCACCACCTTGGTATAGATCCGGCTCTGGACCCGGCCCTCCAGGGCCAGGGGCGAGCCCACCGCCATGCGGCCGGTGACCATGGCCACCTGGCCCCAGGCGATGCAGGGCAGGTAGTCCGCCCGGCCGTACCGGCGGTTCACCGCCAGCATCATGTCCGAGATGCACCGCCCCAGGGGCGTCCGCCGCAGCACAGGCGGCTTGCAGATGACCCCCCGCAGGCGGATGCAGTTGTAGTCGTCCTCCCCGGTGGGGGCCAGGGACCGGGCAAAGACCGAGATGACCAGGCGGCTGCCCGTGCCGCTCTTGTTGTTGAAGGAGCGCAGCTGTCCGCTGATGGCCAGCCGCCGGCCCTCCAGGGGCAGCAGGCCCTCCAGCTGCTGCCCGGTGGCGATGACGTAGAGGACGTCCGCCTGGCCGGAGAGCCTCTGGACGGAGAAGGGGAAGCGATAGAACCGCTGGTCGTGGTTCTCATGGGACAGGACGGGCTCACCGGCGGCGGCGCCCCGGAGCTGGACAAGGTTGCAGGTCTCTTCCATATGTACGTTCACCTCATTGGTAGTTCGGCGGGGATGTCCCCTGTGCCGACGCTCCAGCATATGTGAAGAGCTGACGGAATATTCCTGCGGTTTTTCCTGCGGCCGTCAAGATTGCAGAGGGCGGCGGCCCTTAATGGCGGTTTGCGGGGGCCGGCCCGTTTGTCAGGCTTCTCAACATTCAGTAGGCCAGCTTCGCCTCGGACCAGTCCCTGATAAGCTCGCTGTAAAAGCCGCATTGGGCCTTGGCAAGTTCAATATCCAGGTTGATATAGTTCCCGCACTCGGCGGCGCTCTTCCCGGGCATGGGGCCGTCGAAGGCCGCGCCGGCGGCAAAGGTCTCCTTTACCAGCTCCACCGCCTGCCCGTCGGTGAGCTGGCGGCTGTCAAAGAGCAGATAGAACCCGGTCTGGCAGCCCATGGGGCCGAAGTAGATGATGGCGTCCTTGGCCCTGCCGCTGCGCAGGAGGGTGGCGATGACGTGCTCCACGGAGTGCATCTCCGCGTTGGAGAGAAGATCGCCGGTGTTGGGCTTCTTGAAGCGGAGGTCAAGGGTGGTCGCCTCCCCGTCCCGGCGGGAGAGGTACAGCCCCGGCTCCAGCTTGTTGTGGTCCACCTGAAAGCTTGCGATTCGTTCCATAGTCGTTGCTCCTTTATGATTATTTCCCGTCCCTCAGCGCGCGGGCGAAGGGTAAGACAATGCCATTCAGCTTCTCCATCGCCTCGGCGTAATTGAAGAACTCTTCGGCGTTGTTCTCCTGGCACAGCCGGTCGGAGACGGATTTCAGCGCGGTAAATTTCACCCCGTTGCGCAGGCACACCTGGGCGATGGCCCCGCCCTCCATCTCGCAGAGGGCAGGCGCGAAGGTCCTTGCCACCCAGTCCGCCCGCTCCCCCTTGGTCATGAACACCTCGCCGGTAGCCACCTTTCCCACCCTGTGCTCCACGCCCTGGGCAGTCAGGATGCCGCTCAGCCGCTCTGTCTCGCTGGTGGGGAAGTCCACCCTGTTTACTGTAGACACCAGCCCAATGGGGTCCCCCATGGGGGTGGTGTCCACGTCGTGCTGGACGAAGCAATCGGCCAACACGATGGTCCCGATGGACAAATCCAGGAAGCTCCCGGCCACGCCGGCGTTGACGAGCCAGTCCGGGTGGTACCGGTCGATAAACAGCTGCGCGCCCATAGCGGCGTTCACCTTCCCCACGCCGCCCAGGTAGGCCAGCAGCCCCGGCTCGATCTCATAGACGGATACGCCGCACACTGTCTCCAGCAGCTTGGCGTCCGTGGTGTTCAGAATGCTCTCAATTTCCCCGCCCATGGCGTAGGCCAGTCCGATGGTCATAGCAAGCCCTCCCGCTGATTCTTGATGGTTCCTATTATAGCACAATGTCTGTTTTGGGTAAAGAAAAAAGTTTTATCGAAAAACAATAAAAATATATTGACAAACGGAAATCAAGCTGGTATCATGTGGGCAAGATCTGGAAGGAGGGCTTCGATATGAAGCGTGTAGGACTGGTACGGACCTTGAAGGGGACCATCCTGTTTCTGGCGGTGCTGGTGGCGGTATGGTACGTTGAGATCTTTCCCACGCGGATACAGGAGGCCGGGGCGCGGCTCCCGGAGCTGGCGTGGCTGGTGGCGCCGGGGATCGCGGCGGTCAGCGTCAGCGCGGCGCCCATTGTCATCGCCCTGGTGCTGTTCTGGAAAATCTGCACGGAGATCGGGCGGGACAACTCCTTCTGCCACAAAAACGCCCGCTGGCTCAGCGGCATCGGCTTCTGCGCCCTGCTGGACACAGGCTACTGTGCCGTTGGGACGGTGACGCTGGAGATCCTGGCGGGCTCCCCTGTGTGGCTGCTGGGGACGGCGGTGTGCGTGGTAGGGCTGGCCATCGCCCTGGCGGCGTTCCTGCTGAGCCATCTGGTGCTGAAGGCCGCCGACCTGAAGGCGGAGAACGATCTGACCATATAGGGAGGGGAGTGGAATGCCGATTGTGGTCAATCTGGACGTCATGCTGGCCAAGCGGAAAATGAGCCTGAGCCAGCTATCGGAGCAGGTGGAGGTGACCATCGCCAACCTGTCCGTCTTAAAAACCAACAAGGCCAAGGCGGTGCGCTTCTCCACCCTGGAGGCCATCTGCCAGGCCCTGGACTGCCAGCCGGGGGATATCCTGGAATATGTGCCGGAGGAGGAAGGAACACGATGAAAACGCGGCTGGCGGGGGCGATTGCCGCTCTGCTGCTTCTGACCTCCTGCGGCGTGCTGTCCGCCGGGAAGCTGGTCCTCCCAGCGGCGGAGGACCTGGAGAGCGTCACCATTACCGTGGATCAGCTGGACCTGACCGTCACCGGCGGGGACTCGATTGCCCGGCTTCTGGACCTGCTCCGGCGGTCCGTCAAGGAAAATACCGGACGGCCCAGCGTACAGGACATCCCCGCCGAGAGAGCCGGGCTGGCGCGGATCGACTTCGGCTTCCGGGCCGGCGGCGCCGGCACAGTGTTCCTCTACCGGGAGGGCACGAGGCTGTTTCTGGAACAGCCCTATCAGGGGATCTATGAGATGGACAGCGAGCTCCGCCTGGATCAACTGCAAATTATTGAACAGGAGGGATGACACGATGACAGAATCCAATACCGGGATGCCCCAGATACCCGCGGTCCCTCCCGCCGCGCCGCCTTCCCGGGAGCCGTGGAAGGTGGGGGCCCGGGAGCGGCGGCTGGTGTGGCTGTCGGCGGCCCTGGCCTTTCTGGGGGTGAGTTTTCTGCGGGATTGGAGCTGGCGGGTCCTGCCGGGGCTGGGAATTACGCTGCTTACCGCCGCCTGGTATGCGGTTCTCTTCCTCTACCGGGGGACCGGCGGTATGGAGCGTCGGGTCAATCGGGTCCTTATGGGGGCCGCGGCTCTGCTGGCGCTGACCTTTGCCGTCTTCTCCAACCAGTGGCTCCGGTTCTGGAACAGCGGGGCGCTGGTCCTGCTCGTGGCGGTCCATACCTGGGAGCTGTGCGGGGGCGGGCGGCTGGCCTGGGACCGGGCCGGGATGCTCCCGGAGCGGCTGTGGCTGCTCATCAAGGGCCCCTTTGTCCGGTGCGGCGCGCTGTACGACACCCTGCGCGCCGAGAGAGGGGGGAAGGGCTTTGCCCGCAGCCTGCCGGTGCTCATCGGCCTGGCGGTGACGCTGCCGGTGCTGGGCATCGTGACGGCGGTGCTCATGGACGCGGACGCGGTGTTTGCCATGGTAGCCGGGGATGTGCTGGGGAAATTGGATGTGAGCTTCAGCGAGGGGCCGGTGCGGCTGATGCTGACGGTGCTCCTGACGCCCTTCTGCTTTTCCCTGCTGTACTTCGCCGCCCACACGGAGCAGAAGCCGAGGGCCGAAAGGGCCTGGGCAGGCCGGAGCCCCCTCCCGGCGGTGATGCTGCTGGGGGCGCTGGACGGGCTGTACGTCCTGTTCCTGGCGGTCCAGTCCGCCGCCCTCTTCGGTGACAAGAGCTACCTGGCCAGGGTGGGCATCTCCTACGCCGAGTACGCCCGCAGCGGCTTCTTCCAGCTGGTGGGACTGGCGGGGTTCAACGGGGCGGTGATTCTGGCGGCGGTGTGGCTGTGCCGGGAGGATAAGCGGCTCCGGGTTCTCTCCACGGCTCTGGTGGGACTGACAGCGGTGCTGCTGGCATCCGCCGGGTGGCGGATGACGCTGTATGTCTCCGTCTACGGCCTGTCCTTCAAGCGGTGCCTCACCTACTGGGGCATGGGGATGCTGTCTGTTGCCCTGGCCCTTATTGTGCGGAAGGTCTGGCGGCGGGAATTCCGATTCTTCCGGACGGCGGCTCCCATCGCCCTGGCAGGATGGCTGCTGCTCAACTACGCCAATATCGACAACATTGCCGCCCGGTACAACGCCTGGCAGGTGGAGCGGGGGAATTTGTCCGGGAGCGCGGTGACGGCCCTTTTCTACAGCCGGCAGGGCTATGACGGGCTTTCCGCGCTGGCCGGCGCCATGGACGGGCCGGACGCCGAGGTCCTCCGGTGGGCCGGGGAGATGGCCGCGGACGACTGCGGGCGCTGGGTCACCTGGAGCGTTTCGGCGGCCCGGGCCGCCAGATTTTCCGGCTGACCGGCAGGCAAAAGAACAGAGGGGAGACGACCTTATGGCCGTCTCCCCTCTGTTCTTGCCCCAAAAAGCAAAGTTTAGGGCCGCCCTTTTCAAAGGGCGGTGGGTCCAGGGCAAAGCCCTGG
>JAAWPF010000089.1 GCA_022799835.1 Lawsonibacter sp. | reverse complement strand
CACCCCCGGGGTGGCCTGGGTGACGGTGGACGAGGAGGCGGACGCGGGCATTGTCATCTCGGCCAGCCACAACCCCTTTGAACACAACGGCATCAAGATTTTCAACGGCAAGGGCTTCAAGCTGTCTGACGAGCTGGAGGAGAAGATTGAGGACATCGTCCTCTTTGGCTCCAATAACGTGCCTATGAAGACCGGCGGCAGCATCGGCAAGGTGAGTTACGCGGCCCCGAAAGCCAGCGAGGACTACATTGACCATCTGGAGTCCACCATCGACTCCACCCTGGGGGGCCTGCGCGTTCTGGTGGACTGCGCCAACGGCGCCGCCTCCGCCACCGCCGCCCGGCTGTTTGACCGCTTTTCCAAGCTGCGCACCGATGTGATCAACGCCGACCCCGACGGGGTGAACATCAACGAGCGCTGCGGCTCCACCCACATGGATTCCCTGGCCGCCATGGTGAAAGCCGGGGGCTACGATATCGGCATCGCTTTCGACGGGGACGCCGACCGGTGTCTGGCGGTAGACGAGCTGGGCAATCTTATTGACGGCGACCAGATTATGGCCGCCTGCGGCCTGGATATGAAGAGCAAGGGGGAGCTGCCTGGGGACACGGTGGTGGCCACCGTTATGTCCAACCTGGGCTTCCACGTCTACGCGAAAGAAAACGGAATCGCCCTGGAATGCACCGACGTGGGAGACCGAAACGTGCTGGAACGGATGGTGGAGAAGGGCTACCGCCTGGGCGGGGAGCAGTCAGGCCACACCATCTTCCTGGAGCACGCCACCACCGGCGACGGCCAGCTCACCGCCCTGCAAATTCTGGCCCTGCTGAAAGAGAGCGGCAAAAAGGCCAGCGAGGTCTTTGGCGCCTGTCCCCGGTATCCCCAGGTGCTTATTAACATCCCCGTGGCCGACAACGACGTGAAGAAGGCTGCTATGGCCAGCCCCCTGCTGGCCCAGGCTGTCCAGCGGGAGGAGGAGGCCCTGGCCGGCGAGGGCCGGGTGCTGGTGCGCCCCTCGGGCACCGAGGCACTGATGCGGGTGATGGTGGAAGCCAAGACGGAAAAGCAGGCCCAGGAGACTGCCCGGCGGCTGGCCGATTTGATTCCTCAACTGTGAAAATCAGACTTTTTTCAGTCGGAAAATGGGTGGCTGGAAATTTTAACAAACTTTTTTAGGAAAACCCTTGACAAATCTGAACATTTTGTTTATGATACAGGATAGCCGAGGTAATAAGAATGGAACAGACTCCCCACCCCTCGGATGAGGCGCTGTGTCTGAGCGCGGCTCAGGGCGACCCTCAAGCGGAAACAGAGCTGGTGCGCCGGTATAACCGGCTGGTTCGGGTCTGCGCCCGTCCCCTGTTTTTGGCGGGGGGCGACAGCGAGGACCTGATCCAGGAAGGGATGCTGGGCCTGCTCACCGCCATCCGGAGCTTTGATCCCAAGCGGGATGCAGCCTTTCGCACCTATGCGGAAATCTGCGTGCGCAGCCGAATGCTGACCGCCGTTCGGGCGGCTCAGGGCGGCAAGCACGCCCCCCTGAATCACAGTGTTTCCTACGAGCCCCCTCTTTTTGACGGAACCAACGCATACTTGTTTTCCAGTGCCGAGAGCCCGGAGGACGTGGTCATCGGCAGAGAGGAACTGAGAGAGCGCCTGGAGGCGCTCAAGGGCCGGTTGTCTAAATTTGAAGCACAGATCCTCCCCCCATACCTGAGCGGACTCTCCTGCGCGGAGATCGCCCAGCGGGTGGGCCGCTCACAGAAGTCGGTGGACAACGCCATCCAGCGTATCCGCCGCAAAACGGCCCTGTAATTTTTTCCGGCGTATCCAGCGAGAGCTGATCGCAATATCACACGCCCAGGCCAAGTGCCGGGCAAAAGTCAAAGAGAGGGAATATCCATGTACGAAGACAAGATTTTAGTATGCAAAGAGTGCGGCCAGGAGTTTACCTTCACCGCCGGTGAGCAGGAGTTCTACGCAGAGCGCGGCTTCCAGAACGAGCCCCAGCGCTGCAAGCCCTGCCGTGATGCCCGCAAGAACGCCGCCCGCGGCCCCCGTGAGTACTTCACCGCCGTGTGCGCCGCCTGCGGCAGCGAGGCCAAGGTGCCCTTCGAGCCCAAGTCCGACCGCCCCGTCTATTGCAGCGACTGCTTCGCCAAAATGCGTGAGCAGCAGGGCTGATAAAAAAGCCAGGAAAAAAGTCCGCCGAAAGGTGGACTTTTTCTTTTAAGCACGTGACATTCCCGTTACATGTACCCATAATGTACATCAGGAGGGGACTGATTTGTCCCCAAAGGCAAAAGCCAATACCCAGCGGGCTGGTAAATCTGATTATGCCACGCCAAGACATCTGGAGGACGGTCTGTTACATGTTCCTGTATGGTAAAGCGATGAGGTACCGAGCGGCGGAAAGGGTGTGAGGCGATGTCACAGCGCTCCCCGGAAGAAAAAAATTCATTGCAAAAAGTCGGAGGATAGGGTATACTATCCCCATCCTAAAGAAAAACGGAGGAATGCAACTATGACCATTACCAAAGACACTGTGATTGGCGATATCCTGAAAATCGCCCCCCAGGCCGCTCCCATCTTTATGGGGATCGGAATGCACTGCCTGGGCTGCCCCGCTTCCCAGGGCGAGACCGTGGAGAAGGCCTGCATGGTCCACGGCGTGGATGTCAACGAGCTGCTGGCCCAGGTCAATAAGCTGATCGGCAAGTAAGAAACAGGACCGCCCTCCTCCGGAGGGCGGTTATTTTGCTCTTTACAGATGGGATGATTTGTGCTATGATAAGTACAAATGTTCTATGAGGTGGTACAGATGAAGTTCTGTGTTCTGATGGGCAGCCCCCGGAGCGGGGGCAATACCGCCGCGCTGCTGGCTCCCTTTCTGGAGGAGTGCGCCGCAATGGGGGTGGAGACGGAGGTGATCTCCCTCTATGACAAGACCGTCAATCCCTGCCTGGGGTGTATGGCCTGTCAGAGCTGTCTGGACGGCCTGGGCTGCGTCCAGGACGACGACTTTGAGGAGATTTTCCAGTCTGTGCTGGACTGCGATGTCGTCATTCCGGCCACCCCTATCTATACCTTTTTCTGCACCGCCCCCATGAAAGCCCTGCTGGACCGAGCTGTCTATGCCGGAACCAAGAACTACGGTACGGTCAAGGGTCCCAAGCTGCTGGCGGGAAAGCGGCTGGCCGCCATCGCCACCTGCGGCTATCCCCCGGAGAAGGGGGCCGACCTGTGGGAGGAGGGCCTGAAGCGCTTCTGCCGCCACGGAGGGCTGGAGTACATGGGGATGTTCTGCCGCCGGGACCGGGGCAGGGCGGAGCCTTTCCTGAATGAGGAGCGGAAACAGGCCGTACAGGATTTCGCCCAGGCGATCTGTATGGCCATCCGAGCGGAGGGACGATGAGGATTGACTTGACACCCCGGCTGCGGATGGTGGGGAAACTGATTCCGGCGGGCGTCCGGCTGACCGATGTGGGAACTGACCACGCCTACCTGCCCGCCGCCCTGATTGGGGAGGGAAAGATCCCCTCTGCCATTGCCGCCGACCTGCGTCAGGGTCCCTTAGCTCGGGCTAAGGAGACCGTGCGTCAGGCGGGGCTGACCGGAAAGGTGGCCTTCCGCCTGTGCGACGGCCTGTCCGGTATCCGTCCCGACGAGACGGACGCGGTGGCCATCGCGGGCATGGGCGGAGAGACCATCGCCGCCATTTTGTCCGCCGCCCTCTGGACCCGGGAGCGGGGGATGCCCTTGATCTTGCAGCCGATGTCCTCTATGCCCGAGCTGCGGGGCTGGCTCCAGGCCAACGGCTTCTGCATTGAGGAGGAGCGGCTGGCCAAGGAGGGGGACACCCTCTACACCGCTCTGCTGGTACGGGCGGGGGAGATGCCCCCTCTGTCTCCGGCGGAGCTTTGGGCGGGGAAAAATAACAGTGACCCTCTGCGGGGGGAGTGGCTGGATATGTGGATCGCCCGGACGGGCCGGGCCCTGGAGGGCATGGCCCGGAGCCGGGGGGAGGAGGTCCTCCCCCGGAGGCGGGCGCTGGAGGAGGTCCGGGAGGGCCTTGCCAAAATGAAGGAGGAGTGGGAAGTATGTCAACAAGCATAGATATTATCCAATGTATAGATGCCTTTGCCCCCTTTGACACCCAGTGGAGCTTCGACAACTCCGGCTTCCTGGTGGGCCGGAGGGAGCAGGAGGTCACAAAGCTTCTGGTGGCCCTTGACATCACCCGGGAGGTGGTGGCGGAGGCCGCCCGGTGGGGGGCGGAGCTGATCGTGGCCCACCACCCGGTCATCTTTGACCCGGTGAAGCAGATCACCGACGCAACCCCTGTTGGACAAATTTTGCTGGAGCTGATTGAGAACAAAATCGCTGCCATCTGTACCCACACTAACCTGGACGCTGCACTCGGGGGGGTCAACGACTGCCTGGCCGAGGCGCTGGAGCTGACAGAGATCGGCCAGCTGTGCCAGGAGGGGGTGGACGTCCGGGGCCGTCCCTATGGCATCGGCCGGGTGGGCACGGTTCACCGGCCGGGCCTGTCCGCCAGGGAGTACGCCGCCTTTGTGAAGGAGAAGCTGGGTTCCGCCTGTGTCCGCGTCGTAAGTGGGGGAAAGCCTGTCCGGAAGGTGGCGGTGGGGGGCGGAGCCTGCGGCTCCATGATGGAGGACGTCATCGCCCAAGGCTGCGACACCTTCGTCACCTCTGACCTGAAGTACAACCAGTTCCTGGACGCCAAGGCCCTGGGGCTCAATCTGCTGGACGCCGGCCACTTCCCCACGGAGAATGTGGTGTGCGCCCCTATGGCGCGGTGGCTGTCCGAGGCCTTCCCGAAGGTGGAGGTCCGCCTGTCGGAGGTCCACGAAGAAGTTTATAAATCAGTGTAAAAAGTCCTTGCAATCTGGAAACTCCTGTGGTAAACTATTTTGGTCTGAATAACGGGCGGTCCTCTGCGGCGTCCCCGGAGGGGAACATGAGGCCGGAATGAACGCCTATACAACAGGAGGAAAACAACATGGATCTGATGAAAGCATTTACCGAGAAGTACACAAAGGCTGAGCCCCCCAAGGTGAACATCGGCGACACCGTCCGCGTCCACCTGCGGGTAAAAGAGGGCAGCCGTGAGCGTATCCAGGTGTTCGAGGGCACTGTCATCGCCAAGAAGCACGGCGGCATCGAGGAGAGCTTCACCGTCCGCCGTATCTCCTACGGCATCGGCGTGGAGAAAGTATTCCCCCTGCACGCCCCCTCCGTGGAGAAGGTGGAGGTCGTCCGCAAGGGCAAGGTGCGCCGCGCCAAGCTGTACTACCTGCGCGACCGCGTGGGCAAGGCCGCCAAGGTCAAGGAAGCGCTGTAATCAAAAAAGGAGCGGCTCTGCCGCTCCTTTTTGCTACGCTCCCAACAGCGCCTTTTGCGCCAGCCCCAGCAGCAGGAGATGGGCGGGGTAAAAGACGTACCACAGATACTTGTCCCCAGGGAAAGCGGGCCCCTTTTTGCCATTGTAGAAAAAGGTGAACGCCACCCCCAGCAGGGGTCCCACGGCGTTGACGCACAGCATATGGAACCAGCGATAGGTAAACAGCTGCTCAGAGAAGAACATCCAAATCAGCCCATACCGGGACAGGGGCATGAGAAACAGCCACAGCAGGGCCTTTTTCCGGGCCGGCCACTGTTCGGTGAGATAAAAGACCAGAATGAGCAGGATGTAGCGCCCTTTGCCCTCAGCAAGCGCGAAGTGTTCAGCGGCAATTACCACCCCGGCGGACAGCAAATACCCCAGCCCGGCCTTCTTTTCGTTGCCCCAGTCCATCAGCCGCAGGGTGAGCAGTCCCAGCAGCAGGGTAAACATGATGTTCCCGTGGAAGCCGAACAGGAGATAGTAGGGATACTCCGCCAGGCAGGCGAAGACCAGCAGCCGCAGGGCGTACTTTTTAAAGTTGCGGGTGTGGCGGTAGCCG
>JAAWPF010000088.1 GCA_022799835.1 Lawsonibacter sp. | reverse complement strand
TGGCCACCCCCCACAGCTCGCCCCAGTCGGTGAAGGGGAAGGCGAACTCGAAGTCGGTGGTGGCGTTGGAGTAGTGGCTCAGCTCCTCGGGGTCGTGGTCCCGGAGGCGCAGGTTCTCCTCCTTGATGCCCAGATCGAGCAGCCACTGGTGGCAGAAGTTCTTCCAGTAGGCGAACCACTCCAGCTCGGTGCCGGGCTGGCAGAAAAACTCCAACTCCATCTGCTCGAACTCCCGGGTGCGGAAGATGAAGTTGCCCGGGGTGATCTCGTTGCGGAAGGACTTGCCGATCTGGCACACGCCGAAGGGCAGCTTCCGCCGGGTGGAGCGCTGGACGTTGACGAAGTTGGTAAAGATGCCCTGAGCGGTCTCGGGGCGGAGGTAGACGGTGTTCTTGGCGTCCTCGGTGACCCCCTGGAAGGTCTTGAACATCAGGTTGAACTGGCGGATATCGGTCCAGTTGAACTTGCCGCAGGTGGGGCAGACGATCTTGTGCTCCTCAATAAAGGCCTTCATCTCGGCCTGGCTCATGGCGTCCACGCTGTGGCCCAGGTCGAAGCTGTTCTCCTGGCACCAGTCCTCGATGACCTTGTCCGCCCGGAAGCGCTCGTGGCACTCCTTGCAGTCCATCAGCGGGTCGGAGAAGCCGCCCACATGGCCGGAGGCCACCCACACCTGGGGGTTCATCAGGATGGCGGCGTCCAGCCCCACGTTGTAGGGGTTCTCCTGGACGAACTTCTTCCACCAGGCCTTCTTGACGTTGTTTTTCAGCTCCACGCCCAGAGGGCCGTAGTCCCAGGTGTTGGCCAGTCCGCCGTAAATCTCGCTGCCGGCGAAGATGAAGCCCCGGCCCTTGCACAGGGCCACGATTTTTTCCATGGTCTTTTCGCTGTTTTTCATGTTGGGCAAACTCCTTTTCCTTTATTGTGGGTCGATAGTGCGGAAAACGCTCTTTAATCCGCTGTTTTCGTACAAAAACTCAAGCTGCAACGTTAGATAGGTTAATTCTCCGCCGGAGGTCATCTCGTAGTCCACCGCGAAGCCGCTGCCGTCCTTGTACTCAAAGAACATAATCTCGTTGTGGTACTCATACTGAGGCTTAAAGTTACAGGGCACACCGTACTCGTCAAAAACATCAAAGCCGTTCATCTCCAGGGTGCCCTGGATGCACTCCCGGATCTGTTCCGTGTCGTCCCACTCCATCTCGTCCACGCAGGAGGGCAGATTCTCATACCGCTTTTCGTGGAGGACATGCAAAATATTTTTCACTGTCTCAATGGCCCGCTGCTTGTGCTGTTCGGTCATAAAATCACCCCTTTCCAAACAAAAACGCCCCGAGCCGCATTGGCTCAGGGCGAACAAGATTGTCCGTGGTTCCACCTGAATTTCCCCATGGGGGGACACTCTGACCCGGTAACGGCGGGGGCCGGCGGACCATTTCCTGTCCGCGCTCCAGGGCGCCTTCCCAACCCAGCTTCGGAGGACTCGCACCGGCCATCCTCTCTCTGAATCCCGCTGTGCGGTACTGTTCCCTGTCAGCGCTTTGTGAGTTATCATTGTATGCTAGTTTTTCCCCCGTGTCAAGGGGAAATGCTCCTTTTTTCGGAGTAATCGTATTGAAAATCTGGAGGTCAGACGCCGCGGGCGGGACGGGGAAGAAGAATGCCTCAAGCCCCCCTCTAAGAGGGAGCCTTTTCGCCTGCGGGCGGGACGAGAGGACCTCATCCGTCACGGCTTCGCCGTGCCACCTTCCCCTAAAGGGGAAAGCTTTGCCGCTGCGGCGGGACGAGAGGTTTCTCTCTTCAAGGCCGCTTATCTTTCCGAATCCTTTTCCTCTATTTCTCTTAAATGCTCCCGGAGTACCAGGTTGATATAGCTGGACAGAGAACGATCTTCCAGTTCTGCCAGATACTTTACCTTTGCTAAAACAGGGTCGTCAAGCGTAATGCTGATTTTCGTTTTTAACGGCTTCATTTATTTTCACCCGCTCATAATATACCACCAGATAAGATTTTATATTGACTTTTCGCTATTTATCGCCTATAATCGCTTTATAGAAAGAGGGTAATTATGATGCAGAGCAATGATTTTGAGGACGCCTTTTCCCAGTTCCTCGCCCGGCATGAGTACGGCGAGGCCGAAAATTACCTGTTCTCTATGGTGCGGATTTCCTTCGCCGCAGGCTGGTGGGCCGCTGGCGGCGACCCGCCTAGAGAAGAACGCCTCTTTCATCTCCTGGATTTTACCCAGAATCAGGATTGCTAAAGGAAATAGGGGCCGCCCGCAGAGAAGGTTAGTTTTGTCAATTAGGGAACGGGCGGCCACAGGCCGCCCCTACATAAAACATTCCTATTTTAAAACGCCCCTTGACAACCCGGACAAAACCGGATAAGATATGGGTCACATGATGCAAAATGCGCGGAAAAGGAGAGTACCCGCCCCCAAGACGCGAAGAGAGCCGCCGTTTGGTGCAAGGCGGACGGGAGGGAGCGGCGAAGATCACCTTGGAGCTGAGGGCTGAACGGCAGAAGTAGGCCCCTCCGGACGCCCCCGTTACCGGGCAGCTTGAGCGGCCGGGATTTCCCGGCAAAAAGAGTGGTACCGCAGAGGTTCGCGCCTTTGTCTCTTTGCAGAGACAGAGGCGTTTTTATTTTTGAGGAAGGAGCGGTCAAAAATGAATTCGGTCTCTATTCAGGTTGTTGACACCCCTGAGAAATTCCACCCCGCGGCTGAGGCGGCCGCCCAGGCGCTGGCGGCACTGCTGCGGGAGCTGGCGGCCATGGAGAATAAGAGTTTTGCGCAGTACACCCGCCTGTGCAAAAAGGGACAGGTGATCGAGTTTAGGGACGGCGCGCGCAGGGAATTTACCGACATCCAAGACTGGAAAGAGGAGATGAAGCTCCGCTTCGCCGCCCTGCTGGACCCCCACTGCACCCAAAAGCTGATTGCCCAGCGGCGGGACTGTCTCCACGCGGAGCACTTTCCCTCCTCATTTAACTGCGTGAATACCGGCTGCACACTGTCTGTCACCATGAAAAGCGCCGGGAAAGCGGCGGCGCAGCTGGTCCCCGGCGAGGACAGCGTGCCCTTTGACCTGTCCGACCCGGATGTGCGCTATCTGGTGGAGGACGCGAAACGCGGCGGGCACGACGCCCAATGCTATGGCTATTTTCAAAAATACCGCTTTGTCCTCAAACGCGAGGCGGAGGAGTGGCACATTGACGAGGTGTCCTGCGACAGTCTGCATGGGGACCGCTGGCGGCGGGACTATTGCTTTTAACCCGAAGGAGGTTGTTTTATGACGCTGGAGGAATGCCGGGAATACCTGCCCGACGGCTGGACGGAGATCATCCAGCAGGACCCGGTGCTGAAGGAAATTTTTGAGGAGCACGAGTACGATTTGGAGATGGAGGCGGTGCCGCCTTTTCTGATTCAAGAGCTGCGGGGCGGCGATCTGGACCGCCTGCGGCCCATTCTGGCCCTCTACGGTCCGCCGGGGCTGGAGATGCTCCGGGGGCTGCTGGAGATCGACCAGGTCAGCCGGGACACAGCAACCAGCACCACTCCCACCGGACAGACCGCTTTTGCCGCCTACTTCTTCGCCCGGTTCTCGGAGGAGAACAAACCGGCCGCCATCGACGCCGCCCGGACCTATGTCAAGGCCATCAACCGCGTCTATGTGGAGGAGTTTGACGAGGACCCGCCCCTGGACGAGGACGCGGAGATCGAATTTCTCTCCGGCCAGGAGGGCCGGGACTTTGAGGAGCAGGTCCGTCAGGTGTGGATTACCGGAGAGGGCATCCAGACGGTGGACCTGGACGACCTGACCGAGTGGTATCAGGAGGACCTGCAATACCGGAAGGGCTGCGAGGATATCGGGCTGCTGTCCGAAGCCCTGTACCACATCAGCTGCGACTACGACCTGTCCTATTACCTCCAATGGCCCATGCTCGACACCCGGCGGGAAAACCCCTTCCGGGGGTACTTCGCCCTGTGGAAAATGGGCCTGCGCATCCACTTCCCCGCCCGGGACCGGGTGGTGCTGGTGGACTGAAAGGAGACGCTTATGGATATCAAAATTATAGACACCCCCGAAAAATTCCAGTCTCTGGCGGAGGAGATCGTCCCGCCGCTGCTGGAGCTGCTCCAGGCGCGCAACGCCCTGGAGGCGGAGATTCACCGGCGTTACCAGGCGCTGGAGGCGGAAAAACCGGCGCTGGGCCTGCCCAAAAACCAGATGCACCCCGACGACCCCGCCCTGTGGGAGGAGTACCGCCTTGCCGTGGGGGACAGCTGGTCTGTAGAGCACAGCGTTTAAAAACAAATTGTAATAAATCAAAGGAGAATTACGAATGGACTACAACAAGACCATCAATCTGCCCAAGACCGATTTCCCCATGCGGGCGGGGCTGCCCGCCCGGGAGCCGGAGATGCTCAAGCGGTGGGAGGAGATGGACCTCTACCACGAGCTGCTGAAAAAGAACGAGGGCAAACCCCTGTACTCCCTCCACGACGGCCCTCCCTTCTCCAACGGCGCGCTGCACATGGGCCACGCCCTGAACAAGTCCATCAAGGACTTCATCACCCGCACTGCCGCCATGCGGGGCTACCTCACCCCCTATATCCCCGGCTGGGACAACCACGGGATGCCCATCGAGTCGGCCATCATCAAGCAGAACAAGCTCAACCGCAAGGCCATGTCGGTCCCCGAGTTCCGCACCGCCTGCCATGCGTTCGCCCAGCACTATGTGGACGTGCAGCGGGAGGGCTTCAAACGCATGGGCGTCATCGGCGACTGGGAGAACCCCTACCTGACCATGGCCCCCAAGTTTGAGGCCGAAGAAGTGAAGATTTTCGGGGCCATGTACAAGAACGGCTATATCTACAAGGGGTTAAAGCCGGTGTACTGGTGTCCCCACGACGAGACCGCCCTGGCCGAGGCGGAGATCGAGTATCAGGACGACCCCTGTACCACCGTGTACGTGAAATTCCAGGTGAAGGACGACCAGGGCAAGCTGGGGCAGTACGGGGACGTGTCGAAGATGTACTTCCTCATCTGGACCACCACCATCTGGACCCTGCCCGGCAATCTGGCCATCGCCCTCCACCCCCGGGACAGCTATGTGCTGGTGAAGGCGGACAACGGCGAGATGTATATTTTGGCCGAGGCCCTGCGGGACAAGGTGATGAAGGTGGGCGGCATTGAACATTATGAGACTGTCGCCACCTTCACCGGCTCCGACTTCGAGTATATGCTGGCCCAGCACCCCTTCCTGGACAAGACCTCCCAGCTGTGTACCGCCGAGTATGTCACCATGGACTCCGGCACCGGCTGCGTCCACACCGCCCCCGGCTTCGGCGCGGACGACTACGAGACCTGCAAGCGGTACAAGATCGACATGGTGGTCCCCGTGGACGACCGGGGCCGCCACACCGACTACGCCGGCAAGTACGCCGGCATGAAAACCGATGAGTCCAACCCGGTCATCCTGGCCGACATGAAGGAGAGCGGGGCCCTGTTCGCCAGCGAGGACATCGTCCACTCCTACCCCCACTGCTGGCGGTGCAAGCACCCCATCATCTTCCGGGCCACCCCCCAGTGGTTCTGCTCTGTGGACGCCTTCAAGGACGCCGCCGTGGCGGCCACGGAGAACGTGCGCTGGCTGCCCGCCTGGGGCAAGGACCGGATGATCTCCATGATCCAGGAGCGCTCCGACTGGTGCATCTCCCGTCAGCGCCGGTGGGGCCTGCCCATCCCCGTATTTTACTGCGAGGACTGCGGCAAGCCGGTCTGCGACGATGCGACCATTGCTGCCGTCTCCGCGCTCTTCAAGGCCGAGGGCTCCAACGCCTGGTATGAGAAGGAGGCCGCCGCCATCCTGCCCGCCGGGTACAAGTGTCCCCACTGCGGCGGTGTCCACTTCACCAAGGAGGAGGACACCCTGGACGGCTGGTTCGACTCCGGCTCCACCCACTTCGCCTCCATGAAGAAGGACCAGGGCTTCTGGCCCGCCACC
>JAAWPF010000087.1 GCA_022799835.1 Lawsonibacter sp. | reverse complement strand
TCCCCCAGCACGCCCCCCCGGGCGTTGCCCATGTGCATGGGGCCGGTGGGGTTGGCGGAGACAAACTCCACCATCACCTTCCGGCCCGCGCCCTCGGCGCCTGAGCCGTAGTCCGGCCCCCTGGTCTCTATCGCGGACAGCACCTCCCCGTACCACTTAGGGCCCAGGGTGAAGTTGAGAAAGCCGGGACCGGCGATTTCCACTTTTTGGAAGTAGCTGTCCTCCAGCTCCAGGTTGTCCACGATGGTCTGGGCGATAGCCCGGGGGGCCATGTGCAGCGCCCTGGCCCCCGCCATGGCGAAGGAGGAGGCATAGTCCCCGTGAGTGGTGTCCTTTGGGATCTCGATGGTGGCCTTCACCTCCGCTCCGGCGGGCAGCACGCCCCCGGCCGCGGCCCGCTCATAGGCCGCCTGGGTCAGTTCGGCCACCTGGTCCTTGGCGGATTGAATCATATTTATCATGTTTCGCACCTCGTTCTCTGTATTCCGTGTGTAGGGGCGGCCTGTGGGCGCCCATGAAAACCCGAATACGGCGGGCGGCCACAGGCCGCCCCTGCGGTCATTGCTTTAAGCTCTCCAGGCCGCCCTCCGACTCTTTGACGCTGATGCGGAAGATGTTCCGGCCGGCCAGGGTGTGGTCCACCTCGATGGAGTAATCCACCTCGATATCGCCCCCCCGGTCGCTGAGCTCAGCCAGCAGGTGGCGGGTATGCACACCCACCGACATGGCGCCATAAGGTGTATTGTACACCGACAGGTGCCGGCGCCCCACTTGGAACACCAGCTGGGAATTAAACTCCCCCACCCGCATCAGGGTGACCTGTTCCCCCTCCACCTGGATGGTGGTCAGGGTGCCCTCCAGCCCGGTGAGCTCGCTCTCCTGATAGGACAGGGTGTAGCTGCTCCCCTCCCGGACCAGACGGCCGGCCGTGACCAGCTCAACCACATCGGGCAGCGCGCCCTCATACTTTTGAATCCCCTTGATGGAGATGACCACTTCCTTGTCCATCGTGGACCTCCCGCCATGTTTTTCCTCACCGGCAGCCCCGGGGGCCGTCAGTCTGAGGTATTATACACAGTTTGAGCGCGGCTGTAAAGGGTCTTGTTCATTGTATGTCATTTTACCTGAAAAAACAAGTGATTTTGCCGTGTTTCTCCATTTGACAAATTTCATTTCAGCGCTATAATAGCTGTAGACAGCCTCCTCCCGTCTGCCTGGACGGGAGGATATGATCGTCTCCTGTCGGAGAGGAGGAGCTCTCATGAATCTGGAATTAAGCAATAAGCAGTTTCGCCGCCTGCTGGACCTGGTGTACATCGGAAATTGGATCTTGAACTCCACCCGCGGGGACAACCGCTTCGCCGACTACGACCATGTGGAGAGCCTGCTCTTCGGCCGGGCCGCTCTGGAGGGGATGCCCCAGCTGGCGGAGCTGTATCAGGGCGAGATTGTCCCCTCCCGGGCCTTTGTAGAGGGGGGCATCCACGAGGCCATCGTGGAGTATGAGAACAACGTCTTTTTCGAGATCCTGGCCGAGGACCTGGCCCGCCGGGACATGGACGACGCCCCCATTGACGAGAGCAATTACGCCGAGCTCACCAGCCGTATCGACGCCTACATCGCCGAGTTCGAGGAACACGGCACCGACAACATCCTGGTGGATATCGACGGCTGACTTTCCCCATAGACCAGGCCCCCGGCGCGGCGCGCCGGGGGCCTTTCCGTTTTTCTAAAGATAGAACCTCCAGGGGAAGTCCACCGCCTCCTGGGCGTAGTCGATGCCAACGCGCTTCCCGACCCGGATGCCGGCGGGGCCGGGCGGGCTTCCGGCACAGACATACAGCCCGCTGTCCGGGTCCGTCAGATCCAGGCCATTCTGCTCCCTGGTCAGCGCCAGCCCCCTGCACAGCTTCCCCGGACCGTTGAGGAAATTTTTCCGCTGATAAGCCGTCAGGTTTTCCAGCTTGCGCCCAAAGCGGTTTTGTGCTATGATATCTCCGTTTGTGACGGGTTCCGCCCCCCGGATCAAGACGGCGGCGGGCTCCCCCTCCTCCTCCGTGACAAAGTTCAGGCAGTGATACATGCCATAAATCAGGTAGATATACGCCGTCCCCGGCGGTGCAAAGAGGGTCTCCGTGCGGGGGGTGCGCTTATAGCCGTAGGCGTGACAGGCCTTATCCATCCGGCCGATGTAGGCTTCGGTCTCTGTGATCCGGCAGGACACCCGCGTCCCTCCGGGCAACACCCGGACCAGCTCCCGGCCCAGCAGGTCCCGGGCCGCCGCAAGGGTGTCCCGGGCGTAAAAATTTCTTGTGAGCAAATTCACAAATATCCCTCCCGTCCTGGATTTTTTGGCCTCACAGAGCCATCCTACCACAGAAAGACCAATTTTACAATCTGGAGTTGATTTCCATGACCTCTGAACGCATGAAACATTTGGCCAAGCCCATGCTCTTCGCCGCCGCCCTGATTTGGGGGACGTCCTTTTTTATTATGAAAAACACCTTGGATCTCCTGCCCGTGCTCTATCTGCTGGCCATCCGCTTTACCGCCGGGGCGGTGCTGCTGGCCCTGGTGTGCCGGAAGAAGTGGAAGCTCTTTACCCCTGACTACCTTTGGCGGGGAGCGGTCATCGGCGGCTTTCTCTGCCTGGCCTACTCCATTCAGACCTATGGCCTGGCCCTCACCACCCCCTCCAAAAACGCCTTTCTCACCTCGGTCTACTGCGTCCTGGTCCCCTTCCTCACCTGGGCGGTGATACACAAAAAGCCCGACCGGTACAACATCCTGGCCGCCCTGCTGTGCGTCACGGGGGTAGGCATGGTCTCCCTCACCGATGAGTTCAGCGTCAACACCGGCGATGGGCTCACCTTGCTGTGCGCTCTGTTTTTCGCCGCCCACATCGTGGCGGTGGCCAAGGTCTCGCCGGGAAAGGATGTCACCCTGCTCACCGTGTTCCAGTTTGCCTTTGCCGCCGGTTACGCCTGGGTGGGCGGCCTGCTGACAGAGGAGTTCCCCGCCGCCGCCCTCCGTGACCCGGCCTGCCTCCTCCCTTTGGCCTACCTGTGCGTCATGGCCACCACCGTGGCCCTGCTGTTCCAGAACGTGGGCATGGTCTGGTCCGACCCCGCCTCCGGTTCGGTGATCCTGTCCCTGGAGTCGGTGTTCGGCGTGCTCTTCTCCGTCATCTGTTACGGCGACCCGGTGACCCTGCGCCTGATTCTGGGCTTTGCCCTTATCTTTGTGGCGGTGGTCTGCTCGGAGACGAAATTTTCTTTTCTGCGAAAATTCACGTAAGGGCGGACACCATCCGCCCCTACATGAACAGAAGCCGTCCGCTCATCAACGGGCGGTCTAAAGGACGCCCCTGTACCCGCCTCCCCGGAGGCGGGATATTTTTTAACAAAACAAAAAATAAAATTAAATCTTGACTTTAATAAAATTAAAGTGTATACTACAGTTATCCCCCGTCCAAGGGACGGGGCACGGCCGTGAGAAAAAGAAAGGAGGACAGCCTGTGTCGATAGAACTGCTGCCCGAGTGGATGGCCGGGCTGGAGGAGGAGGACGTGGCCTTCATTAAAAAATTCGTCCTGGCGTCCGGGTCGCTGAAGGAGGTAGCGGGGCAGTACGGAGTGACCTATCCCACGGTGCGCCTGCGGCTGGACCGGCTGATCCAGAAGATCAAGCTGACCGAGGACACCGCCGCCGACCCCTACATCGCCACCATCAAGCGACTGGCGGTGAACGAGAAGCTGGACCTGGACACCGCGAAGCTGCTCATCGCGGAGTATAAGAAAACGAAAAATAAGGAGGAATTGTAATGGGGTTTAATTTTGGCGTGGGGCTTGTCGTGCTCCCAATCATGCTGCTTCTGTTTTTTCTGCCCATCGCCCTGTTGGTGGCACTCCAGGCCTGGCTGTGCAAAAAGAGCCTGAAGCTGGGGCTGATTCTGCCGGGGCTCTCCCTGGCCCTGTCCCTGATGATGGTGTTCAGCATGGGGGCGTTCTCCGCCTTGACCTTCGAAGGAGGCAAGACCCTGGTAAGCGGCGGGGCCAGCTATGTGGGACCCGCCGGGCCGGAGGTCCCGGCCCAGGAGGAGAACTATACCAATGTTCCCGCCCAGGAGGGCGTCCCCAAGGGGGAGACGGAGAAAACCGAGCTCCCCGTCAAAGCCCTCCTCACCCTTGGCGCAGTCTTTCTGGTGACCAACATCCCCACGGCGGTATTCGGCGGCATCTGGCTGCACTACAAGGGCCGCCGGGATACGGTGGAGGACCTGAAACGGATGAAAATTGAGGACCTGGGGTAAAATTCAGGCTGGGTCATGCAGGGCAGGGGTTCTACCCCTGCCCTACTTTACAAATGGAAAAAATTGAGTTATACTGTAGCAATCCCAAAAAAGCAGCGAGGAAACCAATGAAAAAAATAATTTCTGCCGCCCTGCTGGCGGCACTGTTTCTCCTTCCCGGCTGTGCCCCCGCCTCCGGGGAGGAGGCCCGGCTCACCGTGGTCTGCACCACCTACCCCATCTACCTCTTCGCCTCCGCACTGTCGGAGGGGGTGGAGGGTGTGGCGGTGGAGCGGCTGGACACAGGGAGCGTCAGCTGCCTCCACGACTACACCCTTTCCATGGCGGACATGAAGAAGATCGAACAGGCCGACGTCATCGCCGTCAACGGCGCGGGGCTGGAGGACTTTCTGGAGGACGCCTTAAAGACCTCCGACGCGGCGGTCATCGACTGCTCAGTGGGGGTGGAGCTGCTGGAGAGCCTGTCCCACGACCACGACGAGGACGACCACAGCCACAACGGCCACGACCACGGCCACTTCGACCCCCACTACTGGATGGACCCGTCCAACGCCCGGACCATGGCGGCCAACCTGAGAAACAGCCTGGTCCTTCTGGACCCGGACCACGCCGCCGAATATGAGACCAACGCCGTGAGGACGGAGAAGATTCTCCTCCATGTGGAGGAAGAGACCCGGACGCTGGTGGAGAAGTACCCGCTCCAGGGGGGTCCCGGCCTGATTACCTTCCACGACGGCTTCCAGTATTTTGCGAAAGCTTTCCACCTGCCCCTGCTGGCCTCCATCGAGGAGGAGGCGGGCAGCGAGGCCAGCGCCCACGAGATTGTGGAGATCACGGAGCTGGTAAAGGAGTACGGTATCCCAGTGATCTTCACCGAGGTCAACGGCTCCGACGCCACGGCCAACGCCATCCGCCGGGAGACGGGATGCCGGGTGGACCGGCTGACCATGCTCATGGACGGCCCGGACAGCGATTTGGAGACCTATTGCTCCGGGATCACCGGAAATTTGGAAGCAATTCTCAGCGGCTTTTACAGCAGGGAGGCGGAAGATTATTTATGAGAAAGATCAAACACGGCAAGCTGGCCTCCAGCTGCGCCGACTCCTGCTGCCTGAAGCTGGAGGGCCTGTCCGTCCGGCTGGAGGGGGACTCCATCCTGGAGGACGTGTCCTTCCACCTCCACTGCGGGGAGATCGCGGCCCTCATCGGCCCTAACGGGGCGGGCAAGTCCACCCTTTTCCGCAGCATCCTGGGCCAAATGGGCTACAAGGGGAAAATCACCTTTTCCCCCGCCGGGGGCCCGGCCATCCGGCTGGCCGACGGTCAGATTACCGGCGGCATCCGCCCTCTGGTGGGCTATGTCCCCCAGGCCCCCCACTTCGACCGTGGGGACCCGGTGTCAGTGCTGGACTTCTTCACCGCCGCCACCGCCAGGTGGCCGGTGTGGCTGCCCATCCCCCAGAAGTACCGGAATCGGGCATCCTCCTGTCTGGCCCGGGTCCACGGGGAGGACCTCCTGGACCGGCCCATGGGCGGGCTGTCCGGGGGACAGCTCCAGCGGGTGCTGCTGGCCCTGGCCCTGGAGCCGGTGCCCCACATCCTGATTCTGGACGAGCCCCTGTCCGGGGTGGACATCGAGGGGGAGCACCAGCTTTTGGAGATGCTGGACGAGCTGCGCACCCAGTACGACCTGTCCATCTTCCTGTCCACCCACGACTTTGCCACCCTGGGCCAGTTTGCCGACAAGGTGATTTTGCTC
>JAAWPF010000086.1 GCA_022799835.1 Lawsonibacter sp. | reverse complement strand
TCTCAACAAAGCCCAGCTCCTCCCGCCCCTGGTCCAGTTCAGCCCAGGAGTTTAAAAGAATATTCCCCAGCCGGTACTGGTCCAGACCATAGAAATCGCAGGGGTAGACGCTTCCATCCGCCTCCACCAAATACTGCAAACCGCAGTACCCCCGCATGGAGCACTGCTCCGGGGCGTGCCCGTCCAGCATCCACACCAGATTGTCAAAATACCGGATAGACCAATACCGGCCTTGCTTCAGCTCCCGATACCACAGGTCGAACAGGGTCTTCAAAAAGCTCTCATATTGCTCCGGAGACAGGGAATAACCCTGGCCTCCGCGCGTTTCCTCCAGGGGGTCCAGACAGGGGATGTACTGCTGAAAGCGGAAGCCCCCCTTGCACAGAGTGGAAAAGACGCTCTGGATATGCTTGGCCAGATGGCCCGTCACCACTGTGAGAACGTTGTACTCCACCCCGGTCTCCTCCAGCAGGCGGGCCGCCTTTATCACCCGGTCGTAGGTACCCTTTCCCGTCCCATCCCGGCGGAAGCGGTCGTGGCACGCTCGGTTCCCGTCCAGGGACAGGCCCACCAGAAAGCGGTTTTCCTGAAAAAAGCGGCACCAGTCCCCGTTCAGCAGCATCCCGTTTGTTTGAATGGCGTACTGGACCGCCAGACCGCCGGGGGCCGTCTCTTTCACATGGGAGACAAAATCCCGGTAGAAGTCCAGTCCCGCCAGAGTGGGCTCGCCGCCCTGGAACAGAAATATAATGGAGCCCTCCGCCGCCCCCGCCGCCTTCTCAATGAGGGCATGGCCCACCTCCCGGGGCATCAGGCCGTAATTGGGCACGGTGCGGATACTGGCCTCGTCGGCGTAAAAGCAGTAGGTGCAGCGCAGGTTGCAGCCGCTGGAAGCCGGCTTCAGCAAAATACTCAGGGGCGGCATGGAAGCTCCTCCTTTTGATGCGGGCCGCCCCATAAGGGCGGCCCGCACTGTCTATTTTACGGCGGGGCCGACAGACCGGCCCACATAGATCTCCGGGGGCAGGACACAGGTATAGCCCAAATCGTCGCAGTCCCGGTTCTGGATCATCCGCGTCAGCCGGGAGGCCACCTCCTGCCCGATTCGGTAGCCCTGGTGGACGGAGCAGGTGACTCCCTCCGCCTCCCAGTCCTCGCTGGAATAGTCGAAGCACACCAAAGAGCAGTTCTCAGGCACCTGCTTTCCTTGCTTCTCCAACACCTGCCGCACCAGCCGGTAGATCATGTAGTTGCAGCAGACCACGGCGGTACACTGGGGCAGGCGCTTGAGGAAGCGGTCGATGGAGCGGGCAAAGCTGAGATCGTGGGCCTCGTCGGAGACGCACCATTTGGTATAGTCGTCCTGATACTCCACCCCGTTTTTCTGGAGGGTGGCCGCCATCCCCTGAAACTTCTCAATGCTCTGGTAGTTGTCCGAGACAAAGATCCCCGCGATATTCCGGTGCCCCTGCCGGATCAGCAGGCTAATCAGCTCCTCGGCGCACCGCAGGTCGTTGACTACCACCCGGGGACACTTCAGATTTTTGTAATAGTTGTTGTAAAAAATGACAGGAATCCGCTTCTGGTAGATTTTCTGGTAGCAGTCCAGGTTGGGGTTAAGCAGGCTGGCTTTTACTCCATCCACGATAAAGCCCTGAAAACCCTGGTTGATGACGGTCTGGAGGCAGTGCCGCTCGTTGGCAAACTTGTTGTCTGTTAGAAAGGTGCGCAAATCCACCTGGTCGGGAGACAGCACACTGCGGATGCCCTCCATCAGGCTGGAGTTTGCGTTCCCGTCCTGTCCCTGGAGAATCAGCCCGATTTTCAGCTTTCCGCCGCTCCCGCCCAGCTCCCAGGACAGGGCTTCCTCCTTATTGATGTAGGTGCCGCTGCCCTTGACCCGGAGGAGCAGCCCCTCCTCGGTCAGCCGCTCCAGAGCCCGGCGCACCGTCTCCCGGCTGACAGCCAGCTTCCGGCTCAGGGTGTTCTCCGAGGGGATTTTCGTGCTGCTGGAAAACTTATTCTCCTCAATATAGGCCCGTACCCAAAGATAGACCGTCTCTGACTTTCCGTCCAGCTCCTTCATGCCGCCCACCTCGCCAAACCGCGCAGCTCCTCAGTCCGTAATCTCGGGCCGATTTCCCTCCGCCCGCTGGATCCAGTCCAGCAGCCGCTCCCGAAGCTCCTCCTTCACCTGGACATAGGCGGGGTCGGCCACCACGTTGTTCAGCTGGTAGGGGTCCTTCTCCATGTCGTAGAGGAAGTCGTCGGCATACCGGTCCGCCGCCGCCGCCGTCCCGCCGTCAACGCCGGGAGCGTAGACAGAGTAGGTATACCGGGCCGTGCGGATACACCGGCCCACCCGGCTCTCGGAAATCTGCGCAAAAATCTCGTTGGGTCTATTATCGTCCTTTTTCTCCACCACGTCAAGGAGGTTTTCCCCGATCATGGCGTCTCCCACATCCACCCCGGCCAGGGCCAGGATCGTCTTGGGCAGGCTGGCGGTGCTCACCAGCTCCTCCACGGCGATCCCCCCCTTGAAGGGCCCGCCGGCAATGACCAGGGGCACATGGAGGGCCGCGTCGTGACAGGAGCGCTTGTAGTCGTCGTAGCCGTTGAGGTGGGAATCCCGGTTGCGGGTGAGGAAGTGGGAGCCGTGGTCGGAGGCGAAGATGATGACCGTGCTCTCATACAGCCCCTTCTCCTTCAGCCTGGCTACCAGGCGGCCCAGGTTCTCGTCCAGGCTGGCGCACTGGCCCAGGTAGTCGGGGTACTCCTCTGCCGCGTTGCCCCCCAGAGCCTTCAGGTCCTCGGGCAGGACAAAGTCCTTGAACCGCTCCTTGGAGCCCTCCGGCCCCTCGTAGTGCTTCCGGTCGTTCTGGTGGTGGGGCTCAATCTGGGAGATGGTCATAAAGAAGGGCTTTTTCCTGTCGTACTGGTCGAAGAACTCCAGGGCCAGGTCGTTGATGCAGTCGGCCCGGTAGCCCTTGAAGTCGATACGCCGGTCGTTTTCGTCAAAGACAAAGCCGTCGTAGCCGTGGGAGGTAAACTCCAGCACATCGGCGGCGCGCCAGAAGCCGGTGTAGCCCCCCCGCAGCTGGCGGGGAATGGCGGTGACGGTGTGGTCAATCCTGGGGGGCTTCTCCAGCTCCCCGTCGCTGGCCAGGTGCCACTTGCCGATGTAGGCGGTCTCATAGCCCGCCTCCTCGATGTAGTTGGCCAGGGTTTTTACCCCGGCGGGCAGCATGATATTGTTGCGGAAGCAGCCCGTCTCGGTGGGCCACTTGCCCGTCTGGAACAGGGCCCGGCAGGGGCCGCACACCGGCTGTGGGGAGAAGGCATTGTCAAACTTGACTCCCTCCCGGGCCAGCTGGTCCAGATTGGGCGTGATGTCCAGGGGCTGGCCAAAGCAGCCGCAGGTGTCCCAGCGCTGCTGGTCGGTAAAGTAGAAAATAATGTTGTTGGGCATTTGTCAGTCCTCCTTCTGTGGGTTGGCTTTTCGCTCCTTCATCTTGCCGCGGACAATGGTGCCCACCGCCGCCACGATGAGGACCAGGAAGATGATGCAGTAGACGCTGCTGAAAAAGATGCCGGGATTGCCGTTGGAGATGAGCAGGGCCCGGCGGAAGTTGGTCTCGGTCATGCTGCCCAGCACCAGGCCAAGCAGGATAGGCACCGGGGGCAGCTCCAGCTTGCGCAGAACCCAGGACAGGATGCCGAAAATCAGGGCCACGCCCACATCGAAGTAATTCCCGTTGACAGAGTAGGCCCCCGCAAAGCAGAAAATGACGATAATGGGGGTGAGGATTTCCTGGGGAATAGATACCACCTTGGCAAAGAGGGTGGTGAGGAACTTGCCCTGGAGGCACATAAAGATATTCACCAGAATCAGGCCCAGCATAATGGCGTACATAATGTCCCCCTGGGTGGTGAACAGGCTCAGGCCTGGGTTCAGGCCGTTGATCATCAGGGCGGAGAGCATAATGGCCACCGTGCCGTCGCCGGGGATGCCCAGGGTGAGCAGGGGGATCAGGGTGGCGCCGGTGACGGCGTTGTTGGCCGACTCGGCGGCAGCGACGCCCTCCACGGAGCCGTGGCCGAACTCCTCCGGGTGCTTGGACATATTCTTGGCGGTGTTGTAGCTGAACCAGGAGGCCTCTGACGCCCCGGTACCCGGAATGATGCCCACCAGCACGCCGATGATGGAGGAGAGCAGCACAGGCCGTGCCATGCGCTTATACTCCGCCTTGGTAATGACTCCGTCGTCCTTGATCTGGGTGGCGTCCAGGTTGAGCCGGTCCAGCCGGCGCTCCGCCTTGGCCATGATCTCCACCAGGGCGAACAGGCCGATGAGGCAGATGGCCAGGTCCAGCCCCAGGTAGAGGCGGGAGATACCGAAGGTAAAGCGGTCGTAGCTGGTCATGGGGTCGGAGCCCACGCAGGAGATGAGCAGGCCCAGGCAGGCGGAGATCAGGCCCTTAATCATGCTCTTGCCCGACACGCCGGCGATGATGGTCAGGCCGAAGACGCAGACCATAAAGTACTCCGCCGTGCCCAGCTGAGCGGCGATTTTCGCCACCTGGGGACCCAGGAACAGCAGCATCAGTGCGGAGAACACCCCGCCGAAGGTGGAGGCGTACAGGGCGATTTTCAGCGCCGCCTTGGTGCGGCCCTGCTCCGACAGCGGGTGGCCGTCCAGCATGGTGGCCGCGGCGTGGGGGGTGCCGGGGGTGTTGATGAGGATGGCGGACACGCTGCCGCCGTAGCCGCCGGCGCAGTAGATGCCCAGCAGGAACATCATGCCGGGGATGGCGGACATGGAGTAGGTGACGGGCAGGAAGAGGATGACGCACAGGATGACGCTCAAACCGGGGATGGCCGCAAAGACCGAGCCGATGAACACGCCGATATTGATCCACAGGATGTTTTCCAGCGTAAACAGCAGGCCGGTGGCCGGGATGATATGCTGAAGCATAAGCCGTACCCCTCCTTAAAAGTCCACGCCCAGGGCGAAGCGGAAAGCGGCCCAGATAGCCACCGCCAGCACCAGGGTAATGACGTAGTAGGACCTCTTCCTGCACCGGAAGTAGAGCAGAAAGCCCAGACAGCAGAAGACCGCGCCCACCACAAACAGGCCGGTGAGCTTGCTGAGCAGATAGGTGACCACCAGGATGCCCAGGATCACCAGAGCCTTGATCTCCACCTGAATGTTGATCACCTTCCAGTTCAGGGGCTGCTTTGTGGCCAGCTTATACAGCTCCTTGCCGATGAGCATGGCACAGCACAGCAGCATTACCACCGTCAGGAGCGTGGGGAAGGCCCGTCCGTTCACCACGTCCTTCTCGGAAATTGCCACCTGGTCCGGCATGACCAGCAAAACGCCGAGGCCCACAAGGAAAAATACAACGCCAGTCACCAGATCGACTGGGATACGAATCTCTTTCTCATGCAGCTTCCGGCCCCAGGAATCCATACGGCCGTTAAACTGCTCCACCCATTTGCTCATAGGGGGACCTCCTTTCCGGACTTCAAAATAAAGCAGGGGATGGGCGGGGGCTGATCCCGATCCCATCCCCTGCATGACATACGCAGCGTTCGGATTAGCCGGCAACGATATCCTTATACTCGTTGACGATATTCTTCACGTTTTCCACATGGGCCTCCACGTCCTCCACGGACATGGTGTCTACCTCCAGAAGCATGGTGTCGTGGAGCCAGTCGGCGACCTCCTGGTCGGCCAGGATCTTGCCGTAGAGCTCCTTCAGCTCCTTCACCTTGGCCTCGTCGGTGCCGGCGCGGGCCATGACGAAGCAGCGGTTGCGGAAGTAGGGGTAGCCGTGCTGGCCCACGCCCTCAACGCCCTCGAAGGGGCCGTTGGCGATGTCGTTCTCGTCGAAGGCGCACACCACAGTCACGCCCTTCTGCTGATAGGTCTCCAGAATCTGGGACTGGTGGGAGACGGCGAACTGGGTCTCGCCCCGGGCCACGGCCTGGGCGGCCTCGGCGGCGGACTGGTAGGGGGTGAGCTTCAGCTTGTCGCCCGCGCCCATGGAGCCGAACAGGGCTGCGGCCAGGAAGGC
>JAAWPF010000085.1 GCA_022799835.1 Lawsonibacter sp. | reverse complement strand
CGGTGACGGTGATGGCCCGGGTGGAGATGGCGCGTCTGGAATGGGAGACAGTGGCGGGATTGGACATAAAAAACACTCCTTTTTTGTATTTGACCGCTGGAAGAGCGCTGTCTTCCAGGTGTCAAAACAAACAAGGAGGCGTGCTTTCGCGCACCAAAATGGCGCGTGTATTGTTTTACACACATCTTCTTCCATCCGGACTAAGCTTTTCCCTGATGAGCGCCTGCGGCGCTTACCGGAAAAATCATCACCGTTGGTCCCGGAGTTTCACCGGGTCAGCGGACACGTTTCTGTGTCCGGTCGCGGACTTTACCGCCAGTGGGGAATTACACCCCGCCCTGAAGACATCGTATCCAGTTGTCTGTCAGCATTATACAACAGCCGGGGGAAAAATGCAACCCCCAATTTCCGTCTCTGGGTAAATTGTGGACAATTTGAAAAAGTTTGTCTTACCCTCTATGCAAACGGTAAAAAATATATTAAAATAGGGTTCAGAAAAAAGACAGGAGTGGTTTGAATGGCTCAACCAAAATATAAACGGGTATTGCTGAAAATCAGCGGCGAGGCCCTGGCGGGGGAGGCCTCCCGGGGGCTGGATTTTCATGTCATTGGTCAGGTGTGCGACGTGGTCAAGCGCTGCGTGGACATGGGGGTCCAGGTAGGCGTTGTGGTGGGCGGCGGCAACTTCTGGCGCGGCCTCAAGGACGGCGGGGACGCCATGGAGCGGGTCCGGGCCGACCACATGGGGATGCTGGCCACCTGCATCAATGCCCTGGCTGTGGCCGACGTGCTGGAGCAGAAGGGGGCGGAGGTCCGGGTGCAGACCGCCATCGCCATGCAGGCCATGGCCGAGCCCTATATCCGCTCCAAGGCCATCCGCCACCTGGAGAAGGGCCGGGTGGTCATCTTCGGCTGCGGCACCGGCAATCCCTTCTTCTCCACCGACACCGCCGCCGTCCTCCGGGCCGCCGAGATCGACGCGGATGTAATTCTCCTGGCCAAGAACATCGACGGCGTCTACTCCGCCGACCCCAAGCTGGACCCCACCGCCAAGAAGTATGACGCCATCACCTATGACGACGTGCTGGCCCAGCACCTGAAGGTGATGGATACCACCGCCACCTCCCTGTCCATGGACAACAAAATCCCCGTCCTCCTCTTTGCCCTGAAGGACCCGGAGAACATCTACCGGGCCGTCATGGGGGAGAAGATCGGGACTATCGTAGAATAGTAGAATAAAGGAAGAAAGGAAGTAACCGCCATGAGTATCAGCCCTGAAATTGCCAGCTATGAAGAGAGAATGCTGAAAACCATCGAGGTGGTCAAATCCAATTTTGCCGCCGTCCGGGCGGGCCGGGCCAACGCCGGCGTGCTGGACCGCATCACGGTGGAGTATTACGGCACGCCCACTCCGCTGAACCAGGTGGCCAACGTCGGCTCCCCCGACCCCAGAACTCTGACGATCCAGCCCTACGACATGTCCCTGCTGAAGGCCATTGAGAAGGCCATCCAGACCTCCGACCTGGGGATCAACCCCCAGAACGATGGCCGGATTATCCGGCTGAATTTCCCCCAGCTCACCGAGGAGCGCCGCCGCGACCTGACCAAGCAGGTGCGTAAATACGGCGAGGAGGGCAAGGTGGCCCTGCGGAACATCCGCCGGGACGCCATGGACGACATCAAGAAGAAGACCAAGAAGTCCGAGCTCACCGAGGATGACCAGAAGAAGCTGGAAAAGGAACTCCAGGACCTGACAGATAAGCGCTGCAAGGACATCGACGACCTGACTGCCAAGAAAGAAAAGGAACTGATGGCAGTGTAAATAGCACGGGAACGGGCCGGCGGAGGCGCCGGCCCGTTTTCCCCGTGTAGAAAAGCAAAAAGGAGCGACCGCAATGGCCCTCTTTCCCAAAAAAGCCGAACCGGCTCAGACAGAGGCGGACCTGTCCCGCCTGCCCACTCACATCGCCATCATCATGGACGGAAACGGCCGCTGGGCGAAAAAGCGCGGCCTGCCCAGAACGGCGGGGCACGCCGCCGGGGCGGAGACCTTCCGTACCATCGCCACCTACTGCAAGGACATCGGCTTGGACTATCTCACCGTCTACGCCTTCTCCTCCGAGAACTGGAAACGGCCGGAGGAGGAGGTAGGGGCCATTATGGGCCTTTTGAAAAAGTACCTGCTGGAGGCCATCGGCCGGATGGAGCGGGACAAGGTGAAGATGGAGTTTTTCGGCGACCTGTCCCCCCTGACCCCTGAGCTGCGCCAGCTGTGTGAGCGCACCCGGGAGATATCCCGGCACTATGAGGGCTGTCAGGTGAACATCTGCCTGAACTACGGCGGCCGGGACGACATTATTCAGGCGGCCCGTGCCTTTGCGCTGGACTGCGCGGCGGGCAGGGCCGACCCCAACCATCTGACAGCGGACCAGTTCAAAGGCTACCTCTACTCCAGAGGGGTCCCCGACCCTGACCTGATTATCCGGACCAGCGGGGAACTGCGGCTGTCCAATTTCCTGCTGTGGCAGGCGGCCTATTCAGAGTTCTACATCACCGATGTGCTGTGGCCTGATTTCTCCAAGGAGGAGCTGCACCGGGCTATCGCGGCCTATCAAAACCGGGACCGCCGGTTTGGAGGTGTATGACTTGATAACACGAATCATCGTGGGCCTGGCTCTGGGTCCGGCCTTTCTGGCGGCGCTGTACCTTCTGCCGCCCATCGCGCTGGCGGTGGTCGTTGCGTTCATCGCGGGCATAGCCTCTTTCGAGCTGCTCCGGGCCACTGGCGTGGCCCACCATAATGGGATGTATATCTTTACCGCTCTGGCCGCTGTCCTCATCCCCTTTGGACATGCGCTGGGGCTGGGCAGCTGGACCGCCCGGGCAGTGGCTATTCTGCTGATGGCGGCACTGTTTCTCCCCGCCCTGAGCCGGTATGGAACCCAAAGTGAGATTCGCTTCGAGCACATCATCGTGTGTCTCTTTGGCGGCGTTGGGGTCCCGCTGTTTTTATCTGCCCTGGTCCAGCTCAAGCGGTTCGATAACGGGCAGTTTTACGTACTCTTGCCGATAATCTGCGCCTTTACCACCGATATCGGGGCCTATTTTTTCGGTGTGTTCCTGGGAAAACACCGGGGGATTACTCAAGTCAGCCCGAACAAGTCCCTGGAGGGCTACATCGGCGGTATCCTCATGGGATGCTTGTGCATGCTGCTCTACGGCTGGCTGATTCAGCGGTTCGGTGGGCTTGCGGTCAAGCTGCCCGTTATGGCCCTCTATGGCTTGCTGGGCAGTATGATTACTGAGATTGGCGACCTGTCCTTTTCCCTTATCAAGCGCCAGTGCGGCGTGAAGGATTACGGCACCCTTCTCCCCGGCCACGGCGGCATGATGGACCGGTTCGACTCCACCACCTTCGCCGCCCCCATGCTGCTGCTGCTGGTGGAGGTTCTGCCGGCGTTTTGAGGAGAGGGGTCCCCCGTTTCCCCCTCGGGGGGTAAGCCTCCTTTGGCAAAGGGGCCTTTTGGGCATGGACCTGGTTAGCGATGAAGGTAAGAAGCTATCAACAGTACGAATATATTATCCGACTGTCCCCGGCCTGGTCTTTCTGGCGGACTACTTCGGGGTCAGTCTGGACTACCTGATGGGCCGCAAGGATACGCGGGAATGAGAGGAATATCGGCATGAGCAGAAAAGTGACAGTTTTAGGTTCCACCGGCTCCATCGGGCGGCAGTCATTGGAAGTGATTGCCGCCTGCGGCATGGAGGCGGTGGCTTTGGCGGCCAACTCCAGTGCCAAGCGGATGGAGGAGCAGGCCCGGCAGTTCAGGCCGGCCATCGCCGCTCTGGCGGACGAGGCCGCCGCCGCCGACCTGCGGGTGCGGCTGGCGGACACCAATGTCCGGGTTCTCAGCGGGCTGGAGGGCGTGCTGGAGGCGGCCACCTTCTCCAGCGCCGACACGGCCATCGCCGCCCTGGTGGGTATGGCGGGACTGCGGCCCACCCTGGCCGCTATCCGGGAGGGCAAGCGTATCGGTCTGGCTAACAAGGAGACCCTGGTGTGCGCCGGGCCGCTGGTTCTGGAGGAGGCCAAGGACTACGGCGCAAAGGTCTACCCCGTGGACTCGGAGCACTCGGCCATTTTCCAGTGTCTGGAGGGCAACCGGGACCGGGGCGAGGTGAAGCGGCTGATTCTCACCTGCTCCGGCGGGCCGTTCTACGGCAAAAAGCGGGAAGAACTAGCGGACATCACGGTAGCCGACGCCCTCAAGCACCCCAACTGGTCCATGGGGGCCAAGATCACCGTGGACTCGGCCACCCTGATGAACAAGGGGCTGGAGGTTATGGAGGCCATGCACCTGTACCATATGCCGGCGGAAAAAATTTCCGTTGTGGTCCACCGGGAGAGTATTATCCACTCCCTGGTGGAATACTGTGATAATGCCATGATTGCCCAATTGGGCGCGCCCGACATGCGTCTGCCAATTCAGTTTGCCCTGACCTACCCCAAGCGGGTTTCAGGCCCCTCCGCCCCCCTGGACCTGTGGAATTGCGGGCCGCTCACCTTCGGCACGCCGGACCTGGAGGCCTTCCCCTGTCTGGCCCTGGCCCTGGAGGCCGCCAAAACGGGGGGGACCGCCGGAGCCATCCTCAACGGGGCCAACGAGGCGGCGGTGGACCAGTTCCTGGCGGGAAAAATCGGGTTCCTGGATATCGCCGCCAAGGTGGAACGGGCCTTGTCCCGGATTAAGGCGGTCCAGAACCCCAGTATGCAGGACATTCTGGATGCGGACGCCGCCGCCCGGGAAGAAGTTATGTAAATCTAATGGAGGTCCCTTTGCTATGCTCTATATCATCATTGCAATTCTGATTTTCGGTGTTTTGGTGGCCACCCACGAGCTGGGGCATTTTGTTGCCGCCAAGCTGTCGGGGGTGAAAGTGAACGAATTCTCGGTGGGTATGGGCCCCGTGATCTGGCAGAGCGAAAAGCGGAAGGGAGAGCCCTGGGAGGCGGATAAGACGGTATACAGCCTGCGGCTGCTGCCTATTGGCGGTTTCTGTGCCCTGGAGGGGGACGATGAGGACTCCGATGACCCTGGGGCTTTCGGCAAGGCGGCCTGGTGGAAGAAATTGGTGATTTTGTGTGCCGGGGCGGGGATGAATTTCCTCACTGGGGTGGTCATCATGGCCATCTTATACGCCCCGGCCACCGGCTTCCGGGTCGAGGTGTACGGTGGTCCCATTGAGGGTTACAACACAGAAAACTGCGGCCTGCTGGCCGGCGATCGCTTCCTGTCTGTGGACGGCCACCGGGTTTTGGTATACGGTAACGCCCGCTTCTACCTGGACCGGGCGGGGGAGACCATCGACTTCGTGGTGGAGCGGAACGGGGAGCGGGTGGAGCTGAAGGATGTCCACCTGCCCTATCAGGAGCGCACCGACGCGGAGGGCAATTTTACCCGCCTGCGTGGACTGACCATGGGGGCCACGGCGGACCCGGCCAATTTCCTTGACAAGCTGGCCTACGCCTGGTGGACGGCCGTCGATTTTGTGCGGGTGGTGTGGATCAGCCTGGGCGACATTTTTACCGGCGCGGTGGGCCTGCGGGATCTGTCCGGACCGGTGGGTATTGTAAATATGATGGGGGAAGTGGGCAGTCAGTCTCCCACCCTGGCGGACGCCGCCTGGGATCTGGCCTATCTGGCCGCTCTGTTTGCCGTCAACCTGGCGGTGATGAACCTGCTCCCCCTCCCCGCCCTGGACGGTGGCCGGGTGTTCTTCCTGGCGCTCAACGGCCTGCTCTACGGGCTGTTCCGGAAGAAAATTGACGCCAAATATGAGGGCTATGTCCACCTGGCCGGCCTGGCGGCGCTGATGTGCCTGATGCTGGTGGTCACCCTCAGCGATGTGGGCAAGCTGTTCGGGAGGTAATCTAATGACCAGACAGATCAACGTGGGCGGCGTCCTCATAGGCGGGGGCGCCCCCGTTACCATCCAGTCCATGACCAACACCCCCACCCAGGACGTGACGGCCACGGTGGACCAGATCAAAAAGCTGGCCGCCGCCGGGTGCGAGATTGTCCGGGTGGCTGTCCCTGACATGGAGGCCGCCCGGGCGGTGGGGAAAATCAAAGAGAGAAGCTCCATCCCCGTGGTGGTTGACATTCACTTTGACTACAAGCTGGCCCTGGAGGCCATCGCCGCCGGGGCGGACAAGGTGCGCATCAACCCAGGCAACATCGGCGGGGAGGACCGGGTCAAAGCGGTGGCGGAC
>JAAWPF010000084.1 GCA_022799835.1 Lawsonibacter sp. | reverse complement strand
CCAGGAGCCGTTTTGGACATTGAGCTATGCCGACGATCCTCTCTCCTGGGGAGACGAAGAACAGACTCGTTCCTTTTATGAGCGGATGTTCGCCTACTATGAGGAGGTTATTTGAGGATGGAACAGGTGTGGCGTGAAATTTTGAAACAGATCAAGCTGGCTTCAGAGAACATTTACGCAAGCGTCAACCCACCCGCCGATGCTTTGGAGATACAGCGCCTGGAGGAGGCGGTGGGGGTGGAGCTGCCCCAGGCCTTTCGTGACTATCTGTCCACGCTGAACGGGCAGAAAAATACGGAGGAGGCCGCAAGGGACCGAAACACGGAAATTCCCTTGCTCGGCTTCAATCCTTTTCTGTCCGTCACCGGCATTATTGAGACCTGGAATATGATGAACGAACTCTTTGCCGGTGAAACAAAGCCGCTTGACTGGGTAGAGGAGGACAAGATCAAGCCCTTCACCTGGCGCAGGCATTGGATTCCATTTACCGAATACGAGGGGAGCCAGTATCTGATTCTGGACTGCGACCCGGGCAAAAATGGGACCTATGGGCAGGTATTCTGCTGGTGTTCCGGCATGGACTTTTTGGAGGTCGCCGCAGATTCCTTTGAGGCGTTTTCCATAGGACTGCTGTCCCGACTGTCCGAGGGGAAATTCGAGATCACGGAGTTTGGGACCATCGAATTTGAGGATTACTACATTTGAACAGGAGAGGATAACATGACAACGGTACATACCTTTACCGCCTTGGGCCAGTATCTGGCGGCGGATGTGAACAGCGGCGCGGTCCACGTGCTGGACAAGCTGACCTATGACCTGCTCAGCGGGGCAGGGGAGGGGCCCCTGGGAGCGGAACTGCCCCAGGAGCTGGCGGACAGGCTGTCTCAATACCACCGGGCCGAGCTGGAGGAGGGCTGGCAGGAGCTGAGAGAGCTCCAGGATGCCGGGCTGCTTTTCACCACAGATGACTATCTGGACCCGGAGGCTGCCATGGCCCTGCCCAAGGCGGCGGTGGTGAAGGCCCTGTGTCTCCATGTGTCCCACGACTGCAACCTGCGGTGCAAATACTGCTTCGCCTCCACTGGCGACTTCGGCACCGGCCACCGGATGACCATGGACCTGGACACCGCAAAAAAGGCAATCGACTGGGTGGTGGCTAAGTCGGGGAGTCGCCGGAACATCGAGGTGGACTTCTTCGGCGGCGAGCCTCTGATGGCCATAGACGTGGTGAAGAGGACGGTGGAGTACGCCCGCTCCCTGGAGAAGAAGCACGACAAGGTGTTCCGATTCACCATCACTACCAACGGCGTCCTGCTGGACGATGAGACCATCGACTACATCAACCGGGAGATGTCCAACGTGGTGCTGTCCCTGGACGGTCGGCAGGACGTCAACGACCATATGCGGCCCACCATCAACGGGAAGGGGAGCTATGATGTGATCGTCCCCAGGTTCCAGAAGCTGGTGGCCCAGCGGGGGACCAAGGACTACTACGTCCGGGGCACCTTCACCCGAGAGCACCTGGACTTCTCTCAGGACGTCCTCCACATGGGTGACCTGGGCTTCCGCCACGTTTCGGTGGAGCCCTGCAGCGGTACACTGGACGACCCCTACGCCATCCGGGCGGAGAACCTGAACAGGGTAGAGGAGGAGTACGAGAAGTTGGCCGGACTGCTGCGGGACCGAAAGGACATCAACTTCTTCCATTTCAATGTGGACCTGTCCCAGGGGCCCTGTGTTATTAAGCGGCTGCGGGGCTGCGGCGCCGGCTGTGAGTATGTGGCTATTACTCCGGACGGGGACATCTACCCCTGTCACCAATTTGTGGGAAAAGAGGAGTTCTGTTTAGGCAATGTGCACAACGGTTCTTTTGATATGACGATCTCTGGTCAATTTGCCCAACAGAACATCTATACCCGTCCGGCCTGCCGGGAATGCTGGGCCAGATTTTATTGCAGCGGAGGCTGTTCCGCCTCTAATTTGCTTGTCAACGGCGACATAACGTGCGCAAATGAGACCGCCTGCGCAATGGAACGCAAGCGGCTGGAGTGCGCGATTGCCCTCAACGCAATCGCGTCCGGAACGGGCGGAGAAACGAATACAGGATGTGATAATACTGATTGTAATCTCTGCAATCGCTGAGTATTCAAGGACTTTCTCCGACATCTAGTACCATCCCCGTTTTTTAATACCAGATTTAGCCGATCGGAGTCTGGAAACCGGGCTCCGATTGTTTTTTGGTTCATTAGTTTACATAACGCTGTTAACATAAGAAATTGAAAGAATTGACAAAAAGTTAAAAATTCTCAAAAACCACTTGCGAAATATGTAAAATGGAGCTATTATAAGATTGCCCCTTGAAGCGGGGGCCCTGGGACCCGCTTCTATTTTTTTGACTCTTCTCATAGGCTGGTAACGAGGTGAGCTTATGGGAACGAAGCTGAGGAAAAAATGGGACTTGCCGTTGGAGCGCAGAGCCGCCCTGCTGGTGTTGGCTGCCGCCTTTCTGCTGGGCGGCGGGGCCGCCTGTTTTCTGGCCGCCCTGTCCGGCGGGGCCGGTGGGGAGGAGCTGACCGCTTATCTGACCGGATATTTGGAGCTGGCGGCGGAGGGAGAGCTGCCCAGAGGTCTGTGGTCCACCCTGTGGGGACAGCTGAAATATCTGCTGGCGGCCTTTGTGCTGGGCCTGACGGCTCTGGGAGTGGCTGGTCTGCCGATTATCTTCGGTATCCGGGGCTTTTTCTTCGCCTTTCCAATCGCCTGTTTCTGCCGGGTGTTTGGTGGGAGGGGGCTGCTGCCCGCCTTTCTGCTCTTTGGCCTGTCCGCTCTTCTGTGGGCGCCCGCACTGTTTTTGACGGGGACCTCCAGCTTTCTTTCAGCACGGCAGCTGCTGCGCCTGAGGACTGGCGAGGGGGGGAGCGGTCTGCTGCCTCCGATTTGCTGGTATCAGGCAGGCGCCTGTGTGTGCCTGACATCGGCGGCGGGGCTGCTGGAGTTTTGGGTAGTTCCGGTCCTGCTTCGAGAGATGGCCCGCATTGTACTGTAACCTTGTTCTGGGAGTTGTAAATGTGTCTGATCTGTTGTCTGTCTATGAGGATTTTCTGAAAACTGAAAAGCAGGCCTCGGCCAACACGGTCAGCTCCTACCTTCGGGATGTCCACCAGTTCGCTGAGGCCATGAGGGGGAAGGACGTTCCCCTGGTCCAGGTAGCTGCCCGTGATGTGGAGGACTATGCCAACTCTTTGACCAAGCGGGGCAAGTCCCCCGCTACCGTCACCCGGTCGATGGCCTCCATCAAATCCTTTTACACCTGTATGGTGGACAAGGGCCATGTGGACCAGAACCCGGCCAAGGGAGTTTCTCCGGCTAAGGTAGAGCGCAAACTGCCCCAGGTGCTCACCGGCAAAGAGGTGGAGCTGTTTTTGGAGCAGCCCGAGTGCACCGACCCCAAGGGCTATCGGGATCGGGCCATGCTGGAGCTTCTCTACGCCACCGGTATCCGGGTCAGCGAGCTCATAGACCTGGACGTGGACGACCTGAACCTGCCCGGCGGAGTGCTCCGGTGCTACAGCAAGGGCAGGGAGCGCGTCATCCCCCTATACCCCGCGGCCATCCGGGCGCTGAGCGAGTACATAACCGATGTGCGGCCCCAGCTGGTGGACTCGGTGGATGAGACGGCCCTCTTTGTCAATATGAGCGGCGACCGGATGAGCCGCCAGGGCTTCTGGAAGCTCATCAAGCACTATCAGGAGAAGGCGGGCATTCAAAAGGACATCACGCCCCACACTCTGCGCCACTCCTTTGCCGCCCACCTTTTGGAGAACGGCGCCGACCTGCGCTCCATTCAGGAGATGCTGGGCCATGCGGATATCTCCTCCACCCAGATCTACTCCAGGCTAATCAACCAGAAGATCAAGGACGTCTATAAGAAAGCCCATCCCAGAGCCTGAAAAACCCGACCAATGGATTTTTCCATCGGCCGGGTTTTTGTTGAATTGTTCGGAGAAATATGGTAATATAATTGATTGGAAAAATAATGGAAGGAGGACGTTCTATGTCCACCACATCGGAATATTTTGAGACCCTGCGGGGCCGGTCCATCGCTGTCATCGGCATGGGTGTGAGCAATACCCCGCTGATCCGGATGCTGCTGCGGGCCGAGTTAAAGGTAACCGTCTGCGATAAATCTCCCCGGGAACGGGTGGAGGAGCAGGTCTCGGAACTGGAGAGTCTGGGAGCCAAGTTCCAGCTGGGCCCCGACTACCTGGCCAAGATTCACAAATTTGACATCATTTTCCGCACACCAGGGCTCAGCCCCAACACGCCGGAGCTGAAGAAGGCAGTGGAGAAGGGGAGCAGACTTACCTCGGAAATGGAACTGTTCTTCCAACTGTGTCCCTGCAAAATCATCGGGGTGACAGGCAGCGACGGCAAGACCACCACCACCACCCTCATCAGCGAATTTTTAAAGGAAGCCGGACTCAATGTCTATCTGGGCGGTAACATCGGCAAGCCCCTGCTGGCCGACGTGGACGGCATGACGGCGGAGGATGTGGCCGTAGTAGAGCTGTCCTCTTTCCAGCTGATGACCATGAACCAAAGTCCCAATGTGGCGGTATTTACCAATCTGTCCCCCAACCACTTGGATTACCACCACACCATGGAGGAGTATACTGCCGCCAAAATGAATATTTTCCTCCACCAGAAACCGGAGGACCGAGCCGTTTTCAACTATGACAATGACATCACCCGATCCCTATCCAAAAAAGCACCTGGAACGGTCACATATTTCAGCCGTCAGACTCAGCTGGAGGAGCAGGGAGTATGTCTGGGCCCCAATTACCCGGAGGGAAAGGCCATCTGGTTGTCCAACAAACAGGGCCACCGGTTAGTGCTGCCTCTGTCCGGCATTCGGATTCCCGGCGTTCACAACATTGAAAACTATATGGCCGCTATCGCGGCGGTGGACGGTATCGTTCCCGACAAATGTGTCCGGTCGGTGGCCCAGCGGTTTACCGGGGTAGAGCACCGCATTGAACTGGTTCGGGAACTGAACGGGGTGAAATACTACAACGACTCCATCGGTACCAGTCCCACCCGCACAATGGCCTGCCTGGATTCCTTCGACCAGAAGCTGATTATTATTGCCGGGGGATATGACAAGGGAGTGCCCTTTACTCAGCTTGGCATGGCTATGGTAGAAAAGGTCAAGGTCCTCATTCTCACAGGCGACACCGCCCCCGCCATCAAAAAGGCGGTAGAGGAGGCCGAAGGCTATGCCGAAAGCGGCCTGAAGCTGATCGAGACTGACGACCTGGCCGCCGCTGTCATCGCTGCCCGGGACACGGCTCAGGAGGGCGATGTGGTGGTATTGTCTCCGGCCTGCGCCGCCTTCGACCGGTTCAAAAATTTTATGGAACGGGGCAAGGTGTTCAAGCAGCTGGTGAATGAATTATAATTGAAATAAAAGGATTGACAAGTAAAATGCACTTACAGATAAACGACCGTGTCAGGGCGCTGGGTAACCAGGCCCAGGGTCAGTTGACCGAGGAATTTTCCCGCATTGACGCCATTGCGGAAACAAACACCGCCCGGGTACTGGCGGCTTTCCAGAAGCACCGGGTGGCCGACGGCTATTTTGCCGGCACTACCGGCTACGGCTACGACGACCTGGGGCGGGATAAGCTGGATGAGATTTACGCCGACCTCTTCGGCACGGAGGCCGCCCTGGTGCGCATCCAGTTCGTCAACGGTACTCACGCCATTGCCTGCGCCCTGTTTGGGGCGCTGAAGGCGGGGGATGTGCTGCTGTCCGCCGTGGGCGCGCCCTACGACACCCTGTTGGGGGTCGTGGGAGCGGTGAACAAGGGTCCCGGGTCTCTGAAGGACTACGGCGTGGAGTACAGACAAGTAGAACTCCTTGACAACAAGCCGGACCTGGAAGGGATGGTGAAAGCTGCTGCCGACCCGAAGGTAAAGGCGGTGCTCATCCAGCGTTCCAAGGGGTATTCCACTCGCGACTCTCTGTCGGTGGCGGAGATCGGGGAGATGTGCCAGGCCATCAAAAAGGCCAACCCCCACGCAGCCATCCTGGTGGACAACTGCTACGGCGAGTTTGTGGAGACCATCGAGCCCACCCATGTGGGGGCCGATCTGGTGGTGGGCTCCCTCATCAAGAACCCTGGGGGAGGACTGGCACCCACCGGGGGCTACATCGCCGGACGCCGGGATCTGGTGGAGGGGGCCGCTATGCGGCTCACCGTGCCGGGCATCGGCGGAGAGTGCGGGTGTACCCTGGGGCAGAACCGTCTGCTCTATCAGGGCCTGTTCCTGGCCCCCCACACGGTGGCCCAGG
>JAAWPF010000083.1 GCA_022799835.1 Lawsonibacter sp. | reverse complement strand
CCGTAAGCCGGGTCGTTCCACACCTGCTCGTAAATCTGGGCGGAGGAGAACACCTGCCCCGGGTGGGACAGCAGCAGCTTTAAAATGTTGTACTCAATGGGGGTCAAATTGATGGACTCGCCGTCCACTGTGACCACCTTGGCGCTGTCATCCATGGCGATGGGGCCGGCGGTGATAAGGCCGGGGCCCTTCTCCGCGCCCCCCAGGGCGGTGTACCGCCGCAGCTGAGACTTTACCCGGGCGATGACCTCCAGTGGGTTGAAGGGTTTGGTGATATAGTCGTCCGCCCCGATGTTCAGCCCCAGGATCTTGTCTGTGTCCTCGCTCTTGGCCGTCAGCAGGATGATGGGCACGTTGCTCTCCTCCCGCAGCTTGGCGGTGGCCCGGATACCGTCCAGCTCAGGCATCATGATGTCCATCAAAATCAGGTGGACCTCGCGGGTCTCCGCCGCCCGGAGGGCCTCCTGGCCGTTGTAGGCCTTGATCGTCTGGTAGCCCTCGCTGGTGAGGTAGATGTCCAGCGCGGAGACAATGTCCTTGTCGTCGTCACAAATCAAAATCGTATTCACAGGGCGCTCTCCCCTTCCTTTGACCATAGCATATCATAGACAGTTTAAGTTGCAAGTAGGAAAATCTTAAGAACCCCTTAAATTTCCCACGCAGCCGCTATGGCGGCCGTCATATTTGGGGTGGTTTTTCCCATCTTGCGGGCCCCCAGCAGGATGTCGGTGTAGTCGTCCACACCGTTTTCGTTAAAGTCCACCTGGCTGTATACCGTAGTAATTCCAAAATCTCCGGCAGTAAATACGCTTCAGGGCCAGAGGCGGGACCAAGCGGCGATACAAAGTCCAGCGATCACAGCCGCCGGGCCGGCGGCAGCTTCCCGATACTTCTTCATCCGCGCGGCGCTCCTTCCCTGCCGTCTTAAGAAAAACGCCGTCCGAAGGCCGGACGGCGCGGGTCAGACCTCTTTTCCAAACTCTGTCCCGAAGTAGTGGGCGCTCACCGCCGCGGACAGGGTGAACGCCAGCAGGTCAGAGACCGCCTGGGTCCGCTCCAGCCCGGTCAGGCCAAAGCAGCCCGTCAGCAGATAGACCAGCGGGATGTACAGCCCCTGCCGGCAGACGGCCAGCAGAACGGCCCGCCAGGATTTGCCCAGGGATTGGAAGAACATATTTCCAAAGACCAGTACCGCCCCCAGGGGCAGGGTGAGGCACTGCCAGCGGAATGCCCGGGTGCCGATGGCGATGACCAGGGCATCGTTCCGCCGGAACAGGGCAATAATGTGGGGCGCCATCACAAAGCCCGCCACGGCGCAGATTGTGAGAATCACGGTACAGGTCTTCATTGAAAACCACACCGCCTCCTTCACCCGGTCCAGCCGTTTGGCGCCGTAGTTGTAGCCCAGCACAGGCTGGAACCCCTGACCGAAGCCGATGACAATGGACTGGATCACCATAAATACCTTGGTGACGATGGACAGGGCGGCCACCGCCGCGTCGCCATAGAGCTTGGCGTTGTAGTTCAGGGCCATGGTGGCCACAGACAGCACGCCCTGGCGGAAAAAGGAGGGCATTCCCTGCTTCAAAATAGCCAGGTAGGTCCTGGGAGAGCGGGAGACGCAGACGGGGCTCACCCGCAGATCACTCTTTTTCCGCAGGAAGAAGGAGGTCAAAATACTCAGACTGACGCACTGGCTGAGCAGGGTAGCGGCCCCGGCTCCCCCGATGCCCATGTCAAACAGATAGATGAACACCGGGTCCAAAATGATATTCAGCACGCCGCCGGTGGCCAGGCCAAACACGGCCAGATTGGCCTTTCCCTGCCAGCGCAGCAGGTTGTTCAGGGTAAAGGACAAGATCATCACCGGCGCGCCCAAGATGATGTAGAAGGCGTAGTCCAGGGCGTAGGGATAGATGGTAGCGGTGCTGCCCAGCAGCCACATCAGCCGCTCCCGAAAGGCCATCCCCAGGCCGGCCATGACCAGGCCCAGCGTCAGGGCGGTGAGGACCCCGGTGGACGCATAGATATCAGCCTCCTCCCCCCTGTCCTGGCCCAGCAGCCGGGAGGCAATGGACCCAGAGCCCATTCCCACAGTGAAGCCCGCCGCCTGAATAATGGCCATCAGGGAAAAGACCACCCCCACCGCTCCCGAGGCGCTGGTGTTCAGCTGAGAGACAAAGTAGGTGTCCGCCATGTTATAGATGGAGGTGACCAGCATACTGACAATGGTGGGGGCCGCCAGGGACAGAATCAGTCTGTCCACAGGGGTCTCCAGCATCTTCGTCCGCTGGTCTACCGGCTCCTTGGGGTGGCTCTGATGAAAATGGGGCACAAATCTCACCTTCTAATTGTAATATTTCTCCGGCCAGGTATACAGGGAGATGCCGCCCAGCTCGCCGTACTCGGTGAGCTGAGGGGCCAGGGCCTGGATGTCATACCGGTGGGCAACCTCGGTATCGATGTACAGGCAGCACAGCCGCTTCATGGTGGAGATGACCTCCACCCCGGTGAGGTCCGGATTGCCGTACAGCTCCAGAATATGGGTCCGGCAGAACTCCAGGCCGCTGATATCTCCCAGGCCGGTATAGCTCAAGTCCACCATCCCCAGCCGCTTGCACTTGCGCAGACAGGCCAGGGCCCCCGGCTCCAGGGGATTGCCCCGCAGGTCCAGGTCGTGCAGGCCGGTCATGCCCCGCAGGGGCTCCAGGCTGGTGATCTTGTTGCTGGTGACCCGGAGCTTGGCCAGCCCGCTCAGCCCCGCCAGAGGGGACAGATCGGAGATCAAATTGAAGGGGAGGGACAGCTCCTTCAGCCCCGTCAGCGAGGCAAGAGGGGTCAGGTCCTCAATGTCGTTGTCCCACAGGTCCAGCCTCCGCAGGCCGGTGAGGCCCTCCACAAAGGACAGGTCCCGGACGCCTACGCCCCGGGCCTGGAACTCCTTGCCCCGAAGCTCCTTGGCTGTTCTGAGCAGGAACCGCTCGTGGTCGGACAGGGCGCTCCGGTCCAGGGCGTCGTACTCCCGGACCAGACGGGCCAGCAGGCGCATCTCCTCCGGGTCCTCCCAATAGACCCGGTCCATCTCCTCGCCCAGGGTCTCCCGCAGCGCCCGGGGCAGGTCCTTATCCACCCCCGGCCGGGGCCTGCCCCACTTCCACCGGGGGGAGGCCTGGGCCGCCCGCAGCTTTTTCAGGGCCGCGCTCTGCTCCTGGGGCAGGGGGCGCAGGGCGTCTTCCAGCCGGTTTTTCACCCACCCGGCCCACACATCCGGGCTGGGGCCCACATAGACGAAGTCGTCCTTCGGCTCCTCTTTGGGAAGCTCGACCCCCTTGGGAATGGGCTTGCGGTGCCGGTCCAGCCAGCGCTGACACTTTTTGGCGGGCTCCTCCTTCCAGATGGGGCCGATGGACAGCAGGTCCAGCAACACCTTCAGCACCGGGGCGGGGTCCTCCATCCCGGTGAAGCAGTAGCGGATGTACTCGGGCAGCGTGCCGTCCAGCACCAGCTCCAGCCACTGGGTGAAGGTACACCCCGGGACCCGGACCGCCCCGAACTCCCCGATGGTCCACACCTCCCCGGCGCAGGGCCCAGCGGTGACCAGGGACCAGCCCAGCTTGCCGTCCCCCATGAGCAAAAACTGCCCTGGCAGCTTGTCCGGCTCCTCCACGGGCACCGACTGCCGCCCGCCAGGCGTAAGCTGCTCCGCCGGGGGGTAGGGCTGACCCAGTTGGATCTTTCGTCCGCTGAGCCACAGGCTCCTCCAGTGCCGCTGCTCCAGAAAGGCGGGGAGGAGGCCTCCGGCGGCCACATTGGTGATGATGGCCTTGAAGTCCCCGGGCAGGGCGATCCCCTGCTCCCGCTCCAGATGGGCCACCGCGTCCCGGTCCGCCGGCGAATCCAGCTCCATCAGCTCCGGGCAGTGCTCCGCCATCCACAGCAGCTTTTCCTTGGCCTTGTTGTACTGCTTTCTGTCATAGTTCAGCATCGCTGGACCCTCCCGTATAAAGAGTATGGGCGGCCTGTGGCCGCCCTGGAAAAGCGCAAAAATCAGAGCCCCAGACCGCCCAAATTCAGCCCCCCGGTGAGGGACTGCATGGTATTGGCGGCGTCGGCGTCAGCGGCCCGCATGGCCTCATTGACAGCGGCTACAATCATGTCCTGGAGCATCTCCACATCCTCCGGGTCCACTGCCTCCGGGTCGATGACCAGGCTCTTCAGCTCATGCCTGCCGTTGACGGTGGCAGATACCACCCCGCCGCCGGAAGCGGCCTGGTACTCTTTCTCCTGAAGTTCCTGCTGCATCCGCAGCATGTCCTGCTGCATCTTCTGGGCCTGCTTAATCATGTTCATATTCATGCCGCCCATGCCGGGCATTCCCCGGCCGTAACCTTTCGCCATAACAAAAACTCCTTTATTGCAACAATTCATTGAAATTGAATATTATCCAGTCCGCCAAAGGACTTCATCAGACCGTCCAAGGGATCTTCCGCCGCTTCTGGGGCACTCCCCCCCCCGGACGATGGCGGCGCGCCCGTTACAATACCCACCTGGGGCTGTCCGCCGAAGGCGGCGGCCGCCGCCTGGGCCAGCTTCTCCAGTACCGCCGGCTTATTCAGCATGGAGCGGGTAAACTCGCTGTCCACCCACAGGGTGAGCTGGCCGTTTTTCCAGGTCCCGGTCACCTTGGCCGGATTGTTCAGGTAGGGCATCACCGTGGGGGACACCTTCCCCCGCAAACCCGCCGCGAAGGAGGGCCAGAAGGTACTGTCGCCGCCCTGCACCGCCGGGGCAGGGGTGGGAGCGGGGGCCGGTTTCGGCTGCGCCGGCTTAGCCTCAGAGGCGTCAAACATCCCGCCCGGTTCCTCTGGCGGTTCCTCCGGCAGGGGCAGCCGCTCCTCCTCCCAGGGGGGGGCGTCCTCCTGCGGGACGGGCTTCTCCGCCTTCACCGGGACGATGGGCTCAGACTCCACCCGAGGGGCGGAGACAGACGCCGCGGGGATTCCCTGGGCCAGCCGCTCCTCCAGCCGGGCAATCCGGGCGGACAGGCCGGCAAAGGACTCGTCCAGTCCCTCATCGCTGAGGCGGATGAGGCATAGCTCCGCGTCGGTGCGCCGGTTGGCGCTGCGGACCAGGTCGGCGGCGGCGCTTTGCAGAAGGGTGAGCATTCGCAGCAGCCGCTGGGCGGACATCCGCTCCCCCAATTTGCGTAATGTGGTCTCGTCATAGCCCCCGGCCATCAGAGCTCCGCCCCCCTGGGGAGCGGTCTTGCGCAAAAGCAGGTCCCGGGCCAGAGCGGACAGCTCCCCCAGCACTGAACCCACATCCTTGCCCCCCGAATACAGCCGGGCCAGGGTGTTCAGCGCTCCGGCGGTGTCCCGGGCGGCCAGCTGGCCCATGAGGGCGGCGGTCTCCACATTGCCCGCCAGGCCCAGAGTGTCCAGAATGGCCTGTTCGTCCACCGTCCCCTGTGCCCCCGCGCACTGGTCCAGCAGGGACAGGGCGTCCCGCATCCCACCGTCGGCCAGCCTGGCAAGCAGGGCAGCGCCCTCCCGCGTCAGACCAATGCCCTCCTGTTCCGACACAAATTGCAGCCGCTGGGCGATCTGCATGGGCAGGATGCGCTTGAAGGCGAACTGCTGGCACCGGCTCTTGATAGTGGCCGGGACCTTGTGCAATTCAGTGGTGGCCAGGACGAAGAGGAGGTGGGCGGGGGGCTCCTCCAGAATTTTCAAAAGGGCGTTGAAGGCGGCGGTGGACAGCATGTGGACCTCGTCCACAATATACACCCGCTTCCGCACAGCCGCGGGGGTGTACACCGCCTCGTCCCGGAGGGCCCGGACCTGGTCCACGCCGTTGTTGGAGGCGGCGTCCAGCTCCAGCACGTCCAGAATGGAGCCGTTCTCGATGCCCAGGCAGGACGGACAGGCGTTGCAGGGACTACCGTCCCGGGGATTTTCGCAGTTTACCGCCCGGGCCAGGATCTTGGCGCAGGTGGTCTTGCCTGTCCCTCGGGTGCCGGTGAACAGATAGGCGTGGGACAGCCGGCCGTCGGCCACCTGCCGCTTCAGCGTCTCAGTGATGTGCTCCTGGCCCACCACGTCGTCAAAGGTCCGGGGCCGCCATTTGCGGTATAACGCCTGATACATCAGTTCACCTCCAAAAAAGGCCCCCTCATGGAGGGAGGCTGTAAAACAATCAACTCGGCGCTGAACAAGACCGCACACCGGCCTTTGAAGCGCGGGACATACCCGTTACCTGGACAGCCGGCTCAGGAACAGTTCCCCGCGGCACACGGGGCCATCCGCTTAGTGCTGCTCGGTTCCCCGCCTGACACGGTTCACGGCAGCCCCGTTGCGCGGGACCGGTCTATCATCACTGCTT
>JAAWPF010000082.1 GCA_022799835.1 Lawsonibacter sp. | reverse complement strand
CGACTGCACCCACCTGGACGTGGACATGGGCATCTACAAGGACTTCCTGAAGGAGAACTCCACCCTGGCCCCCGAGCGCATCGACGCCACCAGCCACGCTGTGGTGCTGGGCGCGAAGCATGACGTGTCCCGTGACCTGAAGATGACCCGTCCCGCTTTCGGCGGCCACCTGATGGCCTCCATCATCTGCCCCCGGTTCCGTCCCGCCATGGCCACCGTCCGTCCCGGCGTCATGAAGAAGGCCGCTTTCAACCAGGCCAAGGCCGACGCCTGTGAGATCATCAAGCCCAACTTCACCCTCACCGCTGACGACATGCAGACTGAGGTTGTCGAGGTGGTCAAGGCCGCCAAGAAGCTGGTGGACCTGATCGGCGCCGACGTGGTCGTCTCCGTGGGCCGCGGCATCAGCAAGGACGTCGAGGGCGGCATCAAGCTGGCTGAGGAGCTGGCTGAGGTCCTGGGCGGCGTCGTGGGCGGCTCCCGCGCCACCATCGACTCCGGCTGGCTGTCCGCCGACCACCAGGTGGGTCAGACCGGCAAGACCGTCCACCCCAAGATTTATGTCGCTCTGGGCATCTCCGGCGCCATCCAGCACAAGGCCGGTATGCAGGACTCCGAGTGCATCATCGCCGTCAACAAGAACGACACCGCCCCCATCTTCGAGATCGCCGACTACGGTATCTGCGGCGACCTGTTCAAGGTCACCCCGCTGCTCATCGAGGCCATCAAGGCCGCCAAGGCCGCGAAGTAAGGGACTCCCCCTCACAGTTCAAGAGCGCCTGTCCGAACGGACGGGCGCTCTTTCTTCGTTCCAATTACAGGCTGCGGCCCAGCTGACGGGCCTCCTCCAGCTTCGGATTTCCCTCGATATCTCCCACGGCTGTCACGCCGCCGCACAGAACCCGTCCGACATCCGTCCAGCCCAGGTGTCCCATCAACCGCTCATACCAGTAGACCGTCTCCTCAAATCCGTCTCCCTCCGCCGCCATGAGCAGCGCACACTCCTTTTGGGGGTTGGCGTAGTTGGGGCTGCACTCCGCCACGGCAAACAGCCGGTCAAAGGCACATTTCAGCTGCCCGCTGACGGTCCAGTAGTAAAGCGGGCTGGCCAGCACAACCACGTCCGCCTGCTTATAGTGGGGATAGATATCCAGCATACCGTCCTTTTGCACACACGGACTCTCCGGGTCCTTCCCGCCCTGATAGCAGCCCAGGCAGGGGTGGATGTCCATTTTTTGCAGGTCAAACCGGACCACCTGGTGGCCGGCCTCCTCCGCCCCTTTGGTAAACTCCCGAATCAGGGCGGCGGTATTCCCCTTCATCCGGGGACTGCCATTGAGAACAACAATTTTCTTGCCCATAATCAGCACCTCACAAACTGTATTGACAAACTTTCGTCTGTGGATATAATTGTAGCATGAGCCGAAATTTTAGCAAGTACCATCTTTTTTGACAGGTACTATCTTAAATGAAAGTATACGGTGTACGATGATAAAAAACTATATTGAACAGGCGAATTTTGAGGACACAGGCTTCAGTTACACCCTCTCCCTCATCAAGGGCAAGCATAAGATGATTATCCTCTACTGCCTGATGGAGTTTGCCCCCGTCCGCTTCAATCAGCTGCGGCGGTATTTGAAGCACATTTCAGACAAGACCCTCAGCGTCAATTTGAAAGAATTGGAGGCGGACGGTCTGATCCTGCGCGCCGAGTACCCTCAGATCCCGCCCAAGGTGGAGTACACGCTGACAGAGCGGGGGAAGTCGCTGATGGAGGTATTGGACCTGCTGTGTATCTGGGGGGAGGAACATCGAAGATAGCGGAAGGCCGGGACTGGGTGTCCCGGCCTTTTTTGATGGCACCTCCGCCCGCCTCCCCCCATACAATGGAGTAGAAACCCACCGCCCCTATGGGCGGTTCTGGAGGTACATCTATGAAACATGAACTGAACATATGGGTGGTGGGCGGCGACCTGCGGCAGGAGAAGCTCTCCCAGCTGCTGGCCGAGGACGGCCACACCGTCCATACCTACGCCCTGGGAGAACCTCAGGATTCCAATCCCGCTCTGACCGCCGAAACCTCACTGCGCCGCATAGACAAGGCGGACTGTGTCGTACTCCCTCTCACCATCTCCAACAGCGGCGGACTGCTTAACGCGCCTCTGTCCCTGTCGGAGTACACGCTGGAGCCCATTCTGGACCGGCTCTCTCCCCAACAGTTCCTCTGCGGCGGCCGGGTGGACCCGGAGGTCCAGGCTCTGGCCCGGGCCCGGGGACTCACCATCCACGACTACTTCGCCCGGGAGGAGCTGGCCATTTCCAACGCCGTCCCCACGGCGGAGGGGGCCGTCCAGCTGGCTATGGAGCATCTGCCCATCACCATCCACGGCGCCAAGGTGCTGATTATTGGGTTTGGCCGGGTAGGCCGGCTCACCGCCCAGCGTTTTCAAGCCATGGGGGCCCGGGTGAGCGTGGCCGCCCGGAAATACGACCAGCTGGCCTGGGCCCAGGCCATGGGCTTTGGCGGGGAGCATCTGTCCAATTTGAAGGGCTGGCTGTGCGGATACGACCTGATTGTCAACACCGTCCCCGCTCAGGTGCTGGGCCGGGAGGAGCTGGAGGATATCAAGCCCGACTGCCTCATTCTGGACCTGGCCTCCAAGCCCGGCGGGGTAGACCTGGGTGCTGCCGGCGCCCTGGGCCTGACGGTCATCTGGGCCCTGTCTCTCCCCGGCAAGGTGGCTCCGGTGACGGCGGGCGCCGCCATTCGGGACACCATCTACAATATGCTGCGGGAAATTGGGATGTAATTCCCATGCAGAGGCCGGCCAGGGGTCGGCCTCCGCCCTGGAAACAGCGGGCCGCCGTGGGCGGCGGCCACACGCATATATTCCTGACGGAAAGGAAGATTTTTTTGGAAGATAAAACCGTTGGATTCGCCGTGTGCGGGTCCTTCTGTACACACGCCAAGGCCATGGCGGCGCTGGAGCAGGTGAAGGCCCGCTTTGCCCGGGTGGTACCCATTGTGTCCGAGGTGGTGGCTGACACCGACACCCGCTTTGGCAAGGCCCATGACCTGATGCGGGAGATGGAGCGCATCTGCGACTGCCGGGTGATCTCAACCGTGAAGGCGGCGGAGCCCATCGGCCCTCAGAAGCTGCTGGACCTGCTCATCATCTGCCCCTGCACCGGGAACACCCTGGGCAAGCTGGCCGCCGGGATCACTGACACCAGCGTCACCATGGCGGCCAAGGCCCACCTGCGCAACAGCCGGCCCTTGGTGGCCGCCCTTTCCACCAATGACGGCCTGGCCGCTTCCGCGGCCAGTATCGGCGCTCTGCTGCCCCGGAAGCACATCTATTTCGTCCCCTTCGGCCAGGACGATTTTGAGAAAAAGCCCACCTCCCTGGTGGCCGACTTCTCCCTGGTGGCCGACGCCGCCCAGGCGGCCCTGGAGGGCCGGCAGCTCCAGCCCATCCTGCTGAGAGGTTGAAGAAATTCCCCGGCAGCTGTCGGGGAATTTTTTAGTCCTGCATACGCTATTTTTTTCATTTCAATCACCTCTGTTTGACAATATACTATATTTTTCCGCATTACGCAAATGCGTATACGCAGACGCGGTAATATGAATAGTATGTCATTGAGGCGGTTGATTTGTCAGTTAAGGACGCTGTTGCGAGCCGTTTCAGAGAACTCTGTGAAATACGGAACATCAAACCAAATGAACTTGCCACTTTATCCGGTGTTACACCATCGACTGTCTACAGTATGCTGGACAGCAGGCGGAGAGATGTGTCTATCGTCACCATTAAGAAGCTTTGTGACGGTCTGAATATCACGTTGGGAGCGTTTTTCTCCACACCGGTTTTTGACAGCCTGGAACAGGAGATTCAATAGGGTAATGAAAAAACTCCGCTTGTCTTTTGACAGGCGGAGTTTTTTACTATTGTTTTACTTCCCGCAGAAGTCCTTTGCGACCTCCACAATGTGCTCGGCGGACAGGCCAAACTGCTTGAGCAGGGCGGCGGCGGGGCCGGAGTGGCCGAACTCGTCGTTGACGCCGATGCGGCGCACGGGGGTGGGGCACTTCTCGCTGAGCAGGGCGCACACCGCCTCGCCCAGGCCGCCGATGACCGAGTGCTCCTCACAGGTGATAACCCTGCCGCACTCCCGGGCGGCCTTCAGGACCAGCTCCTCGTCCAGAGGCTTGATGGTGCACAGGTTGATGACCCGGGCGGAGATGCCGGCCTCCTTCAGCGCCTTGCCGGCCTCAATGGCCTCGTTGACCAGCAGGCCGTTGGCGATGATGGCCACGTCGGCGCCCTCCTGGAGGACCTCACCCTTGCCGATCTCGAACTTAAAGGCGGCCTCGTCGTGGATAACGGGCACCGCCAGCCGGCCAAATCGCAGGTAGACAGGCCCCTTGTACTCGTAGGCGGCCTTGACGGCGGCCTTGGCCTCCACGTCATCGGAGGGGGACATGACCACCATGCCGGGGATGGAGCGCATGAGGGCGAAGTCCTCGCAGCACTGGTGGGAGGCGCCGTCCTCGCCCACGGAGATGCCGCCGTGGGTGGCGCCGATCTTCACGTTCAGGTGGGGATAGCCGATGGAGTTGCGCACCTGCTCAAAGGCGCGGCCGGCGGCGAACATAGCAAAGCTGGAGGCAAAGGGCACCAGCCCCATGGTAGAGGCGCCGGCGGCCACGGCGATCATGTTGCCCTCGGCGATGCCGCAGTTGAAGTGCCGGTCTGGGAAGGCTTTCTTGAAGGTCCCGGTCTTGGTGGCGCCGGCCAGGTCGGCGTCAAAGACAATGACATCGTCGTGGAGCTCGCCCAGCTCCTTCAGCGCGTTGCCGTAGCTCTCACGGGTCGCGATCTTTTTCACGTCTGCCATCTTACATCGCCTCCACTTCTGCCAGCTGAGCCTTCAGCTCGTTCATGGCGATCTCATATTCCTCGTCGTTGGGGGCCTTGCCGTGCCAGCCGGCCTGTCCCTCCATGAAGCTGACTCCCTTGCCCTTGGTGGTCTTCATCACAATGGCGGTGGGCACGCCCTTGGTGGCCTTGGCCTTCTCCATGGCAGCCTCGATCTGGTCGAAGTCGTGGCCGTCGATCTCCACCACCTCGAAGCCGAAGGCCCTCAGCTTGTCAGGGATGGGGTAGGGGCTCATGACCTTGTCCACCGGCCCGTCAATCTGGAGGCCGTTGTTGTCCACGATGGCGCAGAAGTTGTCCAGCTTGTAGTGGTGGGCGAACATCATGGCCTCCCACACCTGGCCCTCCTGGATCTCGCCGTCGCCCAGCAGGGCGTACACCCGGCAGCTCTTGCCCATGTGTTTGGCGGCCAGGGCCATGCCCGCCGCGGCGGAGACGCCCTGCCCCAGGGAGCCGGTGGACATGTCAATGCCGGGGACGGTGTTCATATTGGGGTGGCCCTGGAGATAGCTGTCGATATGCCGCAGGGTGGGCAGGTCCTCCGCCGGGAAGAAGCCCCGCAGGGCCAGGGCGGCGTACAGACCGGGGGCGGTGTGCCCCTTGGACAGGACAAACCGGTCCCGATCTTCCCATTTGGGGTTCTTGGGGTCGATGTTCAGCTCCTTAAAATAGAGGTAGGCAAACAAATCGGAGGCGGACAGGCTCCCGCCTGGATGGCCGGCCTTGGCCCCATGGGTGCCCTCGATGACGCCCATGCGCACCTTACAGGCCATCGCCATCAGCTGCTTTTTTTCACTGGCTGTCATGGTATTCTCCTTTATGGTAAAATTTGTCGCTGGGGTAATTCATACTGCATTTATTATAAAACAGTCCGTTGGAAATTACAAGGAGAAATACGGCGGAAAACCGTGCGGAAATAGAGAACAGCCCAGAAATCAGCAAACGGGATATTGACAACGAGCCCCCCGACGACTATAATATGACATAGAAAGGGCGCTGCCAAAACACGGTCAGCCCTTAAAGTTGACGAAAGTGATCGCCGTACTTGTCAGGGTGCCGGCGGTCACTTCTTTTTGCCCTGAATAAACAGGCTGCAAATACCAATGATGACCAAGCAAAGCTGCAACACTTCGGATGTACTCATCAGGCAGCCCCCCTTTCCGAAGATCAGAGGGCAAGGAGCTGCCCTCTGTCACGAGGGCTGACCGCTGCTGTTTGGCAGCGCTGAAAGATGATTCTTTCCTGTTTTTTAGAATACCACGTCTCAGCCGATCATGCAAGTACAACCTCCGCACAAAAAAACAGCGGGCCGGTCACTCCCGTCCCCCCGCAGGGAAAGGCTCCTTTTGAAAGGAGCTGTCAGCCGCAGGCTGACTGAGGATTGTGTTTCGCGCAGCGAAACGTGCGAAGCAAAGAACAGCGGGCCGGTTTCCCGGCCCGCCGCTGCTTATTTATCTACCGTATGCTCGCTTGTCGTGGTGGTAACCATGCCGTAGGTTACCTCTGCGTCGTCG
>JAAWPF010000081.1 GCA_022799835.1 Lawsonibacter sp. | reverse complement strand
AAAGTAACAGCTCGCCGCCCAAAAATTTTCTGAAACCCGTCTGTGGTATTTCTGTGGTCAAAAGAAAAATCACCCCAGTTTTCACTGAGGTGATTTCTTGTTTGGTGGACTCGAAGGGGATCGAACCCTCGGCCTCTGCGATGCGAACGCAGCGCTCTCCCAGCTGAGCTACGAGCCCAAATCAGCACTTTTTGTGCGAAAAAAGTTGCGAATTTTGGATTTCTCAAATATTCAATTTTCAGGGGGGAAGTCCAACAAATCGGACAGGAAAACGGGGAACAGAAAATCGGGTCGGATGTGTCTCACTATGGATGCGAACCGTGCGCTCTCCCAGCTGAGCTACAGGCCCATAGTTTTCTGCGTTTGGACAGCTTCTTTATTATATCAGGTTTTTCCAAAATGTAAAGAGTAATTTTTGGAATCTTTCAAACAATCAGGTGTTTTATATTTTACTACTAAAGTTGTGTTTTTTGGGATTTTCATTTTCATGTAAAATGTGTACAATAATAACAGCGATACCCAATCAATTTTTAGGAGGCTTTACAATGAAGAGAAAACTTGCACTTGCTATGGCGTTTGTTTTGACATTTGGACTTCTGGCTGGCTGCGGCAATAAAAACCAAGGAAACCAGGGTAATCAAGGTGCCCAAAGCAATCAGTCCCCCCCTGGCGGCAGCCAACAGCAGCCCCCCGCCTCCTCCGGAAGCGACACGCTGGTGGTCTACACCGCCCGGAGTGAGAGCCTGAACAACGCGGTCATCGAGAACTTTGAGGCCGACACCGGCATCCGTGTGGAGGTGGTCACCGGCGGCACCGGCGAAATTCTGAAGCGGGTCCAGTCCGAGGCGGCCAACCCTCAGGGCGACATCTGCTGGGCGGCTGACGGCCCTCAGCTCCGGGGCTATGTGGACTACTTTGAGCAGTACGTCTCCCCTGAGGACGCCAACATGATGGACGGCTACAAGAACACCAGCGGCTATTCCGCCCCCGCCTTCTGCGATCCCCCCGTGTTCATTGTCAACAACGACCTGGCCGCCGACATCGAGGTCAACGGCTTTGAGGACCTGCTCAATCCCGCTCTGAAGGGCAAGATTGCCGCCGGCGACCCGGTGAACTCCAGCTCCGCCTTTAACTGCCTGGTGGCCGGCCTCTACGCCATGGGCAACGGCGATCCCATGTCTGACGCGGCCTGGGAGTGGGCCAAGGGTTTCATCGCCAATCTGGACGGCGTCAGCCTGAGCAGTTCCTCTCAGGTATACCGCGGCGTGGCCGAGGGCGAGTATGTGGTGGGCCTGACCTGGGAGGACCCCGCCGCCGCCTACGTTCGTGACGGCGTCAATGTCCGTGTGGTATTCCCCGAGGAGGGCACCTTCATGTCCGGTCAGTGCGTGTCCATCATCAAGGGCGGCCCCAACCCGGAGAACGCCAAGAAGTTCGTGGACTACATGCTGGGCGAGACCTGCCAGAGCTATGTGGGCCAGAATACGACCGTCCGTCCTCTGAACGGGAAAGCGGCCCTTAGCGACGCTCTGACCCCCTGGGCCAACATCAAGGAGCTGGACGCCTATGACGGCGCGTGGGTGGCCGACAACAAGGCCCAGATCACCGAGCGCTACACCGAGTATCTGGTGGACGCGGGCTGATCGAAACAGCAATTACCAGCCACAATGCGCAACGAGCGGGCCTGCGGTCTTGATCGCGGGCCCCTTGCGTAAAAACCACAAGGAAGGGTGAAGTACAGTGGGCGCGACGATTAGCATCGAAAACGCAGTCAAGCGATTTGGAAACGACACCATCATCAACGGGTTGAACCTGGATATCCGTCCGGGGGAGTTCTTTACCCTCCTGGGGCCTTCGGGCTGCGGTAAGACCACCCTGCTGCGGATGATTATCGGATTCAACACCATTGAGGGGGGTACCTTCAAGATCAACAATCAGGTCATCAACGATATCCCCACCAACAAGCGGAACATCGGCATGGTCTTTCAGAACTACGCCGTATTTCCCCACATGTCGGTCTTTGACAACGTGGCCTTCGGCCTGAAAAACCGGAAGCTGCCCAAGGCGGAAATTCAGGAGAAGGTGGACGCCATTTTAAAGGTGGTCAAAATCGACCATCTGAAAGACCGGATGCCCGCCAAGCTCTCGGGCGGCCAGCAGCAGCGGGTGGCCCTGGCCCGGGCCATCGTCATTGAGCCACAGGTGCTGCTTATGGATGAACCCCTGTCCAACCTGGACGCCAAGCTGCGGGTGGAGATGCGCAACGCCATCCGCCGTATCCAGCAGCAGATCGGCATTACCACCATCTACGTGACCCACGACCAGGAGGAGGCCCTGGCGGTGTCCGACCGGCTGGCCGTTATGAACAACGGGGTTATCCAGCAGATTGATACCCCCCCCCGGGTGTATCAGCGGCCGGCAAACCAGTTTGTGGCCAACTTCATCGGCCTGTCCAACTTTCTCACCGCCAAGGTGAGGCGCGGCGGCGGGGAGACCGTGCTGTGCTTCATCGAGGACGGCGGCTATGAGGTGGCCATCCCCTTCCTGGAGCCCTCAGTGGCCGACGGGCAGGAGGTTATGGCGGCCATCCGTCCGGAGGAGTTCCTTCTGGCCGCCGACACCGGTGCGGGTATCCCCGCCACCATCCAGAGCAGTGTGTTCCTGGGCACGGCTACCCACTACTTCCTCACCCTGCCCAGCGGCAAGGACGCGGAGGTCATCCAGCACTCCGACGAGCTCTGGGAGATTATCCCAGACGGGACCCGGGTGCGGCTCACGGTGAAGGAGAAGAAGATCAACGTCTTTACCGCCGACGGCAGCACCCCCCTGGTCATTCGGGAGGAATTGCGATGAGATACGCCGGAGAAAAAAAGTTCAACCTGTGGACGGTGCTCACTCTGCTCCTGCTGGCGGCCTTCCTGCTGTTCGTCATCTACCCCATCGGGATGCTGATTGTGAAGAGCCTGCTCACGGGGGACGGGATAGACCTGAGCTATTTTGTCACCTTCTTTTCCAAAAAGTATTACTGGAGCGCCCTGGTGAACAGCTTTGAGGTGACGGTGATCTCCACCCTGGTGTCCTGCCTCATCGGCGTGCCCATGGCCTATCTGCTGCGCAGCGTCAAAATTCCGGGCTCTGAGTTTCTCAATATCCTGATTGTCATCTCCTACCTGTCGCCCCCCTTCATCGGGGCCTACGCCTGGATCCAGCTGCTGGGCCGCAACGGCTTTATCACCCGGATTATCAACGCCCTGCTGGGCATCAAGTTCCGGGGCATCTACGGCTTCGCCGGCATCATCCTGGTATTCTCTCTCCAGTCCTTCCCGCTGATCTACATGTACGTCTCGGGGGCCATGAAGAACCTGGACAACTCCCTGAACGAGGCGGCGGAGAGCCTGGGCTGCAACGCCTTCCAGCGGGTGACCAAGGTCATCTTCCCCCTGGTGATGCCCTCTCTGCTGGCCGGTATGCTGCTGGTGTTCATGCGGGTGTTCTCCGACTTCGGCACCCCCATGATTATGGGCGAGGGCTACCGCACCCTCCCCCAGATGCTCTACACCCAGTTCATGGGCGAGGTGGGCACCAACGACGGCTTCGCCGCCACCATGTGCATCATCGTCATCATCATTGCCCTGATGTTCTTCTTCATCCAGAAGCTCCTGGGCCGAAGGTTCACCTACTCCATGACCGCCCTCAAGCCAATGGAGGCCCAGAAGGCCTCCGGCTGGCGGAAGGCGGCCGCCTATCTGACAGTCTACCTGGTCACCCTCGTGGCCGCTCTGCCCCAGCTCACCGTCATCGTCACCTCCTTCATCGGCACCATCAACGGCTCCCTGTTCACCGGCGAGTTCACTCTGGACAACTACCGGAGCATCTTCTCCAAGGGCAACCTGATGGCCATCAAAAACACCTACCTCTTCGGCCTGGAGGCCATTGCCATCGTGGTGGTCTGCGGCATCCTGATCTCCTACCTGAGCGTGCGCAAGCGCAGCCCTCTCACCGGTGTACTGGATGTGCTGACCATGTTCCCCTACATCATCCCCGGCTCAGTGCTGGGTATCTCTTTCATCTATGCCTTCAACGGCGCCCCCTTCTTCCTGGGCGGCACCGCCCTGGTGATGATCATTTCCCTGTCCATCCGCCGCATGCCTTATACCATCCGTTCCAGCACAGCCATCATCGGGCAGATCAGCCCCAGTATCGAGGAGGCCGCCATCAGCCTGGGGGCGGGACAGGTCAAGACCTTCCTCCGGATCACCGTCCCCATGATGCTGCCCGGGGTGCTCTCCGGGGCCATTATGAGCTGGATTACCCTCATCAGCGAGCTGAGCTCCTCGGTCATCCTCCACAACAGCGGTACCAAGACCCTGACGGTGGCCATCTACTCCGAGGTCATCCGGAGCAGCTTTGGAAACGCTGCCGCCTATTCCACCATCCTCACCCTGACCTCCATTGTCTCCCTGCTGATCTTTTTCAAGGTATCAGGGGGCAAGGACGTCAGCGTGTAGGGCGCGGACATCAGTACAATTTTGGAGGGCTGCCCCGACAGGCGGCCCTCCGCGTTTCTTTAACGCCAAAATTCTTTGCCAAACGGCCAAAGCTGTGGTAAACTGGACCTATCAAGGGGCATAGGGGAGGGGCAGGGCATGGTGCGGGTCAAATTTCAGGTTCAGCTGCGCAAATCCTTTCTGCGTTACACCTCCTTTCTGCTGGCTGTGATTTTGCTGCTCTACCTGGGAGGATTTCTGCTGAACTTCTCCTCTGTGGTAGTGCGGGCCAACCGAAACAGCAACGCAGACCTGTCCCAGGCCCTGTCGGACCAGTACGCCGCCTGTGAAGCGCGGATTGAGGTTCTGGCCCGGCTGCCCGCCCTCCGAAGCGCCCTGGGCCGGACGTCCTCCAGCGACCGGGCCGCCGCCAGCGCCGCCCTCTACAGCTTCGCCAACGCCCAGACCTTCCGCCCCTATTTCTGCCTGATGGACAGGGAGGGGGAGGTGGTCTGTTCCAGCTTCAACCAGCGAAACCAGAATATCTTTGAGAGCTCCGTCTTCCTCAAAAGCGCCATCTCCCGGCTGGACAAGGCGCCGGAGGAGATGCTGTGCTTTGTGTGCAGCGTCCCCCTCACCAGCGACCAGGCCTGCTGCTACTCCTTCTGCCGGGCCGTTCCCGGCGAGGACGGCGGGACGGCGGGTTATCTCTTCTTCAATCTGCGCAGCGAGAGCTTCTCCAGCTACACACGCCCTCTGTCCCAGGACGTCCTGATTACCGACGCCTATGACAACATCATTTACACCACCCTGGACCTGGAGGCCGACCCCGCTGATAAGCTGCCCTCGGGCAAATACGCCCTGGATGTGGAGCGGGAGGGGATTTCGCGTCTGGACGGCAATTATCACTACATCTGCGCCCGGACCGTCACCCCCCAGAACATCCGGGTCTATACCATGACCTCCCTGGAGTTTCAGGTCAAGACGCTGGGGTTCAGCCTGATACTGTTTTTCCTCCTCTTTATTCTCCTGTTTGTCATCGTTGTTATTATGACTCAGGCCTTTGCCCGGCGCAACGCCCAGGAGATTGGCGAGCTGACCCGGGCAGTGGCCGCCCTGGACCACGGCGATATGGGCTATGAGCTCTCTCCCCAGTGCTCGGAGGAGTCCCAGGAGCTTTACGGCCAGTTCAAGCAGCTGGTGCGCAACAACAACCAGCTGCTGGACCGCCGGCGGCAGATGGAGGTCCGGCACCTGGAGGAGCAGTTCAATCCCCACTTTGTATTCAACGTGATGGAGACAGTGCGCTATCAGATCGGGGAGGACCCGGAGACCGCCTCTGAGATGCTCCTGTCCTTCGCCAATCTGATGCGGTACAGCATCAACTACGGCCACACCAAGGTGTCCCTGGAGACCGACGTGGAGTATGTCAACGACTACCTGCTGCTGCAAAAAATCCGCTACAACAACGCCCTGCGCTTTGAATTGAACATCCCCGATGAGCTGCTGGAGTGCCAGGTGCCCAAGCTGCTCCTCCAGCCCATCATCGAGAACAGCATCAAACACGGCTTTGTCCAGGGCAAGCCGCTGGATATTCTGGTGGAGGCGGAGCGTCTGGGGGAGGATCTGCGCTTTACCGTCCGGGACAACGGCGCCGGTATCTCTCCCGAGCGGCTGGAGGCCATCCGGGAGAGCTTCACCCTGGAGCTGGACAGCGGGATTGTGAAGCGCATCGGCCTGTACAACATCCAGAAGGTGACCGCCCTGCTCTATGGCCCCCAATACGGCCTGACCATCGACAGTACCCTGGGACAGGGCACCTGCGTCACCCTGACCATGCCCTATGAAATGGAGGAGGATTGAATCATGCTCAAGGTCTTGCTGGTGGAGGATGAGGACCTGATCCGCCGGGGACTGCGGTTCCAGATGGACTGGACCGCCGCGGGCTGCGTGGTGGCCGACGAGGCC
>JAAWPF010000080.1 GCA_022799835.1 Lawsonibacter sp. | reverse complement strand
GCTTGAAATTCATTTTAATTGCCTGTATTATCAACTTATCTGGCCAGAAAATTAAATATAATTTGGAGGCAATTCATTTTGAAAATCGAGACATTTCAGGGCGTTACCATAGCTTATATGCGCCGCATTGGGGCATACGGGCCCGAAAATCGTCATCTAATGGAGAATTTGAAGGCCTTTTTAGCGCAGCACGGCCTGTTTCACGAGAAAAGCACCATATTAGGTATTCCGCTGGATGACCCGACTATCACACCGTCAGAACAATTAAGATATGATGTCGGCCTGATCGTTCCCGCGCACGCGGCCATTCCCCTGCCCATCCGCAGCATCGACGACGGAACATACGCTGTCTTTGAAGTTCAGCATACACAGCAGGGCGTATCATCCTTTTGGCAAAATATTGGGAATCTCACCTTGTCCATAGACAATACAAAACCGATCATTGAACGTTATTCTTCCCTCAAAATTGCGGAACACTTATGTGAGTTTTGTATCCCAATCATTCGTTAAAAAAGCTCAGCCCAAGGCGGGCTTATTTTATTCCTTGGAAAGAGCTGAAATATATTGTTCAAGGATAAATTCGATCTGTTTGGCGGTCGAGCGTTTATTCTTTTCTGCTTCAACCTTTATTTTTTCTAACAACTCAGAATTGATCCGCATAGTAAACCGCGTCTGGTCGTCTCGGGTATAGGGGTCGCTGTTCTTCATAGGAAAAGCCTCCTTTTAACGCCATTATGACACCAAAAGGAAAAAAAGTAAAGGCATCTTATTGACACCAAAAGCAAGACGTGGTAATATATCCTCGAAAGGCGGTGTCAATTATATGACATATCAGGAATTTCTTGTAGACATGGAAGATCCGATTAAGCGGATCACCGATGGAATCAACGCTGTTGGCATTATGACGATGGGGTTGGCACAGGTCAAAGATCCCTATGCAGACGGATTCTATGCGATTTGGAATTATTTAGTCGATGCTGAGCAGTATTTTCAAGAGCAGCTTGCCGATTGTCTGAACGCAAAATAGTAGGGCGCGAGGACCCCGGCGCGCCGTCCTCCAGGATTGCACCGTCCTCCGTGGGGCGGCAGGCCGAGTCGTCCCGCCCTACAGGGTCCTGCGGGGTGCGTCCCTGTAGGGGCGGATATTATCCGCCCGACGGACATCGCCTGGACCTGACGGGCGGATGATATCCGCCCCTACAAAGGGCCCAAAAGCCTCAGTCAAAAAAGCTCAGCTGCCGGTCCTCATAGCTCCGGGTGGCGGCGGAGATGATGTGCTTCATCTCATACAGCAGACCCAGCTCCCGGCACCGGCTGGAGAACAGCTCCCACAGCTCCTTCGCCTTGGGGCTGGAGCAGTAGTAATGGGAGCCGTAGCGCTTGCGGTACCTCTCCCCCATCCCTGGAAAGGCCCGGTCCAGACTGTCGAGAAAGTAGTCCCGCTGACCGTCCCGCATAGTGACACCAAAGGCGGCGTAGACAAACCTGGCCCCCGCCCGGGCGGCGTTGTCCACCACTAACAGTACATTTTCTGCTGAATCCTCCACGTAGGGCAGCACGGGCATAAGGAGCACCCCGGAAAACACCCCCGCTCTGGACAGCTCCTCCAGCGCCTTGAGCCGGCGGCTGGGGGGCGGCGCATGGGGCTCGAGCTTTGCCGCCAGAGCGTCATCGGCGGTGGTGACAGTCAGTTTACAGATTACCGGGGAGTGGTCCTGAATCAGCCGGTACAGGTCGATATCCCGCGTAATCAGGTCGCTTTTGGTGGCAGCAGCCACCCCGCACTGGTAGGCATCGATCAGCTCCAGGGCGTGGCGGGTGAGTTGGAGCTCCTCCTCAAAGGGGTTATAGGGGTCGCTCATGGAGCCCATGGTGATAAAGGCAGGCTTCGCCTTCCGGGCCAGGTCGTCCCGGAGGAGGCGCAGAGCGTCCGCCTTGGCTTTCACCCGGTCGAAGTCCGGATTTTGGTAACAGGAACTGCGGCTGTCGCAGTAGAGACAGCCGTGGCAGCAGCCCCGGTAGAGGTTCATGGTGTGGTCGGTTCCGAACCAGCTTGTGGATTTGCTCCGGTGGAGCAGATGCTTGGCGGGGATGTATTCCATCACCAAAGCTGGTAGCTCTCCGAAACCGTAAAGACCCGGGACATCATCAGATCCTCCACCTTGCTGCCGCTGTTAAGGGCGTTGTTCAGGCCGTGGAACATGGCGCTGGTACCCACAATGGACATGATCTGGTCCTTGGCGGGCCCGTCCTCGTGAAAATGGTCCATGATAGCGCTGTAGACCGGGGCCCAGGCCCGGCACTGGGTAAACCAGACCGAGGTCTGCCCCGCTCCATGCCGGCTGACGCTGAACCGGCTGGTGACCTTCACCTGGGGCAGGACGGCCTGGGCCATCAGCTCGGGCAGGAAGCCGAACACATCCTCCGCCAGGGAGGGGGTTGGGGCATACTTTTCCAACTCCTCCGGGATGCTGTCATAGGCCGTACCGCTCTCGAACAGGCGGATGGCCTGCCGAGTCAGGTCCTTGGCCTGGTCCCAGGTGTAGGGGCAGGGAGTATCCTCATCCTGGACCAGGACAATGTACTGCTTAGCGGACTTCATGGGCATATTCTCCAGGGGCCAGGACCTGGCAATCCGGACCAGTGTCTCGGTGAGCTCGGGCACCACCCAGCCGTTGATCCGCACCTCACAGGAGGTGTCGCTGCCGCTGAGATTGGCCAGATACAGCTTGACCCAGTAGACCTTTTGGGTTCCCAGGCAGCTGAGCACCGCCCCTTCCATTCGGCTCCACAGGTCCTGCCGGTCCGGAGGCTCCTGGGCGTTGATGAGCAGCACGCCTGAGACGCTGGCCCTGAAGCGGTGGGTATGCCCCCACAGCTCCATCGGAGCTGTGGTCTCCCCCTCACCCCGCAGGGCGGGAAGCAGGGCGTCCAGCACCGAGTCCACGATCTGCCGGGCGGCGAAGCGGGCCTTTTCCTCATCGCCCTCCTTGACGCCAGCAGTAGACTCCACCAGGGGGCCGAAGAAATCCGGGTGCTCCAGGATGGCCTCCATCCGGAACTGGGGACCGTCCAGGTTTGGGAACTCCACCCGCATGGTCAGTCCGCCGCAGCCGTCAAAACACAGCCTCTCCCCCTCCAGCGCCGCGCCGGGCACCAGCTCCGCCACATGGCGCAGAACGCGCTCCTCCAGGGAGAGGTCCTCGTCCACCGCTGGGGCCGTGGGCGGTTCCGGCGGCAAAGTGGAATCCTTCTTCTTCAAAAAACCAAACATAGCCCATCACCTAGTTCCTATTTACCCATTTAGGATAACCTAATTGTACCAGTCTCGCTGGAATTTGTCAAGGAAAAATTAGAACAAAAGTTTGACTTTCCGGCCCTGCCGCGGTATAATAGGCCCACAAGGGGGTGTGGACCGTGGACCGGGTCATTTTTCACTGCGATTTAAATAGCTTTTACGCCTCGGTGGAGCTGCTGTCCCACCCAGAGCTGCGCCACCTGCCTGTGGCCGTCTGCGGCGATCCGGCCAGCCGCCACGGCATCATTCTAGCCAAAAATGAGCCCGCCAAGGCCTTCCAGGTCAAGACGGCGGAGACCATCTGGCAGGCCAAGAAAAAGTGCCCCGGCCTGGTCCTCCTCCCCGCCCACCACGGGCTGTACCGGGATTTTTCCCGTAAAGTAAATTCACTTTACCACGAGTACACCGACCTGGTGGAGCCCTTCGGCATCGACGAGAGCTGGTTGGACGTCACCGGTACTCTTCATCTCTTCGGCGGGGACGGGCCCGCTCTGGCCGACCACCTGCGGGATGAGGTGCGCAGCCGCTTCGGCCTGACCATTTCGGTGGGGGTATCCTTCAACAAGGTATTTGCCAAGCTGGGCAGCGACTACAAAAAGCCGGACGCCACCACCGTTATCACCCAGGAAAATTTTCGTGGAATGGTCTGGCCCCTGCCGGTTACCGACCTGCTCTATGTAGGCCGGGCGGCAGCCCAGACTTTTGAGAAGTTCGGGATCAGGACCATCGGCGACCTGGCCTCCTTCGACCGGGAGCAGTTGTTTTCGTTGTTAGGAAAGAGCGGCGCTCAGCTCCACGACTTCGCCAGCGGCGAGGACCGCTCCCCTGTGGCTCCCGCCGGGCAGTACACGCCTCCCAAGTCCATCGGGAACGGATACACCTTCCCGAAAAACCTCCAAGGCCGGGAGGAGATTCGGGCAGGCATTGCCCAGCTGGCCGACCAGACGGCCACCCGGCTCCGCATGCACTCCATGAAGTGTCAAGGTATTTCCCTTTCCATTCGAGACCCCAATTTTCGGGACATCAGCCGCCAGATGCGGCTGGACCCGCCCACTGATCTGGCCCGGGAGCTGGTCCAAGCGGCCATGGAGCTGGCGGACGCCTGCTGGAACATGTCCTACCCGATACGGGCCCTGACGGTGACGGCCATCTACCTCATCCCCGCCGAGGAGGCCGGGGCTCAGATGGATCTGTTCTCTGCCGGGCAGGAGGTGAAGCGCCGCCGTCTGGAGCGTCTGGAGGGGACTATAGACGCCATCCGGGCCAAATACGGCCCTGGATCTATCGCCCCCGCTTCCGCCCCCCGGGACCTGTCCCAGGAGCGCCACGCCCCGCCGCCGGGGGGAAGTTCTCTGTAGAGGCGGATGTTATCCACCCGCGGCACATCGCTGTACACTAGCGGCGGGCGGCTAATAGCCGCCCCTACATAGCCGTGCTAACAAAGAGATCGCCCGCATAATCTGGGACATGGAGGTGTTGTCCATGCCCCTGTCTTTTTTTGATTTTTTTGGTCAAGTAAGGGTAAATCCAGCCCTATTTGGTACAGTTCTATTGATATTATCCGTCCTGCTGGTCAATGGCTGGACGGACGCGCCCAACGCTATCGCCGGGGCGGTGGTGACAGGGGCCCTCCCCTTTCGGCCCGCTGTGACGCTGGCGGCGGTGTGCAACTTTCTGGGCGTGCTGTGCGTCACCTCGGTAAACGCCTCGGTAGCGGAGACGGTCTACTCCATCGCCTCGTTCGGCGGTGGCACGCGGGCCGCCCTCACCGCCCTATGCGCCGCAATGACTGCTATCGTCCTGTGGGCGGGGCTGGCCTGGTGCTTTGGCATCCCCACCAGCGAGAGCCATGCTCTGGTGGCCGGTATCTCCGGGGCGGCGGTAGCCCTGGAGGGCAGCTTCTCCTGCATCCGCTGGGACTGCTGGGCCAAGGTGGGGTTGGGCCTGATTCTGTCCGCCGCCGCCGGTTTTTGGGCGGGCAGAGCCGCCCAGCGATGGTTAAGCACTGTAAAGCTATCCCCCAGTACCTTTCGCCTGGCGCAGCTGCCTGGGGCGGCGGTGGCCGCCTTCCTCCACGGAGCCCAGGACGGGCAGAAGTTTCTTGGAGTCTTTCTCCTGGGGACAGCCTTGGCCCAGGGGCGGGCGGACGAGGGCACCTTCCTGATCCCTCTGTGGCTGATGGCTCTGTGCGCCGGATTTATGGCGCTGGGCACCCTGATGGGGGGCCGAAAAATCATCGATACGGTGGGCCGGGAGATGGTGTCCCTGGGCCCCCGGGAGGGGCTGGCCGCCGACCTGGGCAGCATCCTCTGCCTCTTTGGCGCGACCCTGCTGGGCCTGCCCGTCTCCACCACCCATACCCGCACCTGCGCTCTGCTGGGGGTGGGCCGCGCCGGGGGAAACCGCCCCGACTGGTCGGTGGCCGGAAAGATTGCCCTGGCCTGGGTGCTCACTTTCCCCGGCTGTATGGCCATTGGCTATTGGATGTCAAGGGTGTTCCTTTCTTTGTAGGGGCGGGGATATGGTCCGCCCGCCCTTCGGCTGACCGATCCCTGTGTGGGGGCCGTCGCGCCCTACGCACCCCTCCTCCCCCCGGCGCATAGCCTAATCTGGAAGCAGCCGTACAGGCGAACGTCTGCGAATCTTCCAGAAAGGGTTCATACATCGTGTTACAGGCACTTACCTGGGCCGCCGCGGGCACAGGCTTCACCGCATTGATGACCGCCCTCGGCGCCGCTGTGGTCTTTTTGTTCCGGAAGAAAAACTCCGGGTCTCTCCATCGAGTAATGCTGGGTTTTGCCGCCGGGGTAATGATCGCGGCCAGCATGTGGTCGCTGCTGATCCCCGCCATCGAGAAGGCGGAGGAGCTGGGGCAGGCGGGCTGGCTGCCCGCCGCCGGAGGGTCCGTTCTGGGCATCGGCTTCCTGCTGCTGATGGACTACCTCCTGCCCCACTTTGGGCCGGAGTCCTTCCACCGTGGGACTTCCCCCAGCCGCACCGCTTTGCTGGTGCTGGCGGTCACTCTGCACAATATTCCCGAGGGGATGGCGGTGGGGGTCTCCTTCGCCCTGGCCGCCCAAAATGGGGATGCCGCTCTGCTCACCGCTTCCACCGCCCTGGCTGTGGGTATCGGCATCCAGAACGTGCCCGAGGGCGCGGCT
>JAAWPF010000079.1 GCA_022799835.1 Lawsonibacter sp. | reverse complement strand
GACGCCCAGGTCTTTTCCGCCCAGCTGTCTGAGCCGGGCATCGTTAAGGACCTGAACAGCTGGGTGTCCCAACACACCAACAAGATGATCCCCAGCATCATTGACGAACCTTTTGAGCAAAATACCGCCCTTTTGCTGGTGAATGCCCTCTATTTGAAGAACAAATGGCTCCAAAAGTTCGACCCCCGGGCCACCCGGGAGATGGACTTCCACCACGCCGGCGGGCCCGACAGCCGGATGGACTTTTTGTCCAAGGGCAGCACGGAGCTGTCCTATATTCAGGACAAGGGGGCCCAGGGGGTGGTCCTGCCCTACGACGACGGGCGGCTGGCTTTCTTCGCAATTCTGCCCGATTTGTACCCGGATTCCCCTGATTTGGGCGAATGGCTGGACGATTTGGAGGGAAACAGTCTGGCGGAACTCATCCAATGCCGGGAGGACACCCAGTTCCTCCACTTCGCCATGCCCAAGTTCACGGCGGAGTGGAAGGGCAATCTGGAAGAGGTCCTGTCCCTGCTGGGGCTGGAGGACGCCTTTCTTCCCGGCATGGCCGATTTCTCCAAAATTGGGGACAATTCCGCCGGATATTACCTCGAAAAGGTGATTCACGCCACAAAAATCGAAGTAAACGAGAAGGGCACCGAGGCGGCCGCCGCAACGGTGGTGGCCGCGAACGGCAGCAGTATGCCGCCCCAGGAGGGGGTCACCCTGGTTCTGGACCGGCCCTTCCTCTACGGCATTGTAGACCTGTACACCGGCGTGCCCCTGTTCCTGGGAACCTATGAATAATGTCCGCCACCGGTGGATTTTTATACAATTCGTAATATTCTCTAAAAATAATACGTACAACTCCGAGCCAAATCCGGTGTTTTTAGGTGCTGAATGGTGCTTTTATGGGGTATTTCTGTATAGGTCCACCAGAGGCGGACATACTAGGTGGAGCTGTTTGATGGAAGGAGGTATCCCCATGAATGTCCATGTCAACGCCAACTGCATCAGCTGCGGGCTGTGCGTCAGCCTGTGCCCCGACGTCTTTCACATCACCGAGGGCGGCACCGCCGGGGTCTACTCCCGGGAGGTTCCCCCGGAGTTGGAGTCCGTTGTCCAGGAGGCCGCCGGCACCTGCCCGGTGAGCGCCATCGAGGCCGGGTGAGAAAAGGGCCCCCCGGCCCAGGCTGTGCCTGGGCCGGGGGCCCTTCAAGTTCTCCTTAAATAAGATAAAACGTATATGTCAGCGTCTTTTTCTCCCCCGGCCGCAGGACAGTACAGAATGGCTTGTCCTCAAACCGGCCGCTCTCATTGTCATAGGCGGCGCAGCCCTGCCAGGGCTCCATGCACAGATAGGGGGCGCCGGGCTTGGTCCAGAAGGCCACCATAGGAAACTCACGGAAGTCCAGCTGCACCCCCCGGCCGGTCTCCCGGTGGACCAGGGAGACGCTCCCGGAGCGCAGCATACTGAAAACGATAGTGTCTATTTCGGCAAAGACGCTGTAGTCCAGGGGGAGCCGGCCGCTGCCGTCCAGCATAGGCCTGCGGCCTTCGTGGCGGATGATGCCCTCGGAATTGAGCAGGTGGCTGTCCGCCGCCTCTTTCTCTTCAAAGCGGAGTTCATAGTCCTCAAACCGCTCCCCCTCCGGGATACGGATGGCGGTGTGGCCCCCGACACAGAAGGGCATGGGGGCGGCGCCGGGGTTGGCCACGGTAAAGGAGGTGGCAAAGCCGTCCTCCAGAAGCCGGTGGGTCACCTTCAGGGAGAAAGGGCAGGGGTACTGCCGCAGGGTCTCCGCGTTTTCCCGCAGCTCCAGAGTGACAAAGTCCTCCCCCCGCTCCGCCAGAGCAAACTCCATCCCCCGGGCAAAGCCGTGGCGGACCATCTCATAAGTTTCGCCGTTGATGTCCACCCTCCCGTCCTTCAGGGAGCCCACGATGGGAAACAGGATGGGGTTGCGCCCTGACCAGAAGGCCGGGTCCCCCTCCCAGATGTACTCCCGGCCGTCGCCGGAGCGCAGGGAGACCAGCTCCCCGCCCCTGGTTTGGGCCGTGGCCGTCAGACCGCCCTTTTTCAGCTCAAAAGTCATGCGCTCTCCTCCTTTTTTTTCGAGTATAAGGGAAAATCAGAAAAAATGCAACCGAAGTTTTCAGGAATCTCAAAACTGTAAAAAAAGTCAAAAGAACGGACGATATTCCAGATTATTGGTGAAATCGTCTCTTTACTATTCCAGCCCGGCAGGTCTACAATAGGGGTATCAGAGAGACCCGCAACTACTTTAATGTAAAAAGGAGCGTTTTTTATGTCCATTCTCGTCTGCGGCGGCGCCGGCTACATCGGCAGCCACACCTGCGTGGAGCTCATCCAGGCGGGCTATGACATCGTGGTGGCCGACAATCTGTATAACTCCTGTGAGGAGGCTGTCCACCGGGTGGAGAAGATCGTGGGAAAGGAAATCCCCTTTGTCAAGGCGGAGCTGTGCAGCCAGGACGAGGTGGAGGCCCTCTTCGCCCAGCACCCGGACATCAGCGCGGTGATTCACTTCGCCGGGCTCAAGGCGGTGGGCGAGAGCGTGGCCAAACCCCTGGAGTACTACTCCAACAACCTCATCAGCACCCTCTACCTGCTCCAGGCCATGCGCCGCCACGGGGTAAAGAACTTCGTGTTCTCCTCCTCCGCCACGGTGTACGGCGACCCGGCCACCGTCCCCATCCGGGAGGAGTTCCCCACCGGAGGCACCACCAACCCCTATGGCACCTCCAAGCTCTTCCAGGAGAAGATCCTTATGGACATCTGCGCCGCCGACCCCGAGCTGAATGTGGCCCTGCTGCGGTACTTCAACCCCATCGGCGCCCACGAGAGCGGCCTGATCGGCGAGGACCCCAACGGCATCCCCAATAATCTGGTGCCCTATATCGCCAAAGTGGCGGTGGGCCAGCTGGAGAAGGTCCACGTCTTCGGCAGCGACTACCCCACCCCCGACGGCACCGGCGTGCGGGACTATATCCATGTGGTAGACCTGGCCCGCGGCCACGTGGCGGCGTTGAAGAAGCTGGACACCAGCTGCGGGCTGTTCGTGTGCAACCTGGGCACCGGCAACGGCTACTCCGTGCTGGACGTGATCCACGCCTATGAGAAGGCCTGCGGCAAGGCCCTGCCCTATGTGATGGACCCCCGCCGCCCCGGTGACATCGCCTCCTGCTACGCCGACCCCGCCAAGGCCCGGGAGGAGTTGGGCTGGGAGGCCCGGCTGGGCATCGAGGAGATGTGCGCCTCCTCCTGGAAGTGGCAGTCCCAGAACCCCAACGGGTACAAAGGTTAGGAGAGGAGCGGGAACATGAACAAGCCTGTTTTAGTCATCATGGCCGCCGGCATGGGCAGCCGGTACGGCGGCCTCAAGCAGCTGGACCCGGTGGGGAACCACGGCCAGCTTATCATCGACTACTCCATCTACGATGCCCGCCGGGCCGGCTTTGAGACGGTGATTTTCGTCATCAAGCCCGAGATCGAGGCCGACTTCAAGGCCGCTGTCGGCGACCGGGTGTCCCGGGTGATGGATGTGAAGTACGCCTACCAGCTCAAGGAGGACCTGCCCGAGGGGTACAGCGTCCCGGCTGTCCGGAAAAAGCCCTGGGGCACCGCCCACGCCGCCCTGTCCGTCCGGACGATGGTGGACGGCCCCTTTGCCATCATCAACGCCGACGACTACTACGGCCCCGAGGCCTACCGGGAAATCTTCGACTACCTGTCCACCCACCAGGACGGGGACGTGTATGAGTATGTGATGGTGGGCTACCTTCTGAAAAATACCGTCACCGAGAACGGCACCGTGGCCCGGGGGGTGTGTGAGGAGACGGCCAGCCACTACCTGACTCAGGTGACCGAGCGCACCAAGATCGAGAAGGGCAATCCCCCCCGATATACCGAGGACGACGGGGCCACCTGGACCGACCTGCCCGCCGACACCATCGTGTCCATGAACATGTGGGGCTTTACCCGCAGCTTTTTGGATGAGGCCCTGGCCCGGTTCCCCGCCTTTTTGGACAAAACGCTGGCCGAGAACCCGGAGAAGGGGGAGTACTTCCTGCCCACCGTGGTCAGCCAGCTCATCGGCGAGGAGAAGGCCCGGGTGAAGGTGCTGCGCAGCGAGGACAAGTGGTACGGTGTCACCTACCGGGAGGACAAGCCGGCGGTGATGGCCGCCATCGCAGAAAAGACGGCGGCGGGACTCTACCCCGACCGGCTGTGGGAGGTGTGAGCCGTGGCCCAGGCAGAGCAGACCCTCCAGGAGGTCCTGGAGGCCTTCGACTTCGGCGCCCCTGTGGTGGGGGCCATCCGCTACGGCTGCGGACATATCAACGACACCTTCGTGGTCCATACCCAGCCGGAAAACACCTGCTGCCGCCGGTTCATCCTCCAGCGGATGAGCGCCGCCGCCTTCAAGCACCCCGACCAGCTGATGGAAAACATCATCGGCGTCACCGAATACCTGGGCCGGGAGGTTAAGAGCCATGGCGGCGACCGCAGCCGGGAGGCCATGGAGGTCATCCGCCCTAAAAACGGCGCGACCTACTATACCGACAGCCAAGGAGGGGCCTGGCGGCTCTACCCCTTTGTGGAGGGCACCGTCTGCCGCCAGACGGCGGACACCCCGGAGCTCTTTGCCGCCTCCGGCCGGGCCTTCGGGCGGTTCCAGCGGCTTTTGAAGGACTACCCCGCCGACACCCTGTACGAGACCATCCCTCATTTCCACGACACCGAGGACCGGCTGGCCAAGTTCAAGGCCGCCGTCCAGGCGGACAAGCTGGGCCGGGCCGGGGACTGCCGGACGGAGATCGATTTTGTCCTCGCCCGGGAGAAGGACTGCTCCGTGGCCCTGGACGCCCTGCGGGCGGGCAGGCTGCCCCTGCGGGTCACCCATAACGACACCAAGCTGAACAACGTCCTCATGGACGCGGAGACCGGCGAGGGCATCTGCATCATCGACCTGGACACCGTTATGCCCGGGCTGGTGCTCTACGACTTCGGCGATTCCATCCGCTTCGGCGCCAACCACTGCGCCGAGGACGAGACCGACCTGAGCAAGGTCAATCTGGACGTGAACCTCTTCGCCGCCTACACCGCCGCCTTCCTGGAGGGGACGGGAGACTCCCTCTCCAATGAGGAAATCGAATATCTGCCCTGGGGGGCCAAGCTGATGACCCTGGAGTGCGGAATGCGCTTCCTCACCGACCACCTGGAGGGGGACTCCTACTTCCACATCAGCCGGGAGGGCCAGAATCTGGACCGCTGCCGCACCCAGTTCAAGCTGGTGGCCGACATGGAGGAGCACTGGGGCGAGCTGGAAGCTATTGTGAGAAAGTATCTGAAATGAATATACTCTTTGACGAGGACCAGCTGCGCAAGCTGATTGCCAACCTCAAGGTCCTCACCGGCGTGCCCGCCAACATTTTGGACCCGGAGGGCCGGGACATCAACCTGTTCCGGGGGCATCCGCCTTTCTGCCGGGCTGTCAATGACCTGGCAGAGGGCCATGAGCGCTGCATCAGCTGCGACATGTGGAAGATCCACAACTACACCGCGGAAAAGGGCTTTCAGTTCTACCGCTGCCACCTGGGCATCTGTGAGGCGGTCATGCCCCTCTATGACAAGAAGAATCCCCTGGCCTATCTGGCCGTGGGCTGCTATCTGGACGACACCCCCATAGAGGAGCAGTGGGAGCACACCCGCGCCCTGCTGGACTGGTGGCCTGACGGCCCCGACGCACTGAAGGAGGCCTTTTTCCAGTTCCGCCAGTACTCCCAGCAGGAGATCCAGGCCTACGCCGAGACACTGGAGGCCCTGTCCGCCTATATCCAGCTCAAGGGCATGATCCTGGCCACCGAGCAGACCGACCTGCAAAAGCTGGAGCTCTATCTGGACGAGCACTATATGGACAAGCTGTCGCTGGCCTCCATCTCCCGGGAGATGCACATCGGCCGCACCAAGCTGTGCACCCTGGCCAAGGAGCTGTCCGGCGGACACACCCTGTCCTATCTCATCGCCCAGCGGCGCATCAGCGCCGCCAAGCGGCTGCTGGTGCAGACCAATCTGCCCATCTCCGCCGTGGCCGAACAGGTGGGCATCAGCGACTACAACTACTTCTCCAAGGTCTTTCGCTCCATCACCGGCACCACCCCCAGCACCTTCCGCAAGAAGCTGCGGGGCTGAAACCGACTCAGGAAAATCGTACGATTTTTTACAGTTCGTACGATTTTCCTATTTTCTGTACGTTTCGCTCTATGATTCACACAATGAACAAGTATAATTATAAAGGAAAGGGTGTATTTGTGGATTTTCCCTATGCACCGTCATTTTATCCGGGCAAACATCAATCAAAAAAGAAGGAGAATGAAAATGAAGAAAAGACTTCTTGCGACCTTGCTTGTCAGCGCCATGGCGCTGACCCTTGCCGCCTGCGGCGGCAAGCCCAGCACGCCCCCCGCCGGCGGCAACGGCAGCTCCGGCTCTCCCACCCCCGCCCCCTCCGGCGACAAGATCGCCATCAATGTGATTGCCGC
>JAAWPF010000078.1 GCA_022799835.1 Lawsonibacter sp. | reverse complement strand
AGCTGGCGGGCCTCCTCCTGGCGTTTGGACGTCGCTCCGCATATTGTATCAAAAAATTCCGCGTTTGTACATAGTTTTTTTGCTTTTTTCACGCAATCTTCCCAAATTTTCTTGGTAGAGGTAGTTTGAGAAACAAAAGTCAAAGGCAATTTTGTGTGGTTTTTGTCCTCGTTTATCCATTTTTCCAGGTCTTTCGCCCCAGAAAGTATCAAAGGTGAGCTGCACCACCCCGCGATAGCCAGCACCTCCGGATGGTCCGGCGTGCCTATAACGACAGGCTGGCGGCCCCGCTCCTCCGCCTCCGCCACAATTTTGTGGATATGGGTGACATTGGGGCAGGTGGCGTTGAACACCGTAACGCCCCGTTTGGCGAAGTCCTCGTGAACCGCCCGGCTCTCCCCGTGAGAGCGGATGATGACCGCTCCTCCGTCGGGCACCTCCTCCGGCCGCTCCACCGTCCGCAGCCCCTGGACGGCCAGCCGGTCCATCACATCCCTATTGTGGATGATAGGGCCCAGCATAACGCAGGGGACGCCCTGGGCCGCTTTTTCCTCCGCCAGCTCCACCGCCCGGCGCACGCCGTAGCAAAAACCGGCGGACTTGGCCAAAACCACTTTCATCCCACACCCTCCCCCAGGGCCTGCACCCGGTCCATCAGGTCCTGGGCCATCACCTGGAGCTCATCAGCGGTGGGCTTGCGGCCCTCATACTCCGGGTAATAGGGTTCCCCAATTACCACGGTATTACGCTGGAACCGCTTTTTTTTACGCTGTATGTACACCGGCAGCAGGGGCACGCCGGTGCGGGTGGCAAACAGGGCCGCCCCCACCTTGGCCTGGACATCCTCTCCGTCGTGGACCCGGGTGCCCTCGGGAAACATGAGCAGCTTGTCGCCCTCTTTCAGGAACTTCATGGCGGTCTTGACCGCCCGCACATCGGTGGTGTCCCGGTCCACCCCGAACACCCCCGCCTTGCTCAAAATCCAGCCGATGATGGGCACCCGCATAATCTGTACCTTGGCCATAGCCCGCATGGGCCACTTGTATCCAAAGGCAAAGACCACATAAAAGGGGTCACCGGCGGTGGTGTGGTTGGGGCAGATGACCGCCGGTCCCTCTGGAATATGCTCCCGACCCACTGCGCGCACCGGATGGATCAGCCGGAAATAGGGCCAGACGATGATATACAGGAAGTGGAAAAACCAGTCCATCCGCTTCTTCCTCTGCTGGGGTGTCTCCTTAGCTTTTTTTACCGCTTTGACAGTCGCTTCTTCGCTCACAGACCGATCTTCTCCTTTATCAGGGACAGCAGCCGGTCACAGCTCTGCTCCAAATTTAGATTGGTGGTATCCAGCAGGGCGGCGTCCTCCGCCCGCTTCAAGGGAGCAACAGGGCGGTGCTCGTCCTGAAAATCCCGCTCCTTGATATCATGCAGAATGGCGCCAAAATCCGCTTCTTGCCCCCGCTGCTCCAGCTCCAGCAGACGGCGCCTCGCCCGGGCCTCCGGGGCGGCGGTGAGGAATATCTTCACGTCCGCGTTGGGCAGGACCACCGTGCCGATGTCCCGGCCGTCCATAACGATGTCATGGGCGCGGCTCAGCCCCCGCTGGTAGTCCAGCAGGAATGCCCGCACCGCCGGGATGGCGGATACCTTGGAGGCCGCGCCGGAAATCCGGTGCTCCCGGATGGCCTCGGTCACATCCTCCGGGCCCAGGCCCATCCGCTGGACACCGTCCCCGCCGTAGCCCATCTGGATGTTCATCCCCTCCAGCAGAGGGACCACCTGGGCCGGGTCGGCGGGGTCCGCCCCCGCCCGCAGGACGGCCAGAGCCACCGTGCGGTAGATGGCCCCGGTGTCCACATACAAAAAACCCAGCTCCTTGGCCAGCTGGCGGGCCAGGGTGCTCTTTCCCGCCCCGGCCGGGCCGTCGATGGCGATGCTCTTATGGCTCATGGTTTTCCTCCCGTCCCAGTAGATAGTCTGTCGTCACGCCGAAGAAATCGGCGAAAAAATTCAATATCTCCATAGGCACGCTGACCTCTCCGTATTCATAGCGTTGGTATTGGCGCAGCTTAATTTCCATAATATCGGCCATTTCCCGTTGTTTCAACCCCTTTTCTTCTCGAAGGGCCTTTAATCGCTTTCCAAAATCAACCAATAAATTTTTATCCATAAAAAATCCTCTCAGCTCTTGACACGTTGGATTTCGACGTATATAATTATGTCAGAATCCAACGTAAGGAGTATCATCTATGACTGACCTGATGCAATGGATGTACCAGAATTATATCAAACCCCAGATCGAAAGCCAACCCAAAGATGATACAGAAGGTATGTGGTTCGACTTTCTGGACAACGAGCTTTATGACGAGCAGAAGAAAGGGCTTCAGGCCGCTCTGGCCTTCTATGCCGTCCAGGGCTTCCGCCCGGGGGTGCGCACCGGGGTGACTCTGGGCACAGACCTGAGCTAAGAGACAAAATATTTCGGCTCCACGTGCTCACACAGCCACACGCCGTTTTCCGAACGGTAGAACCCCACCCCGTCCCGGGCCATGGCCTGGGCGTCCACGGTGATGACCACAGGGCTGCCGTGGCGCCTGCCCACCGCCATGGCGGTCTGGAAGTCCCCCGAGAGGTGGACATACTGCCGGCTCATTTTCCGGATGCCCTCCCGCTGGATGGCGGGGAAAAACCGGGTGGCTGTACCGTGGTAGAGGTACTGGGGCGGGGTCTCCTCCCTAAGCTCCACGTCCACCGAAAGGGAGTGGCCCTGGTTGGCCCGGATTCTGGTGTGGTCCTCGTTGAAGGAGTACCGCTGTTTGTTGTTCTCCCGGACAATCCGCTCCAGGGTGTCCATGTCGATTTTCCGCCCGGTGCGGCTCACCCCGGCCAGCAGCTCTTTCACATCCGCCCAGCCGTGCCCGTCCAGGGATATCCCCGCCGCGCTGGGGTCATGGCGCAGGACCAGACTCAAAAACCGGCCCAGCTTAATATCTGAATTACTCTGTTCCATTTCTTTCTCCTAAATACTCTACGGCCCCTTCCCCCGCCGCCCGACCGGTGGCCCAGGCGATTTGCAGGTTAAAGCCGCCGGTGTAGGCGTCCACATCCAGCAGCTCCCCGGCAAAAAACAGGCCGGGGACTTTCTTTGACTGCATGGTCTTGGGGTCAACCTCGGACACCTTGACGCCCCCGGAGGTAATGATGGCCTCGTCGATGGGCCGGGGGCCGGACACCGCCACGGTGAAGTGCTTAAACAGCTCCAGCAGCCGGCGGCGCTCCTGCTTTGTCAGATCATGGGCCTTTTTATTTCCCAGGATATCGGAGCGCTCCAGCAGGACGGGGACCAGCAGCCGGGGTGCCAAGGCGCCCAGCAGGTTGTCCATGTCCCGGTTGGCCCCGGCGGCCAGCTCCCGGACCAGCCGTGCGTCCAGGGTGGCCTCGTCCAGGGCGGGCTTTAAGTCGATGGCGCAGGTGTATTGGTCTTTTTCAAAGTCCCGCATGTGGGCGCTGGATGACAGCACCAGGGGACCGGACAGGCCGAAGTGGGTGAACAGCAGCTCCCCTTGCTCCTGGAACACCGTCTTTTTTTTGCTGTTTTTTACCGTCAGTACCACATTTTTCAAAGCCAGCCCCTGCATCTGTGCGCAGAAAGCGTCCGGGGACTCCAGGGGCACCAGAGAGGGCCTGGGGTCCACAACAGTGTGGCCCAGCTCTTCCGCCAGCCGGTGGCCGTCTCCGGTGGAGCCGGTAGCGGGATAGGACAGCCCGCCGGTGGCAAGGATAACCGCCTTACAGGGGATACCGATTAGGCTCTTCCCCTCCCCCATCTCTACGGCGCGCACCGCCCCCTCCCGGAGGCCGATACCGGCCACCCGGTCGTTCACAAAGGTGACCCGCAGCCGTTTCAGCTCAAAAAACAGGGCGTCGATGATGTCGGCGGACTTGTCAGAGGCGGGAAACACCCGGTTCCCCCGCTCTACCTTCAGCTTTACGCCTAAAGACTCAAAAAATTCCTCCACCCAGGCGGGCGGGGTGTGCTCCAGGGCGCTGTAGAGGAACTTGGCATTCCGGGGGACGTTGGCCCGGACCTCCTCGGGGGAACCGTGGTTGGTCACGTTGCACCGGCCCTTGCCGGTGATGTACAGCTTGCGGCCCACCTTCTGATTTCGCTCGATCAGGGTGACCGCCGCCCCCAGCCGGGCGGCAGTGACAGCCGCCATCATGCCGGCGGCCCCGCCCCCCACCACAATCACGTCCGGCCAGCTCATTCGGGCACCTTCTCATAGACGCCATACTCGTCCCAGATGCCCTCCAGTGTCTGGAAGGTACGGGCCAGCTCGTCGTTCTTCCGCTGGCTCACCGCCACCAGCAGGGCGTTGACCAGAGACAGCGGGGCCACCAGAGAATCCACAAAGGAGGCCATATCGCTGCGGGCCATCAGGTTATAGGTGGAGATGGAAGCCAGTGGAGAGGCCTCCCCGTCGGTAATGGCGATGGTGGCGGCCCCCCTGTCCCGCGCGAAGCTCATGGCCTGGACAGTGCGGCTGGAGTACCGGGGGAAGCTGACGCCGATGACCGCATCCCCCTCCCCCACCCGCAGCAGGCTCTCAAAAATCTCACTGGCGGTATTGGCGGACACCAGGGCCACGTTGTCGAAAATCAGGTTAAAGTAGAAAAACAAGAAGGAGGCCACCGCGGCGGAGGAGCGCACACCGATGATGTAGATTTTCCTGGCCGCTACGATGGCGTCCACCGCCTGGTTGAAGCTCTCCCGGTCCAGTTCCTCCAGCGTCAGGCGAATTTTGTCAATGTCCGACTGGAGCACCATGGACAGCAGGTCGTGATTCCCCAGCCGGTCCTTGGTCACCTCAATCCGCTGCACAGTGGTCAGCCGGTTGCGGATCATCTTTTGAAGGGAGCGCTGCATGTCCGGGTAACCGTCGTAGCCCAGCTCAGAGGCAAAGCGGACCACAGTGGACTCACTCACCCCTACCTTTTTGCCCAGACAGCTGGCCGTCATAAAGGCGGCTTTATCGTAGGAGTTCAGGATAAAATCGGCAATTTTTCTCTGCCCCTTGGAAAAACCGCCCATATTTTCCTGAATTACAGTCAGAATATCGTGGCCCACAGTCCCCACCCCTTCATTTATATGTTTTATGTGTTGATTGAAGGATATCATATCCTATTTTGCCCAAAAAAGCAAGAGATTTTTGCAGGAAATATCCATTTTCCCTGCAAAAATCTCCTCAACTGTCACTCAGCGGCCCGGTAAGCAGCAGCAGTTCGTCTCCTGTGAGCGGCCGCCACTGTCCCGGCTTCAGAGACCGGTCCAGGGACAGCCCCCCCTCCCGGACGCGTTTGAGCCGTAGCACCTCCAGCCCGGCCTGAGCGCACATCCGCCGCACCTGGCGGTTCTTCCCCTGGCGGATGGTAACAGACAGCTGGTGGACCCCTCCGCTGTCCCGGCCCCGCCGCACCTGAGCGGGAGCCAGCGCCTCCCCATCCAAAGTCATGGGCCCGGACAGGATGGGCAGGGCCTTATTCACATTCCCGGCCACCCACACCAGATACTCCTTGTCCACCTGATGGCTGGGGTGGAGCAGCTGGTGGGTCAGGGTTCCGTCGTCAGTGAGGAGCAGCAGCCCTTCCGAGTCCAGATCCAGCCGTCCAACCGGCCACACCCGGACGGGACAGCCGCGCACCAAATCGGCCACCGTCCTGCGGCCCTTCTCGTCAGACAGGGTGGTGACGTACCCCCTGGGCTTGTTCAGCATCAGATAGACCCGCCCATTCCCAGGCCGCAGGGGCCGTCCGTCCACCAGGACGGTGTCCCGGTCCAGGTCCGCCCGGTCTCCCAGATGGGCTTTCTCCCCGTTGACAGTCACGCGTCCCGCGGTGATCCACTCCTCCGCCGCCCGCCGGGAGGCCAACCCGCAGGCGGAGATCAGTTTTTGAAGGCGTTCCTCCACAGCCAAACTCCTCTCTTTGGGGCTAATATCTTTGGGACATCTGCGGCGGCGAGCAGCGGTACTCTGGCAAACTCCTTTGAGTTTACATAACACACAGCCTCGCCCACTTGGGCGCCGGCGCTGACAGGCGCGGTCAGCACCCGCTCGGCCAGCTCGTAGGTCACCTCCGCAGTCTCGCTTTGGGACAGGGCGGCAGTCAGGTCCGCCCCCACCTCAATGGGACAGACTGGCGTCAGGCCGCCGGACACAGGCAGGCGGCCGACCCGCTCCCCCGCTCGGGCCAGGGGCCTGGACTCATAATTGGCAAACCCCCAGTCGAAGAGGGCAGTATGGTCCGCCCAGTCGCTGGGGGCATTGAGGGTGACACAGATCAGAGTCATGCCGTCCCGCCGGGCGGCGGAAACCAAGGTCCGTCCCGACCGCTCGGTGTAGCCGGTTTTCAGGCCGACGCAGCCCTCATACCGCCAGAGCAGCTTGTTGTGGTTGGTAAAGGTGTAGGTGCCCAGGGTAATGGACCTGGTGGCGGCGATTTCAGCCAGGGTATCGTTGTCCAGGCAGGCCTGGGCCAGCAGAGCCATATCATATGCGCTGGAGTAGTGCCCCTCTGCGTTCAGGCCGTTGGGGTT
>JAAWPF010000077.1 GCA_022799835.1 Lawsonibacter sp. | reverse complement strand
GGGCGTCAACTCCACTCTGGAGCTGGAGGTCACCGAGCTGCTTTTGTCCGAAAAGCCCCTCGCCATAGGGGAGGACGAGTACATTTTGACCGCGGGCGGGGAGGAAAACCGCACAGATGTGTTTACCGCCTTTCAAGTGGGGGATCGGGTCAGCCTGACCGCCTCCTGCAATGACCCTGTTCTGTCCCGTGCCCAGTGGGTGTGCGGCGTGGGGGACATTATGGTGAAGGACGGCGCGATGACCGACAGCTCCGGCTGGGTCTATGCCAAGGACGGCCGTCAGCCCCGTACCGCTCTGGGGCTCAAGAGGGACGGCACACTGGTGCTCTACGCTGTGGACGGCCGGCAGTCGGGCTACTCCGTGGGCCTGACCCAGAAGAATCTGGCGGACGAGCTGCTGAGCCAGGGCTGTGTCACGGCGGTCAATCTGGACGGGGGCGGCTCCACCTCCCTGTCCGTCTGGGTGCCGGGGCAGAGCGGCCCCGCGATGAAAAACAGTCCCTCCGGCGGCAGCGCCCGGCGCTGTTCCTCCTATCTGATGCTGGTCACCGACCAGCGGGGGGACGGGGTGGCCAGCCGTCTGGCTCCGGCGGAGGAGGGCCAGGTGGTGCTCTGCGGCTCCTCCCTCACGCTGCCCCAGGCGAGCGCGGTGGACAGTGGCCTGAACCCGGTGTCCGCCGACTTGTCCGGACTGAGCTATACCTCTCTGAAGGGCCTGGGGACGGTCAGCGGAGGGGTGTATACCGCCGGAGCTCTGGCCGGGACCGATACCCTGGAGCTGGCCGCCGGCAGGCTGCGGGGCACCGCCCAGGTCCATGTGGTCAGCGGCCTCACCGAGCTGAAGGTGACCCGGCAGGGCAGCTCCGCCTCTCTCGGCGCTCTCACGATGAGGCCGGGGGAGCAGGTCCAGCTGGCCGTCTCGGGCAGCTGCTGGGGCCGGGAAGCCCTCCGGGATCTGGGGCCCGTCTCCATAGCGGTGAACGGAAATGTGGGCTCAGTAGATGAGAGAGCCCTGTTTACCGCCTCCCAGGAGGCAGGGGAGGGCTCCATTACAGTGTCCGCCGGGGGGTTGACCCACACCATCCAGGTCGTGGTCGGCAGGGTCCACGAGGACGTCACCGAGGACCACTGGGCCTATGAAGCGGTGGAGTACTTGTATGAAAAGGGGATTACCGCCGGGATCAGCTCCACCCTCTTTGGCCGGGACCTGATCGTCAGCCGGGCGGACTTTATGGTCATGCTCCACAACGCCATGGGCCGGCCGGCCGCGGCCGCTCCCTGCACCTTTACCGACGTGGACGCCGGCAGCGACTACTACCCCGCCCTGTCCTGGGCCCAGCATGTGGGTCTGGCCAATGGCGTGGGGGGCGGACTGTTCGCCCCGGGGGACAACCTCTCCCGAGAGCAGGCCTTTACCCTCTTTGACCGCTTCCTGCCCATCTTCGGGAAGGAGTGTCCCAAGGGGAATCTTTCCGCGCTGGACCAGTTCGCCGACCGGGATCAGATCGCCGACTTTGCCTGGACAGCCACCGCCACCCTGGTGGAGCAGAAGCTGGTCCTGGGCGACGGCTCCAGCATCAATCCCAAGGGGACGCTGACCCGGGCGGAGATGGCGGTGCTGCTCCGGCGGGTACTGGAGCATACCCCTATTGCCACAGAGCCCACTGACCCTGCGGCCCCCTCTGTCCCTGGGAACCCCGACCTCTCCGACGGTTATAAGCTGGCCCTGGACCAGAGCAGGATCACCCTGGCCTCCGGAGGCAGCGTCACCCTGAGCGCCGCCATTCTCCCCGCGGTAAGCGGGGCGGAGGTGACTTGGAGCAGCAGCGACCCAGGAGCCGCCGTGGTGTCCGCCGCCGGGATGGTCACAAATCTGTACCCCGGCAAGGGGGATAAAACCGTCACCGTCACGGCCAGCTGGAACGGCCTGACCGCCAGCTGTGCCGTCACCTGCCAGCCTGCCCGGTGGGTGGGCGCGGTGAACGCGGAGAGCGGGCTGCGGGTCCGCTCCGGCCCGGATACCACCTATACCGCTGTGGGGACCCTGCGGGACAAGGAGCGGGTGGTCGTTCTGAGCCAGCTCACAGGCTGGTATCAGATCCTCTACCGCAACACCGGCGGTCAGGCCGCCATCGGCTATGTCTCCGCCGACTATCTCACCGTGGAAGGATAAGCAAAGTCAAAAAAGCGGCCCGCCCCATCTGGGACGGGCCGCCGGCATATTTACAGCGGTTTGCCGGAGGTTCGGGGGGTCCGGAGATTGGACACGGTCAGGGCCAGGACGGCCAGCACGACCAGCCGCCGCAGAGAACTGGCCGTCCAGAGCAGGCAGAGAACGCTCCGGGCAAGGATATAGAGGCAGCTGGCCCAGAGGAGGATTACCGCCGCCCTCATGTCAGAAATCCTTCCCCGCCGCCACCCGGCAGGAGATGAGATAGGAGATAAACAGCGCCGCCAGCCCGACCAGAGGGAGCAGGGCGGCTCCGCCGATGATGAAGGCGGGGGACAGGGCCTCCAGAGCATTCAGGGCGGACAGGTCGAGGAGATCCAGCTTGGACAGCAGGACGACGACGATGACGGGGATAAAGATCACAGTGTACAGATAGGGCCGGGCCCGCTCCGCTCCCAGTTTGTAGTTCAGGGGGAGGATTATAGCGGGCACCAGCAGGCCAATGCTGGCGGATACCATCAGAGTAAGCAGCATTTCCACCAGGTCCTCCTGTTGGAGCAGATAAATGATTGCGATGCCAAACAGGGCTAAAGAGAAGGTACACAGGGCCAGAACCAGCACAAAGAGATACCGGGCCCCCACCACCTTGCTCCGTCCCAGGGGGAGGGACATTGCGTACCGGTCCCACTTGGCCTGTTCGTCGTAAGCGAAGGCGGTAATGGGCAGCACCATGAGCATCACTTGAACAAACGTGATAATAAAGCCGAAATTAAAAATATCCAGCAAGGCCATCACGGCATAGAGCACCATGATAAACAGATAGGACATCAAGGTCTTGCGCATCACGAGGATTTCCTTCATAATCAAACCGGTCATTTGTCTTCTCCTTTCCCCACAAAGAGCATGATATCTTCCAGCGTAGTCCGCTCCACCAGCAGCATGGGATACTTCCGGGCGAAGGCGGAGCGATCCTTCACCAGGGCCTCACAGCCGAAGGTCCCCCGCCGGGTGCGGAGCACGTCCCTGGGGTCAATGGATTCCAGCTGAGCGGCGGTGCAGCCCACCCGGCCGTAGGAGTCCAGGATGTTGTCTTTGGCGTCGGACAGCACTACTTCCCCCTGGTGGATGTAGGCGATGTAGTCGGCCACCTTCTCCAGGTCGGAGGTGATGTGGCTGGACATCAGAATGGCGTGGTCCTCGTCCTGGATGAAGCCCAGAAACTCGTCCAGAATTTCGTCCCGGACCACCGGGTCCAGCCCGGCGGTGGCCTCGTCTAAAATCAGCAATTTGGGATGGTGGGCCAGAGCGGCGGACAGGGACAGCTTCATCTTCATGCCCCGGGAGAACTCCTTGATGAGTTTCTTTTCCGGCAGACCGAATTTGCCCAGGTAGTCCCGAAACAGCTTCTGGTCCCACTGTCTGTAGGCGGGGGCCAGAATTTTTCCCACGTCCAGGGGGCGGAGGGTGTCGTGGAAGAAGCACTCGTCCAGCACCAGCCCGATGTCCTGCTTGGCCAGCCGTTCCTCCCGGATGTTGTCATAGCCCAGCAGGGTGATCTCCCCCGCGTCCCGGTGGATCAGGTTCAGAATGCACTTGATGGTGGTGGTCTTGCCCGCCCCATTTTCCCCGATAAGGCCCAGGATGGAGCCGCCAGGGAGGATAAGATTGATATCTTTCAGGACAAAGTCCTGGTAGGACTTGCAAAGCCCCTTGATTTCAATACAGTTTGTCATAATTCTTCTCCTTTATACAGGATATCCAGCATTTCGTGGAGTTCTTCCAGGGGGAATGCCCCCTTCCGGGCCTCCTCTACCGCCTGAGAGAGCTTTTCTTCCACCTTCCGCAGCTGGGCCTCCCGCAGCAGCTCCCGGTTCTGGGGAGCCACAAAACAGCCCTTCCCCGGGACGTTTTCCAGAAAGCCGTCCCGCTCCAGCTCCTCGTAGGCCCGTTTGGTGGTGATGACTGAGATGCGCAGCTCCTTGGCCAGCAGACGCATGGAGGGCAGGGCGTCCCCTGCCGACAGCGCGCCGGACATGATCTGCTCTTTCACCTGGTCGGCGATCTGCTCGTAGATGGGTTTCCCACTGGCATTGCTTAGAATGATATCCATTTGTCCTGCCTTTCAACAGCGGAGTGTTCCCTGACTGCAAGCCTGCGCACGGTCTCGCGCCGGGGCCGTTCAGCTGTCATTTTGGATTTAGTGTATATATACTATATGCACAGTATAGCGGCTCTTGACCCTCCTGTCAATAGGGAGAGCAAAAAAATTTGGCGGACCGTCTTTCAAGAAGGCGGTCCGCTTTTTTGTACTGTAAAGCGGGGCTAGAGGGAAGGCTTGGGCCGGGGCCAGATTCCCTTTCGCTCCAGGGCAAAGACCGTGAGCTGGAACAGGACGATGGCCACCCAGCCCAGGCCGGTGGCCAGGGCCACGGCATCCAGACCCATGGCATCGATGAGCAGATAGGTCCCCGCGACCCGGATGATAATTTGAAGGGTGGTTCCGTAGAAGGTGATATTCATCCGCCCGGTGCCCCGATACCAGCCCACAAAGAGGTGGCCGGTAAAGGATAGAAAATAGAACAGGGCGATGAGGCGCAGGTAGGAGACGGCGTAGGGGACAGCCTGGGCCTCTGGATCCAGGAAAATCAGCGCCAGGGGCCGGGCAGCCTGCCGCATGATGACGGAAGAGACCAGACCTGTCCCCACCAGCATCACCGCCGCCCGCGCGAAGCCGGACAGCATCCGCTTGTCCGCCCCTGCCCCCCGATTCTGGGCGATGAAAATGGCGGCGGCCTCGCAGCCGCTCATGCCGAAGGCCTGAATGAAGTTCTCCACCCGGGTGGCGGCGGCAAAGGCGGAGATGGGGGCGCTGGAGACGGTGCTGATGCCGTTGACGGCGCCCTGGATGATGAGCTTGCCCAGGTAGAGGCTGGACTGCTGAAGGGCGGCCACGGCGGCAAAGCTGCCGGTGAGCCCCAGGAGCTTTCGGTCCATCCGCATGTCCGCCCGGCGGACGGTAAGGAAGGGCCGCTTTTTCCGAATATACAGGAAGCACAGCAGGGAGCTGAGCAGCTGGGCGGAGGCGGTGGCCAGGGCGGTACCCAGGATGCCCAGGTCCAGTACCGCCACCAGCAGCCAGGCGGCGGACAGGTTGTAGCCCAGGGAGATAAGCAGGAAATACAGCGCGGCCTGGGTATCTCCCACCGCCCGGAGGACGGCGGCCAGGTAGTTGTAGGTGAAGGTGAACACCATACCTGCCAGGATAACCCGCAGATAGGCGGAGGCGCTGGCCATCAGCTCGGCGGGAGTCTGGATCAGGGTCAGCAGTTGGGGCAGGAACAGCTGGCCCAGGATGACGGCGGCCAGGGTGCAGCCCCCGACGAGGACGGCGGAGACATAGAGCTGCTGGCGCAGCTTGGCCAAATTCCCCTCGCCGAAGAACTGGGCCACCAGGACAGCGGCCCCCATGCAGGCTCCGGTGATGACATAGATGTAGAGATTCATGATGCTCTCCGCCACGCCCAGAGCGGCGAAGGCGTTTTCTCCGATATAGCGGGTAACCACCAGGGAGTTGATGATGTTATACAGCTGCTGAAGCACATTGGCGCACAGCAGAGGTATGGTCAGCCGGAGGAGCTGGGGCAGGATCGGGCCGGCGGTGAGGCGCAGTTCACGGGACAAGAAAGGTCCCTCCCATCTGTTTGGTAAACTTACACCTTATTATACGCCGGGGCAGGGGGATTGTAAATAAAACTCTTCCCTTTCCAGCGGAAAACGACAGAATTTTCCCTGGGCTTGTCCTATACTGAAATGGAAAATAATGGGTGCCTACGGTGCCCAAGGAAAGGAGCGGGTCCCCATGCCGGTGACCTGTAAGGAAAAGGAACGCTGCCTGACCGCGCTGGTGGCGGGGGAGCTGGACCACCACGGGGCCAGAGAGGTCATGGAGGAGCTGGACCGCCGCATCGACCAGGCCCAGCCTCGGCAGCTGACGCTGGACCTGAGCGGGCTGTCCTTTACCGACAGCTCAGGCATCGCCGTTCTGCTTCGGGCCCACCGGCATATGGGCCAGGTGCAGGGGTCCATGCGGGTCGTGAATACGCCGGCCCAGGCGGACAAGGTTTTTCGCGCCGCCGGGCTGGAGCGGATGATCCGGTTTGAATGAGGAGGGACGTACATATGAAAATTGAAAACCAAGTCAGCCTGGAGTTCCCTAGCCGGTCGGCCAACGAGGGCTTTGCCCGGGCGGCGGCGGCCTGCTTCGCCGCCCAGCTGGACCCCACCCTGGAGGAGGTCAACGACATCAAGACGGCTGTCAGCGAGGCGGTGACCAACGCCATCGTCCACGCCTATCCGGATACCCTGGGCCGGGTGGCGCTCAAGCTGCGCATCCGGGAGGACCACTCCCTGGAGATCGTGGTGAAGGACTGGGGGGTGGGCATCGCCGACGTAGACCAGGCCAGGAC
>JAAWPF010000076.1 GCA_022799835.1 Lawsonibacter sp. | reverse complement strand
AGTCAGTATAACACAGCTCCGGCCAAAACACAACGGCCCGCCGGAGTTCGGCAGGCCGCTGAATTCAACTTTTTTCCTGAAAGCTGGCGCCGCAGCCGCGGCAGGTGACGGTAATCTTGCCCTTGCCCCGGGGAACGCGCAGCTGCTGGCCGCAGCCGGGGCATTTGAAGTAGACATGCTCCTTGTCCCGGCGGATGGTACGCCGCAGGTGAATCCAGCTGAGCAGCGGGCCGGCCGCCCGCATGAACCTGGCGTTCTCCATCTGCCGCCGGGGGATATTTCGGGACAGCATCCGGAACAGAGTTATAAACAGCAGAGCGAACCCCACCCAGTACAGCAGCTCTATCCGAACAAAAATAAATACCAGATAGAGCAGCAGATAGAGTCCCATCAGGAACAGGTTCAGCTGATCGTTCCCGTAGCGGCCATACATCAATCGCTGGATCGCGTTGCGAATCATCAGAGCGCCTCCCCCCTACTGACGGCAGACGGCAGGCGCGGCCATCTGTCAAATATAATATTTTATATCATATCTCTTCCCTTCGACCGCGTCAAGGAGAGATTCGTAAACAATGTGTAAATTCCGCAGGCTTTCGCCCCATTTTCCTCCGTCCAGCGCAGGATTTTAGAAAATACTTGCGCAAATGGGGAAAATCGTCTATACTGTCGGTATCAGACGACTTCCGGGGAGGCCACGCCTATGAAGCGCATCGACAAAGAAAACTACTACCTGGACATCGCCGAGACGGTGCTGGAGCGCTCCACCTGCCTGCGCCGGTGCTACGGGGCCATCATCGTCCAGCACGACGAGATCGTCTCCACCGGCTACAACGGCGCCCCCCGGGGCAGGAAAAACTGCATGGACCTGGGCCGCTGCACCCGGGAGGCCTTGAACATCCCCTCGGGAGAGCGGTATGAGCTGTGCCGCTCGGTCCACGCTGAGGCCAACGCCATCATCTCCGCCGCCCGTGGCGAGGTGCTGGGGGCCACTCTCTACATGGCCTGCAGGGACCCCAAGACCGGCGGGCTGCTCCCCGGCTCCACCTCCTGCTCCATGTGCCGCCGGCTCATCATCAACGCCGGCATCAAGCGGGTGGTCATTCGGGACACCGCCTCGGAGTACCGGGTGGTGGATGTGGAAAAGGACTGGGTGGAACAGGACGACTCCCTGCCTCAGGAGCTGTGAGAACCCACATTGCCGCAGCGGTGGCCCTGTATCCAAACAGGGCCGCTTTCGCTGTTTACTGCAACTTTTTGCCCCGTTCAACCTGGGGTTGACCGGAAGTTGATTGCCAAAGCCCCTCGGGGTGGGTATGATAGGGACAGAAGGAGGCGACGGTATGGACGCCATAAAGACCGGGGCGCTGATCGCCCAGGCCCGGAAGGAGAAGGGCCTCACCCAGCGGGAGCTGGCGGAGAAGGTCTATGTCTCCGTCCAGGCGGTGAGCAAGTGGGAGCTGGGAAAAAATTTCCCCGACCTGTCCCTGATGGAGCCTCTGGCCAACGCGCTGGGGCTGACCGTCTCTGAGCTGCTGGCCGGAGAGCGGGGGGAGGCCCCCCAGGACCAGCTGGTCCGGGACACCCTGCGCCTGGGGGAGGAACAGCTCCGGCCCAAAATCAAAAAGTGGAGGGGGCTGTTCATCGCCGCGGCGGCGCTGCTGGCCCTGACCGCGCTGTGTCTGGCGGGGTTCTGGATTGACAGGCACACTGTCAAGCCCCAGCGGGAGACAGTTCTGGAGAAAATCGTCCTGACAGAAAACGAACAGGCCATGGTGGACCTGCTCAACCTCCAGGGGGGCGACTACAGCTATTTGAGCATGTACAATGTCACCATCGCCGACGACATGGACGGCTACCGGATCGCGGCGGAGCTGTGGACCCAAGAGGGGCTGAAGGAAAGCTGGGACCTGTGCAGCGGCAAATTTTTCCGGGAAAGGGGAGATTTCTCCAGAAATCAGCTTTTGGCCTTTCGTATCCCCATCGGGCAGGGGGAGGGAGCCCGATACAGAATCCGGTTTGACAGCGCGACGGTGTCCGGCTTTGCGGACATCTTCGACAGCGTTCTCCCCTATCTGGAAAACGGTTCGTCAATTGCCTACGCCGGAAGAACCGAGGTGGACCGGGAACATGGGGCGGTTCTGATGGAGATCGGGCTGAATGAGGACCCGGGCGGCTACTGGGGAACCCAGATACTGGATATTACCAACGACCCCCAGCCCGGCACACTGCGGGATGGGACGGCCGCGCTGATTCTGCGGCTGTACTGGAACTGAACGCAAGCGGCCCCCGGCGGGAAAGCCGGGGGCCGTTTCCTATACAGATCTAATTGGGCAGGAGGGCTATGTACTCCTCATAGGCCAGCCCCTGGTCCATGCAGGCCCGGGCGGCCTCCTCCCCCACGTAGCGGTAGTGCCAGGGCTCGAAGCGGTAGCCGGTGATGTCCTGCTTGTCCTCCAGGTATCGGAGGATAAAGCCGTACTCGGCGCAGTGCTCCTGAAGCCAGGCGAAGGCGGGGGTCTTTTCAAAGTTGGCCTTCCGGGTGGCTACGTTGATGTCCACCGCCAGGCCGGTCTGGTGCTCGGAATGCCCGGGCCGGGCGGAGAAGGTATCCACATAGGCCTGGGAGGCATTTCTCAGGTAGCCGTTGTAGGCGCTCTTCTGGAGCTGATAGGAGCGGTAGGCCGACACGCTGCGCAGGGACACCCCCTCCGCTCCGGCCGCGTCCGCCATGGCCCGGAAGGCCTGGGCCGCCTCAGGCCGCATGGAGCCGCCGCCGTAGCCCGCCCCCAGGACTTCCAGCTCCGGGGCATAGCCGTCGGGCAGGATATTGTACTTGTTTACCAGCACGGCCAGGCTGTCAGGCTCCGAAACGGTCTGAATCCGGGTATAGAAGGGGCGGTCCAGGTCCATGTTCACCTGGAGAACCACCTGGGCCGGCTCGGCCTCGGGGTGCTCTGCCGCCCACGCCTCATACCGCTCCAGCAGCGCCTGCCGCCCGTTGGGCTGCTGGAGATACCGCGACACCGGCCCCTCCGGCTCGGGCGGGGGGTCTGTAGGGGCGGGCCGGACCGGCTTTCGGTGCTGCGCCTGGAAACAGCCGTCCCCCCAGCTGCCCGCCGTCTCATTCTCTCTCAAAGCGGCCGAGGGCAGCAGCGACATCAGGAGCAGCCCCGCCGCCAGCAGCGCAAACCGCCGAAACCTCATCTTATATGTCTTATGTATGGTACTCATCCTTTCCACCCGCCATCCAGCTCCCCTCCCTGGCACAGAGCCAGAAACCAGGAGAAGATGGCGGCGCCGTCTATGGTATCCAGCCGCCGCTTGCCGAAGGACATCCGCTCCGGGTGGAACTGGACCCCCAGAAGGGGATATCCGGGCAGATCGATGGCCTCGGCGAAACCGCTCTCCGCCCAGGCGGCGGCCCGCAACCCCTCTCCCAGCCGGTCCACCGCCTGGTGGTGGGAGCTGTTCACCGGGAAAACGGGGCCGTACAGCCGGTGGAGGAGGGATCCCTCCAGGGCGGCCACCGGGTGGACCGCGTCGCTTTTCACACCGGCGTGAAACCGCTTCTGCTCCGGAGGCAGATCCTGGATCAGGCCGCCCCCCAGAGCCACGTTAATCAGCTGCATCCCCCGGCAGATGCCCAAAATGGGCCTGCCCGCTTGATAGAAGGCGCGGAACAGGGCCAGCTCAGCCCGATCCCGCTCCCGGTCCGGGGGCTGGGAACCCCGATCCTCCTGGCCGTACAGGGCGCTCTCCATATCGCCGCCGCCGCACAGCACCAGTCCGGCGCAGTTCAAATCGGGTACGGGGCAGTAGCCAGGCCTCGGCTCTCCGCCCAGGCCCCGAATGGCGGCGCTGTAGTTCCCGGCGCCGTTTGGGGCGCCGGAGACCTGTATCATCAGCCGGCCCATCGTCCTCACAGCGCATCCTGGGCGGAACGGGCCTTGACCAGGGCCACAATCAGGCTCACCGCCCCCTCCACACCGACGACGCCTGAGTTCAGGGTCAGGTCGTAGCGGCGCATATCGCCCCAGTTGTGCCCGGTGTAGTAGTTATAGTAGTTGGCCCGGCCCTTGTCCATCTGGACGATCCGCCGCTCCATATCCTCGGCGGGCAGGCCGTACTCCTCCACGCACCGCTCCACCCGGCCGGGCAGGTCGGCGTGGACAAAGACCTTCAGACACTCGGGCCGCTCCCCCAGCACATAGTCGGAGCACCGGCCCACGATGACGCAGGGCCCCTCGTCCGCCAGCTCCCGGATGACCTCCGACTGGGCGAAGAAGGCCTGGTGCGCCACCGGCACCCCCTGGTGGGCCAGGGCTGGCACCCCCATCCCCAAAGGGGCGGCGGACAGGTGGAACCGGCTCCGGGCCCGCTCCTCCGCCCGGGCGATGAAGTCCGGGGACAGGCCGCTTTTCTCCGAGGTCTTTTGAATGATGGTCCGGTCATAACAGGGGATGCCCAGCGCGGCGGCCAGGCGCTTGCCGATCAGCCGGCCTCCGCTGCCAAACTCCCTGCTGATGGATATGACATAATTACTCACAGTCGCACCTCCCTAAAGAGTTCCGGCGGCACAGGCTCAGGCCGCCGTCTATCGGGTCCTCTACTCTCATATTATAACGCTTCCGGCTGAAAATGACAATCATAAATCTGCGCGAGACCATTTAAAAAACCGCCCGGGGGGCGGTTTTGAAGCTCAGTCCAGGCCCTCCATCCCGAAGAGATAAGGGGGGAGCAGGTCGGACAGCTCAGTGAGGACAGGGTCCAGGCCGCCGTCCCGCTGAAGGGTGGGGGTGTGGACGGACACCCGACCATCCAGCGGCCCGGTGGGCAGGGACAGGACCACACTGGGAGCGGACTGCCCCCACTCCACCAGCAGCGATCCCTTATGCAGCGCCACGATATGCCGGGCGATGGGCAGACCCAGGCCCGCCCCCTGGCCGGGCAGGGGCAGCTCCTCGTTCCCCCCCTGCTGAAAGAGGGCGGCGATCTGCCGCTGGTCAGGCAGCGGGCCGTTGTCCGAGACGGCGGCCAGAGCCCGCTCTCCCTGCCGGCGCAGGGTCAGGGTCACCCGGCCCTCCCCCGCCGCCCGGGCGGCGTTGGAGATGAGGCCCAGCAGCAGCCGCTGGAGCAGCTCCGGGTCTCCGGGGATGAGCAGTCCGGTCTGGGCCGGCTCATACTCCAGCTCCACCCCAACCTCTTTCAGGAGGGGGTAGGCCTGCTGGACCACATGGCGGCAAAGGCCGTCCAGGTCCATGATCACCGGACGGAAGAGCACCCCCTCCGCCCCGGCGGCCTGCTGCATGAACTCCAGATTGCCCACAAGCCGGAACAGCCGGTGAAAGCTCTTGCTGAAGGCGTCGGCGGACACCGGCGTCCCCGGGGCGGCGGTGGCGGGCCCCACCTCGGCCAGCACCTCCCCCAGCAGGGTGCGCAGCTGGTAGAGCACCCCCTCCAGCTGCCGGTCGGTAAGGGCGGTTTGGGGGGCGGGACGGAAGAGGAGGATCTGCTCCTCCCGGCTGACGGCGCAGCTGTAGGTGTACACCGCGGGGCCCGCGGCAAAGGTGCCCGCCCCCATGGGCCCGCTCCGGGGCAGGGACAAAAACTCCGGACAGGGCCGCCCCGGCTCCACCTGGGACAGGTAGTGCCGGGCCATGGCGTTGGCGGAGACCACCACACCGCTCCGGAGCCGGACTATCCCCTCGGGGAAGGCATCCAACAGGGCCTGTATTGAATCCAACATATGAAACCTCCCGGCCAAGACGGCCGTCCGCCGCGGCGGGCGGAAAAGTGCCTGTATAGCTTGCGCTAAAACAGACCACAGTATTATACTGAGTACAGTATATCAAAATTTTCCAGTTCCGACAATAGAAATAGTCTAAAAAGGTCGAAAAAGGCCCATGCCTTTTCCGCTTTCAGCGTGGGCATGGGCTCAGCTTTGCTCTATGGCAAATTTTTTATCCTTTTTTTCCCGAAAACTATGAAAAAAAACAGTAGGAAAATTTAGAAAATCAGGTTATAATAAAACACGCTACCAATACCGCGGACCGCCGCGGATAAATTGATAAAAAAGGAGTCGTTCAACATGAGCATCAAAGTTGGCATCAACGGTTTTGGCCGCATCGGCCGTATGGTGTTCCGTGCCAGCCTGAATCACCCTGAGATTGAGATCGTAGGCATCAACGATCTGTGCCCCGCCGACTATCTGGCTTATATGCTGAAGTACGATACTATGCACGGCAAGTGCGAGGCAGAGATCTCCTTCACCGAGAACGCCATCATTGTCAACGGCAAGCAGATTCCCATCTTCGCCGAGCGCGACCCCAAGAATATCCCCTGGGGCAAGCTGGAGGCTGAGTACGTGGTGGAGTCCACCGGTCTGTTCCTGACTCAGGAGAAGTCCCAGGCTCACATTGACGCCGGCGCCAAGAAGGTCGTTATGTCCGCCCCCTCCAAGGACGCCACCCCCATGTTCGTATGCGGCGTGAACCTGGACGCCTACACCCCCGACATGACCTTCGTCTCCAACGCCTCCTGCACCACCAACTGTCTGGCCCCCATCGCCAAGGTCCTGAATGACAAGTTCGGCATCAAGGACGGCCTGATGACCACTGTGCACTCTGTCACCGCCACCCAGAAGACCGTTGACGGCCCCTCTCTGAAGGATTGGCGCGGCGGCCGCGCCGCCACCGGCAACATCATCCCCTCCTCCACCGGCGCCGCCAAGGCCGTGGGCAAGGTTATCCCCGCCCTGAACGGCAAGCTGACCGGTATGTCCATGCG
>JAAWPF010000075.1 GCA_022799835.1 Lawsonibacter sp. | reverse complement strand
GTCTCCTCCATGTGGGGAATCACCGGCGGCTCCTGTGAGGCGCCTTACTCCGCCGCCAAGGCGGGGGTCATCGGCCTGACAAAGGCCCTGGCCAAGGAGCTGGGCCCCTCCCGCGTCCGGGTGAACTGCGCGGCGCCTGGGGTCATCGGCACCGATATGAACCGACACCTTACCCCCGAGGACCTGAGCGCTTTGGAGGAGGAGACCCCCTTGGGCCGCGTCGGAAGCCCGGAGGAGGTGGCCCAAGCCATTTACTTTCTGGCCTCTGACCAGGCGTCCTTTATCACCGGGCAGGTGCTCAATGTGGATGGCGGTATGGTGATTTAGAGATAAAAAAGAAAAAATTTAGTAGAATTTTAAGAATCTTGACAGGGAATTGCGGTTGTAAAGTTTCGGGGAAGTTGGTATAATAAATCACCCGCATAGCTAAATTAACCGGAATTTTCAGAGAAGGCGTTGGGAGGGAAGGAAATGGGCCGTTCCAACAGAGACGTGGGCGGATATCGGGGCCGCCGGACTGTTACCGACATATTGAAGCTGATTGCCATCATCCTGGGGGTGCTGGTTGTCCTGGCGGTAGCCGGGGTGATCTACCTCCAGCGCTATGTTGTATACACCGACGAGGGGACCAAGCTGGAGCTGCCCCCCTTCCTCCAGATGCTCCGGGGTGAGCGCGGCGTCCAGCCGCCGGAGGGCTCCGCCTCCCTGCCCAGCCCGGGGGACCTGAGCATCGACATCCAGCCCGCCGGCAGCCAGTCCGAGCCCCAGCCCTCTGAGCAGGAGAAGCCCGGATTTGCCATGCAGCTGCCGGTGGACGACGTGATAAACGGCACCGCCGCCGACAAGCTGGCGGAGGCGGGGGCCGACGCCCTGATCCTGGAGGTGAAGGGTCAGGACGGCAAGCTGGTCTGGCTGTCCGAGCAGCCCATGGCCAGGCGGTCCCGGGTGAACGGGACCCAGGCGGTGGAGGACGCCCTGATTCAGTGGAATGCCGGGGAGGTCTATACCGTCGCCCGGGTGTGCTGCTTCCGGGACGACAGCGCCCCCTATTACAACAACTCCCAGGCCCTGCGCCGGGGCAACGGCAACTGGAAGGACGAGCTGGGCCTGCGCTGGCTCAGCCCCGCCAAGGACGGGGCACAGGCCTACATCGCCGGCCTGTGCGGCGAGCTGGCCGCCATGGGCTTTGACGAGATCGTCCTGGAGGACTTCCACTTCCCCATTCAGGGGAACCTGGACAAGATCACCCGGGGCGAGGCCTATGACCCGGCTCAGTTCAATGCCCAGGTGGAGGACTTTCTCTCCCAGGTCATAGAGGCGGTAAATGACAACTCGTCAGGCGCAGCGACAGTGTCCCTGCGCGTCACCGGAGCGGTCCTGGGGGAGGGGAGCGCCTCCAGCGGTGTAACCCCTCAGACGGTGTATCAGTTCAGCAGCTGGGTCTGGAGCGACCAGGAGGGCTTTACCCTCCTGCCCGACCTCCAGCCGAGCAGGCGGATGGTGGAGGTTGTCCCCCAGGCGGAGGAGGACCGCGCCACGCGCCAGGCTGTGATCCCTCCGGAAGGATAATAGGAAAGCGGCGCCGCCCGGCCTTATGGCCGGGCGGTATTTTGTACAAGATGAAAAGACTGTGGAAAATTCAGCGAAAGAATTGGAAATGACCAGATAAGAACATCGAAAAAGGCCTTGATTTTTTGCGGAATTTTTACTACAATAGTACGGTAGCAGATATCTCCATTTTTTAGACGCAGAAGGTGGTGAAAACATGGCATTGGAAGCGATTCAGACGGTCACGCAGGCCGAGGCCAAAGCCAAGGCGGACCGGGAGGCCGCGGCGGCGCAGGCCAAGCAGCGGCTGGCCGACGCCCAGCGGGAAGCCAGGCAGACGGTGGAGCAGGCGCGCCAAAGGGCCCAGGAGCAGGCCCGCCAGATGATGGCCCAGGCCGAGGAGAAGGCCGCCCGGTTAACCCAGGAGGAACTGGAGAGGGCCAAGGCGGACTGTGAGACGCTGAAGCAAAATGCCCGGGGGCGGCTTGAGCAGGCCGCGCAGCTCATTGTTGGAAGGGTCGTGGAACAGTAATGGCGATCGAAAAAATGAAACGGCTGCGCATGGTGGCCATGGTCCGGGACCGGGAGGCTTTGCTCCTGCGGCTCCAGCACATGGGCTGTGTGGAGATTGCCCAGCCGGAGGCGGACCCGGACGACCCCCTGTGGGCTCAGCTCACTTGTCCGAGGACAGAGGGGCTGACAGCCGCTCAGGCTGAGCGGACGCAGGCCGAGCGGGCGCTGGAGGTCCTCAAGCGGTACGCCCCGCTGAAGAAGGGGCTGCTGTCTCCACGGCCGAATGTCCAGGAGGGAGAATTTCTGGATGAGGCCAGGGCACAGAGGGCCAGGGAGGCGGCCGAGGAGATCAATGCCTTGGACCGCAGGCTGGCCGCCATCCGCGCTGAAGAGAACAAGCTGGAAACTCAGAAGGAGGTGCTGCGGCCCTGGCTGGACCTGGACCTGCCTCTGGAGACCGGCTCCACCGCTCAGGTGGCTGTCCAGCTGGGTACCCTGCCCGCCAATGTCCCCATGAACCAGGCGGAGGGTGAGCTCCAGGCCGCCAGCGAGCTGGCCCAGCTCACCGAGGTGTACACCGAACGGGATTTCCACTACTGCATGCTGGTGTGCCACGCCAGCCAGGCAGAGGGCGTCCTGGAGGCGCTGAAGGCCCTGGGCTGGTCCCGGGCCAACCTGCGGGACTGGACGGGCACCGCGGCGGAAAACCTGGACCGCCTGGGCAAGGAGACCAAAGCGCTGAGGGAGGAGACCGCCGCCATCGAGGAGAAGCTGTCCGGCATGGGGGAGTGGAACCTGCCCCTACAGCAGCTGTCCGACCTGGCCGGCGTCAACACCAGCCGGGAGGAGGCAAGAGGCCGGCTGCTGGATTCCGAGAGCGCCTTTTTCCTGGAGGGCTGGGTCCCGGCGGAGCGCTGGGAAGAGGTCCGAAAGGAGCTGGACAACTGGTCCTGCGCCTATCAGGCGGAGGACCCGGCGGCGGAGGACTACCCCAAGGTCCCCATCAAGCTGAAAAACAACTGGTTTACCTCACCGCTGAGCATGGTGACCGAGATGTACGCCCTGCCGGCCTACGGGTCCATGGACCCCAACCCCCTGATGGCCCCGTTTTTCATCCTGTTCTATGGGATGATGCTGGCCGACATGGGCTACGGCCTGATTATGGTGATCCTGTCTCTGGTCATTATGAAGCGGACCAAGCCAAAAGGGGCTACCATGCGGTACATGATCCCGCTGATGGGGCTGTGCGGTGTGAGCACCTTTATCTGGGGCGCGGTCACCGGCGGCTTCTTCGGGGACTTCCTGCCCCAGCTGATGAAGCTGATCGACCCCAGCAGCACCTTTGCCCTGCCCGCCCTGTTCTCCCCCGTGGACGACGCGCTGGCGGTGATGGTGGGCTCCCTGGTGCTGGGCGTGGTGCAGATCTTCACCGGTATGGCGCTGAGCATGGTCAAGCAGATCAGACGGGGCGAGACGATGGCCGCCCTGTGCAACGAGGGCGCATGGTTCCTGGTGTTCATCCTGGCCGGCGCGGCCGCGGTGACCAAGCAGGTCAAGCCCTGCGTCATCGCCATCCTGGTCCTGCTGGTGCTCACGCAGGGCTACGGCAAGAAGGGTGTCCTGGGCAAGCTGATGGGCATTTTCGGCTCGCTGTACAACAACCTCACCGGCTATTTCAGCGACATCCTGTCCTACTCCCGCCTGATGGCCCTGATGCTGGCCGGCGCGGTCATCGCCCAGGTGTTCAATACCCTGGGGGCTATGACCGGCCTGATCCCCACGTTTATCCTCATCTCCCTGGTAGGAAATGCGCTGAACTTCGCGCTGAACATCCTGGGCTGCTATGTCCACGACATGCGTCTGATGTGCCTGGAGTTCTTTGGACGGTTCTATGAGGACGGCGGAAAGGCATTCCGTCCCCTGGAAATTAGCACCCAATATGTAGATATTGTAAACAAATAAGGAGGAATACATTATGTTTCTGGAAAATATCGGCGGTCTCGCCATGGCTCTGCTGGGCGCCAGCCTGGCGGTCGGTCTGAGCTGTGTTGGCTCCGCGAAGGGCACCGGCATCGCCGGCGAGGCAGGTACCGGCCTGCTGTGCGAGGACCCCAGCAAGTCCGGTAAGGTCATGATCCTTCAGCTGCTCCCCGGCACCCAGGGCCTGTACGGCATGGCCGTGTTCTTCGTGGCCCTGATCCGCATGAGCTTCATGGGCAACATGTCTCTCGCCGCCGGCATGAGCATCCAGACCGGCTGCCAGTTCTTCGCCGCCTGCATGCCCATGGCGCTGGGCGGACTGCTCTCCGCCATCGCTCAGGGCCGCGTGGCCGCTGGCTCCATCAATATTCTGGCCAAGAAGCCCGACGACTGGTCCAAGGGCCTGATCCTCTGCGGCATCGTGGAGTTCTACGCCATCCTGTCCCTGCTGTGCTCCATGATCATGCTGTTCTCCCTGAGCGCTTGATCCCGGGAAAGGGGATTCAATATGGAAGGTATTGAGAAAATCACCGCCAGAATCGCCCAGGACGCCCAGGCGGAGATCGACAGGCTGACCGCTGAGACGGACGGGAAGGTAAAGGCTATCCTTGCCGATGCCCAGGCCCAGGCTCAGCGGGAGTCCGGTGAGATCGAGGCCCGTGGCCGCGCCGCCGCCGACGAGCGGCTGGAACGGCTGAGCTCCGCCGCCCAGATGGAGCGGCGCAAGCTGGAGCTGGGGGCCAAGCAGGAGGTGCTGGGCGAGGCTTTCGGTCTGGCGCTGGAGAAGCTGTGTACCCTGCCTGATCAGGAGTACATTGCCCTGCTGACCAAGCTGGTGCTGGAGACCTCCTCCTCTGGAAAAGAGCAGCTGATCTTCTCCCAGAAGGACCGGAACAAGGTGGGCAAGCAGGTGGTCATGGCCGCCAACGAGGCCCTGGTGAAGGAACGGGCTCCCGGCCTGCCCGAGGAGATGTCCAAGTCCAAGGTGGGCGCTTTTGTGGATAAGCTGGTTCACAACACCGCCGCTATTGTCACCGGCGCCGGTATGCTCACCCTGGCCGAGGAGACCCGGGACATCAGGGGCGGCTTTATCATGGTGGACGGCGATGTGGAGATTAACTGCGCCTTCGACACCCTGGTCCGCCTGCAGCGGGAGCAGATGGAGAAGAAGGTCGCCGACACATTGTTTCAATCGTAAGGAAGGGGGCATCTACTTTGTCCCACCGCAGAAAAGATACTGATTATCTGGCCATCTCAGCGAGGATTCGGGCCATGGAGAACAAGCTCCTCACTCGGGAGCGGATGGACCGGATGATCGAGGCCCGGGACGACGCTGAGGCCATGAAGAGCCTTGCCGAGTGCGGCTACGCCGAGGGTCCTCTGGACGCCGTTCTGGCCCAGGCCCGGGCGGAGGTCTTTCAGGACATGGAGCAGGGGGCGCCCGACCCCCGTCTGGTGGAAGTGTTCCAAATCAAGTATGACTACCACAACGCCAAGACCATCCTGAAGGCCCAGGCCATGGGCTCCGACCCGGCCCGCCTGCTGCTGGCCGGCGGTCGGTATAACCCCATCCAGCTGTGGGAGGACTGGCAGCGGGAGTCCCTCAGCAGCGCCAGCGAGGTCTTTAAAAAGGCTATGGAGGAGGCAAAGGCCGCTTTGGCCGAGGGGGGTGACCCCCAGAAGGCTGACCTGATTCTGGACAGGGCCTGCTACCGCGAGATGGCCCGGCTGGCCCAGGAGCTGGGAAGCCCGTTTCTCCAGGGGTATGTCCGCCTGTCGGTGGACGTGGCCAATCTGCGTACCGCTGTCCGGGTCCACCGCATGGGCCGGGAGGGTGACTTCCTGCGCCAGGTGCTGCTCCCCGGCGGAAACGTGTCCGAGCAGGCCATCGCCACCGCCCGGGGGGATAACCTGGGAGAGGTGTTCCGGGCCGGCCCCCTCTCCCGGTCGGCTGAGCTGGGCTCTAAGCTGGCCCAGCCGGGGGGAGAGTCCCTTACTGCCTTTGAGAGGGAGTGCGACAACGCCCTCACCGCCTACCTGGCCGCCGCCCGCCGCGTCCCCTTCGGGGAGGAGGCAGTCATCGGCTATCTGTACGCCAAAGAACAGGAGTTCACCGCCATCCGGGCCATCTTCGCCGGACGGGCGGCGGGACTGGATGGGGACACCATCCGCTCCCGGCTCCGGGAAACCTATGTGTAAGGGGGTTGGCAGATGTATAAAATTGCCGTCATGGGCGATAAGGACAGCGTCCTGGGCTTCAAGGCCCTGGGGCTGGAGGTCTGCCCCGCGGACTCCCCAGAGGAAGGCCGGGAGGCCCTGCACCGCATGGCCAAGGAGAACTACGCCATCATCTATATGACCGAGCAGCTGGCTGCCCAGCTGCCCCAGGAGGTCGCCCGGTATAAGGACGCCCTCACCCCGGCTATCATTCTGATTCCCGGCAAGGAGGGCACCCTGGGCATCGGCATGGCCAACGTCAAGACCGCCGTGGAACGGGCGGTCGGAGCGGACATTCTGTAAAACGCGCCTAACACCTCCTTTTGAAAGGAGGTGGCACCGCCGCGGGCGGTGACGGAGGATTGTATTTCGCCGCGGGTGAAATGTGCACAGCAACCAAGGTTTTGCGAGCCTGGGTTACTTCGTACATTTGGCTTCGCAAAATACAATCCCCACCCGGCTTCGCCGGGAGCCCCTTTCAAACGGGGCCTTGAGAAGTGGAATCAAGAAATTTACCCAGAAAGAAGGTTTTAACGCCTATGGGAAAAATCGTTAAGGTCTCCGGCCCGCTGGTGGTGGCCACCGGCATGGAGGAGGCCAACATGGCCGACGT
>JAAWPF010000074.1 GCA_022799835.1 Lawsonibacter sp. | reverse complement strand
GCCCTTCAACGAGCCTTACCGATATGGCAAGCACGTGGCCTCCCTGTCCAACATGCTGGCCGGCGGGGTGCTGGTCCAGCGCTTCGGCGACCTGGTGGGCGGCCGGCGCACCAACGAGCACCGGATGGGCAAGTCCACCGTCCGGCCCACCCTCACCGCCGCCGTCCCGGGGGACCTGTCCCTCACCCTGCCCAAGCGGCAGCTGGACGACATCATCGAGATGATCTACCAGCTGGACAAAATCGCCCCCGGCACCGCCAACTACGACACCCTGCTCTACGGCGCGGAGGTGAAATTCTACTCCGCCCGCCTCCAACTCAGCGAGGAGCTGGAGACCGCCCTGCCCAACTTCTTCGCCGCCGGCGACGGCGCCGGGGTCACCCGAGGCCTGGCCCAGGCCGGCGCCTCCGGCGTCCAGGCGGCGAGGGCGATTTGCAAGAGGCTGTAAGGGCGGATATCATCCGCCCGCATATACAGAGATATTTTTGTTGTAAGTCGCAAAGGAGAAGTACAGTATGAACACACAGGTTGATGAAGATGTAAAGAACATACAGAAACTACTCTCCCAAGGGAAGTATCAGGCGGTTTACGACCAGTACGCCCCGGTGCTCCGGGACATGCTCTTTGTTGAGAGCCCGGAGGAGTGGCTGGACTTCATCCAACAGGAGGGCACGCTGGAGGAGGAGCCGCTGGGGCTGTATCTGTCGGCCCGGCAGGGAGCGTGCCTGCTGCTGGGCTGCTATGAGGGAGACGCCACCCGGAAGGTGCTGGACTACCTCAAGGGCAGGATACCGGAGGAGCTGCTGGAAAAGCTGAGCGGTCTGGCGCCTATTGTCATCGACATAGATGAGCTGGGCGGAGCGCTGGAAAAACAGATCGTCCCCTATCAGGAGACCTTGACCCAAGTCGGCTTTGCGTTTCACATAGACTTCGAGGATATCTATTGCGCAGGGGCCTATTTCCTGTCGGTTGAGACGCAGTAAATGGTAAGGGGCGGCCCCTGGCCGCCCGCTTTTTCAAGCTCCCCTGCAAAATGCCGGGGAAAACACCCAGAAAATTCCAGCTTCCCGCCGACGTGAAAAATTATTTTGACATCCTCTATGCAGTTTTTTATCCACTTTTTCCACCGGGCTTTCCACAGCCATTTTCCCTGAAACGGCGGGATTCTCCACATTGTCCACAGAGTTTTCCACATCGGTTATGTCAACTGCGGCAACCGGGAATATTCACCTTTTAGTTTCCATAATATCTGTCAAGGCTGAATATTTCACAAAAATTTTTGCCGTGATTTCCGCGGGGAAACGTGAAGGTTCCACCGTATTAAAAAAGGAGCGCCGTCCATGTCCGTTCAGACTGACACCATCGCCGCCATCTCCACTCCGCCCGGGCCGGGGGCCATCGGTATCCTGCGCCTGTCCGGTCCGGGGGCCGTCCCCATTGCGGAAAAATGCTTCAAACCCTTGGGCTCTAAGGGCCTGCGGGAGCATAAGCCCCGGAAGCTGGTCTACGGCGACCTGCTGGACGGCGACAAACAGGCCATCGACCGGGTGCTGTGCACTTACAGTCTGGGTCCGGCCAGCTACACCGGGGAGGACATGGCGGAGCTGCAGTGTCACGGCTCTCCCATGGTTCTGGCCCTGGGGCTGGAGGCCCTGTTCGCCGCCGGGGCCCGGCAGGCCCGGGCGGGGGAGTTCACAAAGCGGGCCTTTCTCAACGGGCGGCTGGACCTGGCCCAGGCGGAGGCGGTGGGGGACCTCTTGGAGGCCCGAAGCCGGGAGGGGGCCCGCCACGCGGCGGGACAGCTGGCCGGGGCGCTGTCAAGAAAAATCAAAAACATCTACTCCGCCCTGGTGGACGTAATGGCCCACTTTCACGCAGTGCTGGACTACCCCGACGAGGACATCGACCCCTTCCGCCTGGAGGAGCTGGACGGCCTGCTCTCTGACCAAGAGGGGGAGCTGTCCGCCCTGCTGGCCACCTGCGGCCGGGGAAAGCTGCTGCGGGAGGGGGTGGCCTGCGCCATTGTGGGCCGGCCCAACGCGGGAAAATCCTCCCTGCTCAACGCCATGCTGGGCTGGGACCGGGCCATTGTCACCGATATCCCCGGCACCACCCGGGACACGGTGGAGGAGCGGTGCGAGCTGGGAGGGGTCCCCCTGCGGCTCATCGACACCGCCGGCCTGCGCAATACCGACGACCCGGTGGAGAAGCTGGGGGTGGAGCGCTCCCGGAGGGCTATGGAGGAGGCGGGTCTGATTTTAGTGTTGATTGACGCCTCCCGGCCCGCCGGGGAGGAGGATTTTGCTCTGCTGCAAGAGGCGATGCAGCTGGCCCCCACCATCCTGGTGTGGACCAAAGGGGATTTGCCCGCCGCGGCCTGTCCTGTGAAGCGCTATGAGGAGATCAGCTGCCCTGCGGTGACGGTGAGCGCTAAGGTCAGTGACCTGGACGAGCTGTGCAATGAAATCTCCTGTGCCTTTCCCCAGGACCTGTGGAGCGAGCACTACGGCGAAATCCTCACCAACGCCCGGCAGGAGGAGGCGGCCAAACGGGCCTGGGAGGCGGTCCGCCGGGCCCGGGGGGCCCTGGAGGCGGGCATGACCCCCGACGCCCTGCTCACCGATGTGGAGGAGGCCCTTGCCGCCTTGGGGGAGCTGACAGGACAGAGCGTGCGTGAGGATGTCACCGACCGTATTTTTTCCAGATTTTGTGTGGGAAAATAGGGCGGGTTTACTGAGAGGAATTTTACAAATCGGTATTGAAAAATCCGCCCTTTTATGATATTGTGATAGCTGAGAAGAGGGCTGCGGAAGCTCGGCGGCAAGGGAGGAATTTCTATGGAGCATCAGATTGAGTGGCAGGAGGACTTTAACACCGGAGTCGAGGTGATTGACAAGGAGCACCAGCGCCTGTTTAAGATTATCAATAAGCTGTTCCGCTTCCGGGAGGAGGAGAAAGACAGCCAGTGGACGTGCCAGGAGGGCATCAAGTATTTCAAGGGCCACGCGGTGAAACACTTCGCGGACGAGGAGGCCTATATGGTTTCCATCGGTTACGAAGGGCTGGCTGAGCACCGGCGCATCCATCAGAGCTTTCGGGAACACACCCTCCCCTCTCTGGAGCAGGAGCTGGAGCGGACGAACTATGCCCCCGACGCGGTGGAACACTTTCTTGGCGTGTGCACCGGATGGCTGATCGGACATACCCTGACCGAGGACCAGGCTATCACCGGCAAGCGGGAGAGCGCGTGGAAAGCGCTGCTGTCCGGAGAAGAGACCACGGCGATGAAAAAGGTCATCGTCCAGTTGATTTTTGATATGTTCCATCTGGAGTCCCAGGTCATCAGCGAGACCTACAGCGGCGAGAAGTTCGGAAAGGGCGTTTATTACCGCCTGTCCTACGGGACGAAGAAAGGGGAGCAGCGCCAGGAGGTCATGCTGGTCTTTGAGGAGAAGCTGCTGATTAACACGGTGGGCAAAATCATGGGGCTCCAAACCGGCAAGCTGGACTCCATGCTGGTCCACGCCGCCCGGTATACCGCCCGGCAGTTTGTGGGGCGTTTTATGGAGCAGTTCCCCACAATGAAAGATTATGAGTTAAAAGAGGAGAATCTGCTGTCCTATGAACAGTTCCAAAAGGTGTTTGAACGGGAGAAGATGCAGGTCAGCCTGCTGCTCAACACCGGCGGCGCGGGTTATTTCGCCTACTGTGTCATCGCACCTCACCTGCTGGAGGAGGGCGTAGGCACCCCCATTGAACGCGAGAACGCTTTGACCGAGGTGGAGGAGTATCTGGCCAAGCGGGAGAAGCAGGAAAAACAGGAGGAGACTGCCCACAGGGCGAGAATCCTGGTGGTGGACGACTCTATAACCATCCGCCACAGCATGAAGCAGCTGCTGGACAAGGACTACGAGGTGGCGGTGGCCGAGTCGGGCGTGGCGGCTATCCGGACCATCACCCTGAATCCGCCCGACCTGGTGCTGCTGGACTATGAGATGCCGGTGGTCGATGGGAAGCAGACCCTGGAGATGCTCCGTTCGGATAAGGCTTTTTCCAATATCCCGGTGATTTTCCTTACCGGCCGGGATGACCCGGAGGTTGTCCGGACCCTGTTGTCCCTGAAGCCCGCGGGCTATCTGCTGAAATACTTGAAGCCCACGGAAATCAAGGCGAAAATTGATGCTTTCTTTGAGAAGAAAAAAGCATAAAAAAGGAGCGCTCCGCGGAGCGCTCTTTTTTATGAGAGAATCCGTCAGGCCAGGGCGGCGGTGATGATGGCCATGGAGTAGACCTCCTGGGCGTTGCAGCCCCGGCTGAGGTCGTTGATGGGGGCGTTCAGGCCCAGCAGAATGGGGCCGTAGGCCTCGAAGGAGCCCAGGCGCTGGGCGATCTTGTAGCCGATGTTGCCGGCGTTGATATCGGGGAAAATGAAGGTGTTGGCGTAGCCGGCTACCTTGGAGTGGGGGCACTTGGTCTGGGCCACCCGGGGGGAGACGGCCGCGTCGAACTGCAGCTCGCCCTCGATGGGCACGTTGGGCATGGCCAGCCGGGCCTTCTCGGCGGCGCCGCGCATCTTGTCCACGTCCTCCCCCTTGCCGGAGCCGAAGGTGGAGTAGCTGAGGAAGGCCACCTTGGGGTCCACGCCGAAGATTTTGGCGCACTGGACGGTCTCGGAGGCGATCTCCACCAGCTCGTCCTCGCTGGGCTTGATGTTGATGGCGCAGTCCGCCATAGCCAGCACGTCGTTGTCGCCGGTGGCGGAGGGGCGCACCAGGATAAAGCAGGAGGACACGATGGAGTTGCCCGGCTTGGTCTTGACCAGCTGGAGGGCGGGGCGGACAGTGTCGGCGGTGGAGTAGGTGGCGCCGCCCAGCAGGGCGTCGGCCACGCCCATGGCCACCAGCATGGTGCCAAAGTAGTTGCCCTTCTTCAGCATGGCCTGGCACTCGTCGGCGGTCATTTTGCCCTTGCGCAGCTCTACCATCCGATCCACCATGGCGCCCATGTCCTCATAGGTCTCCGGGTCATAGATGACGGCGCCCCGGATGTTGAAGCCGGCGTCCTCGGCGGCGGCCTGGATCTCGGCCTCATTGCCGATGAGGATGGGGGTCAGGAAAGTGCCGGACAGCAGCCGGGCGGAGGCCTCCAGAATGCGGGGGTCGGTGCCCTCGGTAAAGACGATTTTGCGGGGGTGGGCTTTCAGGATCTCGATGAGTTTTTTGAACATGTGATAACTTCCTTCCAAATCAAAGATAGGCGCGGCGGCGCACCCGCTTCCATGATAAGATGGTAGCATTTTCCCATAAAAAAAGCAAGGGTCATATAACAGTTTTTCCTGTCCGCCAGCGAAAAATCCCGGAAAAATTTTTTGATTTTCCTCTTTACGCCTGATATTGCAATCAGGTATACTATACAAAGCGTATTTTATCCGTCCCCGCTTTGCCGGAGGGATTTCATTTTGAGGTGAGAGAAAGACATGAACGCAGAATTTGCCCGTACCCTGTCCCTGCTGCGGCAGGAGAAAAAAGTGAGCCAGCGCACCGCCGCCGCCGCCCTGGGCATCTCCCAAGCCCTGCTCAGCCACTACGAGAACGGCATCCGGGAGCCCGGCCTGCCCTTTGTGGTCAAGGCCTGTGACTACTACGGCGTGTCCGCCGACTTCCTCCTGGGCCGGACCCTGACCCGGGATGGCGCCACCATCACCGCCGAGGAGCTCTACGATATCAGCGATGAGAAGAACAACTCCATCAAGGGGGGTGTGCTGGCCCTGCTGAGCAAGAAACTGCTGGTCAACTCTATCGGGGTGCTCTTTGGCCTGCTGGGCAAAACAGGCAGCCGGGAGGCCATTCTGGCCGCCTCCGGCTACCTGTCCACCGCCGTGTATACCATGTACCGCCGGCTCTATGACGCCAACCCGGACAACAACCCGGACTTTTTCTCTGTCCCGCCCCGGCACTTCCAGGCCGGCCTCCACGAGGCTGACATGAAGTGCTGCGAGGCCGAGCTGGCCGACGCCCTGGCCGCCCACGTGAAGGCCAAGGGGACCTTCCCCGAAATGACCAACGACGCCCTGGCCCGGGATTACCCGGTGCTGTACCAGTCCATCCTTCAGGTGGTCCACAACACCGGCGAGCGGGTGAACGCCATCAGCGGGGGACGGAAGAGACAGGAGAAAAAATGACCCTGTAGGGGGCGGCCTCCGCGCCGCCCCACATCCCCGCCCGCAGGCGAAAAGCCTCCTTTGGCAAAGGAGGTGCCCCAGTTCGCAAACTGGGGCGGAGGATTGCGTTTTGCGAAGCAAAACATACGAAGTAAATGAGGTTTTGCAAACCTGGGTTTATTTCATATGTTTCGCCTGCGGCGAAACACAATCCCCACCGCCCTGTGGGCGGAGCCCCTTTCCAAAGGGGCCTTTCCCCTGCGGGGGACGGAGGTGGAAGTATATGGACAATCACAAGATGCAGGGACTGACTCGGGTCTATGACGAAAAAATGGAACTTCCGGATCCGCCGCATTGCTATATGCTCCGATGCTTAACAGAAACCTCCACCTGGATCAAGAGTTTAGACGGCGAGGAACAGAGCATGGTCTTTGAATATATCTGTTACATCCTAGACCGGCCGGGGAACAGCGCCCTGAAAGAAAAAACTGTCATGCTGCTGCGGCAGTTCCCCGATTGGGAGAGATACCTCAAGGAGGCACATCTATGACCGACCAAAGTAAAATCCGAAATTTTTCCATCATCGCCCACATCGACCACGGCAAATCCACCTTGTCCGACCGTTTAATTGAGCTGTGCGGGGCGGTGGAGCAGCGGCAGATGGAATCCCAGCTGCTGGACAACATGGACCTGGAGCGGGAGCGGGGCATCACCATCAAGGCCCGGGCGGTGCGGCTGGACTACCAGGCGGCGGACGGGGAAACCTACCACCTGAACCTCATCGACACGCCGGGACATGTGGACTTCAACTATGAGGTCTCCCGCTCCCTGGCTGCCTGCGAGGGGGCGGTGCTCATCGTGGACGCCTCCCAGGGCATTGAGGCCCAGACCCTGGCCAACACCTACCTGGCCATGGAGCACGATTTGGAGATTCTCCC
>JAAWPF010000073.1 GCA_022799835.1 Lawsonibacter sp. | reverse complement strand
ACGCTATAATAGCCACTGTTGTTGCGAGTGTAGCTCATCTGGTAGAGCGCCACCTTGCCAAGGTGGAGGTAGCGAGTTCGAGCCTCGTCACTCGCTCCACGTCGGAGCAAGTTGCATATCGCTTGCTCCGACTTTTTTAAAAGTCAGAGCGCGCTCATTGCGCTGCTCCTCCTTTCCAAATCGAACCCGCTTCGCTGGGCTTCAATTTGGTTTTGGGCGCAATCTCGAAAGAAAATCGATTTTACCCACTTATTGCAAAAAGGAAGGCACCCCTTTGGGGTGCCTTCCTTTTTGGGTTTCGTTCCCGCCGTCAGCCTTCCAGCTTGGCGCAGTCGGCCGGCCGGCCGGAGAGCATCTCCAGTCCGTGCGCCAGAGCGGGCAGGACGGCCTCCAGATTCTCCTTTGCCGCTTTGGGGGATCCGGGGAGATTGACAATCAGCGTCCCGCCCCGGATGCCCGCCTGGGCACGGGAGAGCATGGCCCGGGAGGTGACCCGCATAGAGGCGTACCGCATGGCCTCCGGGATGCCGGGGGTCATGCGCTGACAGACAGCCAGGGTGGCCTCCGGGGTCACGTCCCGGGGGGCAAAGCCAGTGCCGCCCGTGGTGACAAGGAGCTGGATATCTCCGGCGTCGGCCAGTTCACGCAGGGCGGACTCAATTTTCTCCTGCTCGTCCGGGACAATGGCGGTACTGGCGATGGCATACCCGGCCTCTTCCAAAAGCCTGGCCACCAGCGGACCGCCCTCATCGGGACGCTCCCCCCGGAAGCCGCGGTCGCTGACCGTTAAAACAGCGGCGTAAAACATAAAATTTCTCCTTAAATCATCTCTTTTCCGCCCCAGGCGGGGTTCAGGCGGACAGGCTTACAGCTCAAAGTCCTCATTCTCCGCCATCAGCTTAAACCAGAAGCTGATGCACAGTCCCTCCGAGAGATTGCGCACCGTGTGCTCTGTGTCTGCGGGAATCTGGAGTACATCTCCCTCATCCAGCCGATAGATTCGCCCTGTCTCAAACTGGATCTCCATTTTCCCCTGGGAAACAATTCCAATCTCCTCATAGCGGTGCTTGGAGGCATACTCCACTTTCCCCCCCGTCAACGTCAGCACATCCAGTTTGTAGCTGGAACTGGCGGAAAAGATGGACTCCAGCTTGACCATGTTGTTCACATTATAAATCAGGGAGCGCTGTTCCTTTTTAATCAGCGGGGACGCCGAATCGGCAAGCTCCGCCTGCTCCGGCTGTCCCTCGTTTTGGCTGGGAGCGGCCAGGTCGTCAATAGCGATATGGAGCACATAGCAGATCTTGTGCAGGTTATTGATGGAGGGCTGGCTGAATCCCCGTTCAATCTTGCTCAGGAAGCCGGTGGACAGCCCAGTCTTTTCGGCCATTTCCCGCAAGGTCAGGCCATGCTGCTGGCGCAGGTCCCGCAGGGTCTCGCCCAGCTGATCGGATACTTGTCTATGACTGTTCATGGTTTCTCATCCCCCTGCTGTTTTCATTTTTCAACAATCCTGCCTGCATTATAGATGAAAATTTTCCTTTCGTCAATGAAATAAATCAGAAAAGGCGCGCCCGAAAGCACGCCTTTCTCCAAATCTTTATTTCTGTGTGCACTCCAGAGCCGCCAGTTTCAGGCAGGTGCAAAATACTTTTGCCGCCAGCTCCACATCCTTCAGCGGCGGGAAGGAGGGGGCGATTCGGATGTGGCTGTCCTCCGGGTCCTTGCCGTAGGGGTAGGCGGCGCCGGCGCCGGTCATCACCAGTCCGGCCTCCTTACACAGCTCCACCGTCCGCCTGGCACAGCCGGGTCTGGTGTAGAGACTGATGAAATAGCCGCCCTTGGGGTTTGTCCAGCGGGCAATGTCCAAAGGTTTAATCTGCGCGTCCAGCTCCTGGAGGAAGGCGTCAAACCGGGGCCGCAGGACATCCGCGTGCCTGCGCATCATCGCCAGGGTATTCTCCCGATTTTTCAAAAAGCGAACCTGTCGCAGCTGATTGACCTTGTCGCCGCTGATCATCTGGGCGCCGGCCAAGCCGCACAGGTACTCGATGTTGGCCTCGCTGGCGGCCATCACCGACATGCCCGCCCCCGGGAAGGTAATCTTGGAACTGGAGGCGAACTCCACCACCAGGTCCGGATTTCCGGCCTGGGCGCACATCGACAGGATCTCCGGGAAGGGGACATACTCCCCCCGAATCTCATGGACACAGTAGGCGTTGTCCCAGACCACCACAAAGTCGGGAGCCGCGGGCTTCAGGGCGGCCATCCGGCGGATCACCCCGTCGGAGTAGATAAAGCCGTCCGGGTTGGAGTATTTGGGCACACACCAGATGCCCTTGACCAGCGGGTCGGAGGCCAGCCGCTCCACCTCGTCCATATCGGGGCCCTCCTCGGTCGTCCGCACCGACACCAGCTGGATGCCAAAGGACTCCGTGATGCGGAAGTGCCGGTCATAGCCGGGGACGGGGCACAGGAACTTGATCCCCGGCTGCTGGGACCAGGGCTTCCCGCTGTGCAGCAGACCGTTGCTCCAGGCCTTGGCAATGAGGTCATACATCATATTCAGGCTGGAGCTGCCGCCCACAAAGCACTGCGCGGGCTTGATATCCAGCAGCTCCGCCCAGTATTCCCGGGCGCTGGGAGTGCCCGCCAGCTCGCCGTAGTTTCGGGCGTCCACGCCCTCGTCCACACAGTCGTCAAAGTCCAGCGCCGTGAACAGCCCTCTTGACAGCTCCAGCTGTTCCAGACTGGGCTTGCCCCGAGCCATATTCAAAGACAGACCCATAGCCTTCCACTGTTCAAATTCCTCTTTTACCGCCTTGTATTCAAACTCTTTCATTGAATGGTCACTCCTCTCATAGCTGCCCATACCACTTGCTTACATTCCAATCTATCCCAGCTGTCAGGCTGTGTCAGCGGATGAAAACGGCCCCGGCATGACAACGCGCTCCCTAAAAGAAAATCTTTTTTTAGTATAACATACCCCACCTGTGAAGTCGAGACCTTTTTTTCTGGCAGGAGATGTCGGATTTCCCAAAAAATAAGTCGGAAATCATGTTATTTTTTCTTTCTTTGAGATGACAAATCCTTTCTGATATGGTATAGTCAACACAGTTCGAAGTATGTCAGTTTAGCGTAAAACACGCCAAACGCGATCGGAGGCACGCAGATGAATGCTCACGCAGCCCAGGGGACAGTCTCGGTGGTGCTGCCCTCTTTGAACCCAACGCAAATATTATCCGACACGGTGGACGGCCTGCTGGCCGCCGGCTTTTCCCATATCGTCCTGGTGGACGACGGAAGCAGAGCGGAGGCCCAGCGGTACTTTGATTCGGTCTCCCGCCATCCGGAGGTTACTCTTCTGCGCCACGAGACCAACCGGGGCAAGGGCGCGGCCATGAAAACGGCCTTCGCCTGGCTGCTGGAACACCGGCCTGACTGCTCCGGGGTGGTGACAGTGGACGGCGATGGCCAGCACCACCCGGAGGACGCCCTGTCCTGCGCCCGGCAGATGCTGGAGCGCGGACAGGTGGTCCTGGGCTGCCGGGACTTCTCCCTGGCCGATGTGCCGCCCCGCTCCCGGATGGGCAACCGCATCACCTGTGCCGTATTCCGGGTCTTTTGCGGCATGAAGCTGTCAGACACTCAGACCGGTCTGCGGGCCATCCCCGCCAGGTATCTGCCCGCCCTGACCGCCGTATCCGGGGACCGGTATGAGTATGAGACCAACATGCTTCTGGCCCTGAAGGACCAGGCCATCCCCTACGGAGAGGCGAGCATCCGCACCATCTACCTGGAGGAGAACCGAGGCTCCCATTTCCACGTTTTCCGGGATTCCTGGAAAATATACCGCCTGATTCTGGCCCATTTCTTCCGCTACGCGGTGAGCTCCGTGGTCAGCGCCGTGGCGGACAGCGGTCTGTTCGCCCTGCTGTCCGTCCTGCTGGCGGCTTTTCTCACCGGGACGCTCCTCAACGCCGCCGCCACCGTGGGGGCCCGGATCATTTCCTCCCTTCTGAACTTCGCCATGAACCGGAGCCTGGTCTTCCGCAGTGCCGGACCTCTGGGGCGGGCGCTGGCCCGGTACTACGCCCTGGCCCTGCCCGTACTGGCCGCTCAGTTCCTGCTGACAGAGGGGCTGTTCCGGCTTCTGCACGTGGGCGACGGGCAGACCCTTCTGCGGACCGTTATCTATACGGCGGTCATGGTCGCCCTCTTTGTGGGCAGCTATGTAATCCAGCACCGCTGGGTCTTCGCGGCAGAAAAAAAGAGATTCAGAAAGGAAGCAGCTGATATGAACGACGAAATCTTTTCTGGCGGCAGACAGACCGCCCCCAGGACGCGGCAGACGGGCAGAAAGCCCCATCGGGTCCTGCGCTATATCGGACGGGGACTGCTGGCCATCCTGGGCGTGGCGGCCGTCCTGGTGGCGGGGCTGTATATGATTATGGACGAGGTGTTCAACGGCCCCTCTGAGACCGCCCGGAACGTGCTCACCATGTCCCTGCTGGAGGCCAGCGCTACCAAGTGGGTGCCGGCGGTCTTTGTGGGCGAGGAGACGGTGGAACAAATCAGGGCCAAGGTAGCCGCCGACCTGCCCGACGAGCAGTCCGACCCCTCTCAGGTCATCATCCGCACCGAGGATGTCCTGGGCAGTGACGAGTGGGCCAATTACCCCGACGGCCTGCGGGTGGAGGAGGTCAGCGGCGACACCTATAACGCCTATGTCATGCTCATCCGGGACCCCTCCCGGGTCTATCTGGCCCCCTCCTCCCGGAGCTACTCCCGGAGCAAGCCGGGTGTTCGGCTCAACCGGCAGATTGAGACCGAGGGCGCCGTGGCCGCTATCAACGGTGGTGCCTTCTTTGACAACGGCACTGTCAGCCCCGAGGTGGGCAGCGTCCCCTGCGGGCTGGTGGTCTCCGACGGGGAGATCCTCTGGAACGACGGCAGCTCCTACTACGGCTTTGCCGGCTTCAACGAGGACAACATTCTGGTGGTCTCCAAGACCATGTCCGCCAATGAGGCCAGGCAGGCCCGCATCCGGGACGGCTGCTGCTACGGCCCGGTGCTCATCATGAACAGCGCTGTCAACGAGGAGGCCTACAACACCAACTCGGGCTTCAACCCCCGGACCGTCATCGGCCAGCGGGCGGACGGCACGGTGATCTTCCTGTGCGTGGACGGCCGTCAGGCGGGCAGCCTGGGCGCCACCTACGGCGATACCATCGACATCATGGTGGAGTACGGCGCGGTAAACGCCTGCAACCTGGACGGCGGCTCCTCCACCGTCATGCTCCTGCGGGATGAAAACGGGCAGGTGCAGTTTGTCAACAATGTCTCCCTGCTCCAGGAGGACCCCCGGCGGATGCCCACCGCCTTTATGGTGCGCCCGCTGGACGAGAAGTAAGGAGGAACGGCTATGAGACATGAAAAAAAAGGTTCCAGCCTCTTTTATAAGGTACTGTTGGCCCTCCTTCTGGCCCTGTTCCTGATCTTCTGCTATATCCGTTTCGGTCTGCTGCGCCCCTGGCTCACCAATTTCGAGGCCGCTCAGCCCAAGCACACCAGCCAGCAGGTCTTTCAGGAGCTCTTCTCCCCCGCCGACTGGGGGCGGGTCTATGACGAGGCCAAGCTGGACGGCACCGCCTACCAGGGTCGGGATGGCTTTATCCAGTCCATGGAGGAGCTGACCGCCGGCCAGGAACTGACCCTGGTGGAGACCTCCGCCGGCCTGTCCGGCGACCGGCGGTACATCGTAAAATCAGGCAGCAGCAGCATCGCCGCTTTTACCCTGGCCAACGCCGGTCAAAACGGCGAGACCCTGTGGCAGCTGGACAGTGTGGAGATGCTGCTGGGGCAGACAGGAACAGTGACCGTCCGGACCGGAACGGACTGCCGGGTGCTGGTCAACGGTACCGAGCTGGATGAGGACTGCCAAATCCAGCGAATCGAGCAGGTGGCGGAGCGCTACCTGCCCCAGGGGATCCACGGCCCCCAGACCGTGGTCTGGCAAAGTCAGGCCAGCTCCATTCAGCAGGCGGAGGTCACCGTACTGGATGGGACCGGCGCCTCCCTCCCCCTGACCTATGACGCGGAGAGCAACTGCTTCTCTGTCCAGACCGCTGAGGAACAGCCCAGCGAGGAGGAGCGCGCCATGCTCCTGGGCGCGGCCAAAATCTATGCCAAATACATGATCCGGCAGGCCACCGCCGCCCAGGTCCAGAGCTATTTCGACAGTCAGAGCCAGATCTATCAAACCATCCGCTCCAGCGAAATCTGGATCAAAAACACCGCTGGCCACAGCTTTGAAAACGAAAATATCCAGGAGTATTACCGCTACAGCCCGGACGTGTTTTCCGCCCGGGTCATCATGGATATGAATGTCCGGCGGGGGAACGGGACCACCAAGCCCTACGCGATAGACAGCACCTTCTTTTTCCACAGAACCAACAGCGGATGGCGGGCCTTTGAGATGACAAATGTAAATGTCAAGGCGGAAATCCTTCACAGCCGCCTGGTCTTTATGAATAACCAGACAGAGGTCGGACGGCTGTTTGTCTCCTCTGAGGACCGGAGCTTCACACCGCCCACCGTTACTCCGCCCCAGGGCCAGCACTTCGCCGGCTGGGCCACGCGGGAACAGTCGGGGGACAGTGTCACCATGACGGTCCGCTTCCAGCCGGGTGAGGACGGCTCGGTCCGTCTGCCGGAGAATCATGCCTTGGAACCCATGACCCTCTACGCCGCTTTTGAGCCTGACAACTGATATTCTAACCATGGCGGCGGGCCCTTGAAAGGGCCCGCCGCCTTCGATTCAGCGCCGCCAATTCGCCCGCAGCAAGAAAATTAATTTTTTTGTAAAAAGGGCTTGACTACCAGAAAAAAAACTGGTATAATGCATGATGCTGTCTCCCTGACCAGGGCAGTGTTGTTGTAGATGCAGTAGTATCGAAGTGGTCATAACGAGCACGACTGGAAATCGTGTAGCCTGATAAGGGCTCGAGGGTTCGAATCCCTCCTACTGCGCCACGTCGGAGCAAGCTGTATATCGCTTGCTCCGCCTTTTTTCAAAAGTCAGAGCGCGCTCATTGCGCTGCTCCTCCTTTCCAAATCGAACCCGCTTCGCTGGGCTTCGATTTGGTTTTGGGCGCAATCTCGAA
>JAAWPF010000072.1 GCA_022799835.1 Lawsonibacter sp. | reverse complement strand
TCGATCACCGCCTTTCCAGCCTCTGTCATTCTGCCACAAATGAACCGTCAGCCAATGTGTATTTGGGTGGTGAAACCACCCTTTACACAATACATCTCAATATATAATATTGATAAAATCAATGTATCAGGGAGGATCTCCCCTATGGAGCTGAAAAATCTGCGCACCCTTCTGACCGTGGCGGACCAGGGCAGCTATCAAAAAGCGGCGGATACCCTGGGCTATACCCAGTCCACCGTCACCGTTCACATCCAGCAGCTGGAGCAGGAGCTGGGCGTGCCCCTCTTCCAGCGCACGGGCCGGCGGACGGCTGGTGGAACTGACCGCCCCCATCTCCGGTATTCAGGCCCCCACCCTGTGCGCCCGCCGCAAAAACCGCTGGGTTACCCCCGCCATGGAGCTGTTCATAGACCTGCTGCGGGAGACCCTCCGGAGGGAGTAGACTGTCATTTTTCCAGCGCGCCGAGCCGGGCCTCTCTCCGCCGCAGGGCCTCCTGGTCCAGGGGGAAATACCAGCTCAGCTTGTAGGGACTGTCTGGCCGGGCTCGAAGCTCCCCATAGATCTCCTGCCGCTCCTTCAGGCCGCGCTCGGCCTGTTCCAGGCCGTAATCCCGCAGCAGCCAGACGTAGTAGCCCTCCAAAAAGCTCTCGGCCAGCTCCTCCCAGGACCGGAAATGCTCCTGCATTCTCTTTCCCACCGCGCAGGAGCGGTCCACCATCTCCTTCCGGTCCAGCCAGCCGGCTACAAAGCCCATGCCCAGCAGCTGCATGGACCGGCAAAGCTGCCAGGCCCGGGCGGACTGAGTCTTGCAAGGGGTAAAGCCAGGCCCGGCAGACATATACTCCACCGTGTCCAGCAGCTCCGCCCTGTTGGAGATCTCCCAGCTGTCCTTTAAGGTCCACCTGGTGTATTCCCGGCCCTCGTCGTCCATCGGCTGGCCGCCGATGCGGATGGGCCCCCGGCAGGCCTCCACGTTCCGCACGTTCTTGTCGGAGCCATGGCCCAGCTGGGCGAAAAACTGGCCCCAGATGGCATAGGAGCCCACGATCCACCGCTCCAGGTCGTTCTGAGGGAGGGTCACGTCGGCCTCCTTCCGTTTCCGCTTCTGCTGCCGGTTGTAGGTGACGAAGATGGACGCCAGCCCCACCACCAGGCAGAAGGTCCAGAACCCCGCCTTGAATTTGGCCTCGGTTATGGTCTCTTTGTGGTTTCCCTCCATGTCCACAAAATAGGCCGTAGTGGTCAGCCGGGGGGCGTCCCGCTCCACGCCGGAGCGCTCCTCGCCGGACAGCTTCCACTCCCGCCAGGCCCCTACAGGGAGAAGCTCCTGATAGACCCCATCCACCTTCTCCCGCTGAATGTTCTCCAGGCTCTGGGTATAGCGGCCGGCCACCCGCTCTCCGCTGTCCAGGGTGAACACCCAGTAGGTGGTGCCATTCACAAAGAAATATTCGTTTTTGGGGTATTCCTCCGCCGTCCCCCGGAGCAGCAGGGCAAAGCGGTCCAGCCGCTCCATATCGGCCACCGAGTGGGCCAGCGGGGTATCCTCCTCCGCCAGACCGCCCAGCCCGCCGGGGCCCAGGTCCAGAGCCCAGGCGTACAGCCTCCAGCAGGGCCCGGCCAGCAGGAACATGACCGCCGCCGTGACCGCCGCGATGTTGAGCATTTCGTTGCCCTCCCGCAGGTCCCGCAAAATACGCTTCATAGCCACTCCCCCTTATGCCCCAAACCTGCGGCGGAAGGGGACCAGATTGCCGTCTTTCCCCGGCCGGGCCAGGATGGAGAAGGTGACCGGGCGGTCTGCCAGTGAAAAATCACCGGCACGGAAGAAGGTCACATCCCCGATGAGCATGGTGTCGGTATACACTGGGTCCCGGTTGGCCCGGTTGATCTCGTAGTACCGGGGCCCCTGGCCGGTGGTCTGGGTGTGGTACAGGCTGGAGCAGAAGGCCAGACACTCCTCCTGGGCCACTGAGCCGTTGAGAAAGCCGCCCCCGGGATTCTTGGCGGAGGCGAAGTTCAGCACCCCGAGCTTGGGGCACAGGGTCTCTTCGCCCGACAGGCGGAAGACGGCGTCCACTGTCCCCTCTCCCCGGACCTCCAGGGCGGCGGCGGGGCCGTTCTGGGGCAGCCGCGTCCCCTTCACCAATTTGTCCAGTTCCTCCCCGGTCCACAGCTGGGTGGGCCGGGCGGCGGCAAAGGTAACGGTCTGGCCCTCCGCCTGATACCGGCCCGCCCGGCTGATCTCCACCGTCTCCCGGGCTATCCGAATCAACGCTTCACGATTCATTTCTGTCTCCTCCCTGGCGGTATTCTCCCGCCCTCAGCGCCATTGTACCATGTCTGTCAACCGCTGGGCATAAATTCCCTGGGACTCGCGCCGAACTGCCGGCGGAAGGCCCGGTGAAAGGCGGAGTAGTCCTGAAAGCCGCACCGCCCGCAGGCGGTCTGGGCGGACACCCCGGAGCGCAGCAGTTCCGCCGCCGCCAGCAGCCGCTTTTGGGTGATATACTGGTGGACGGTGCAGCCGGTGAGCTCCTTGAACCGGCGCATGAAGTGGTACTTGCTGGTGTACACCCGCCGGGCCAGGGCGTCCACCGTCAGCTCCTCCCCCAGATGGCCGTGGATATAGGACAGGGTCTGGGCGATCTTGGGATCGTACCGGCTGACCGACTGGTCCCGGTGGGTGCGGTCCCGGACCATGGCCCGGTTGAGAAAGACCATCAGCTGAAGAAAGCAGGTCCGGGCCAGCAGGTCCCCGCCGAAGCCCTTGTCCTCCAGCGCCTGCTCCAGACTGTCCAGCAGGCCCCTCAGCCTTTCCCGCTCCCCCCCGTCCGGCCGCATCAGGGCGAACTGCCGCTCCCGGGCCAGGGTGAAGCAGGAGGCCAGATCCTCTCCCCGGGTGCCGCTGGCGCTGAGAAAACCGGGGTCCAGATAGATCACCACCCGCTCGTAGGGGCGGTTCGGGTCGGTCTCCGGCTTGTGGATCAGATGGTGGCTCACCAGCAGCACATCCCAGGGCTCCAGGAAGTAGGACCGGCCCTCAATGATGTAGCTGGCCCGGCCTGACAGGAAAATCACAATCTTGTCAAACTCGTGGTAGTGGTACTCCATCTCCTCCACCCCCATGTCCCGGAGGTGGAACAGCCGGAAATCCTCATGGAGATACCCCCGGCGCTGGTAGTTGGCTGAACCGAGCATGGTTTTACCGCCTCCTCCCTCTGTCCCTTCAGTATACCGCATTTTTTGCAAGAAAAAAAGCAGGTTCCTCCAATTATTTTGGAAAAGATTTCGTTATACTAAATCCATAAAGCTGGACAAGCCTGGGGCCCCGGCCCCCCGGATACAGGAGGTAACATCCATGAAGAACGAGTGCTACTATGATAATTTTGACCGCAAGGAGAAGCTGTCCTTTGACACCCAGGTGGTCCACGGCGGCATGGGCTGCGACCCCATCACCGGGGCGGTGAGCTTCCCCATCTTCCAGACCGCCACCTTCCGCCACAGGGCCTTCGGCATCTCCACCGGCTATGACTACACCCGGGTGCAGAATCCCACCCGCCAGGAGCTGGAGCGGACCATGGCCATTCTGGAAAACGGCCTGGAGGGCTTCGCCTTCTCCAGCGGACAGGCGGCCAATATGGCCCTGTTCACCTGGCTGCCCCAAAACAGCCATGTGATTCTCTCCGACGACATCTACGGCGGCACCTTCCGCATCTGCGACGAAATCTTCTCCAAGTTCGGCTGCACCTTCTCCTGGATCGACCTGTCCGACCTGGAGGCCGTCCGGGCGGCCATCCGCCCCGAGACCAAAATGATCTATATCGAGACCCCCACCAACCCCATGATGAAGGTGGCCGACATCGCCGCCCTGGCGGACATCGCCCACGGCATCGGGGCTCTGTGCGTGGTGGACAACACCTTTATGTCCCCCTACTTCCAGCGCCCCCTGGACCTGGGGGCCGATGTGGTGGTTCACAGCGCCACCAAGTACCTCTCCGGCCACAACGACGTGATTGCCGGCATCGCCGTGGCCAAGAGTCAGGAGATGTGCGACTTCTTCCACGCCCAGCTCAAGTCCCACGGCAACGGCCTGGCCCCCATGGACTGCTGGCTCCTTCTCCGGGGCATCAAGACCCTGGCCCTGCGCATGGAGCGGCACAACTCCAACGCCATGGAGGTGGCCCACTGGCTGCGGAAGCACCCCAAGGTAAAAAAGGTGTACTACTCCGGCTTTGAGGACCACAAGGACTACGCCGTCATGACCAGGCAGGCCACCGGCTTCTCCGGCATGATCTCCTTCGAGCTGGACAGCCTGGAGACCACCATGAACCTGCTGTCCCGGGTCAAGCTCATCATGTTCGCCGAGAGCCTGGGGGGCGTGGAGAGCCTGGTCACCTACCCCCTGACCCAGACCCACGAGTCCATCCCCGCCGATGTTCGCGAGGCCCTGGGCATCAATGAGCGGTTCATCCGCATCTCCATCGGCATTGAGAACCCCAAAGACATCATCGCCGATCTGGAGCAGGCGCTGGCATGATTTTGCAGGGGCGGGTATTACCCGCCCCCTCTATCAAATCTTTGACAGGCATCGTGTGGGCGGATGATATCCGCCCCTACCCATTTCCCTCAAGGAGACAGGACTATGGAATTACAATTCACCAAAATGCAGGCCTACGGCAACGACTATGTCTATGTCAACGCCATCTCTCAGGAGATTGGCGAGCCCCACGCCCTGGCCCGGCGGGTCAGCGAGCGGCACTTCGGCATCGGCTCCGACGGGCTGGTGCTCATCTGCCCCTCTGACCGGGGGGAGTTCCGGATGCGGATGTTCAACCCCGACGGCAGCGAGGGGGAGATGTGCGGCAACGCCCTGCGCTCCCTGTCCAAATACGTCTACGACCACGGGCTCACCCAAAGGACCGAGTTTGAGATCGAGACTCTGGGGGGGATGCAGCACGTCTGGCTCCAGGCGGAGGACGGAAAGGCGGTAAACATCACCGCCGACATTGGCCAGCCCCGGCTGGCCGCCGCCGCCGTGCCGGTGAACACCGAACTGGAGCAGTTCATCGATCAGCCGGTGGAGGTGCTGGACCGGACCTTCCGCATGAGCGCCCTGTCCTGGGGCAACCCCCACTGCGTCATGTTCATTGAGGACACTGCCTCCTTCGATGTGGCCAAATACGGCCCCGTCATCGAGCACATGACGCAGTTGTTCCCCAATAAGACCAACGTCACCTTTGCCCAGGTGGTCTCCCGGGACTACATCAAAATCCGGGAGTGGGAGCGGGGGACAGGGGAGACCATCGGCTGCGGCACCGGCTGCTGTACGGCGGCGGTGTACGCCGCCCTGCTGGGATACGCCGGCCGTCAGGTCCGGGTGGAGCAGATCGGCGGCATTCTGGAGGTGGACTGGCGGGCGTCGGACGGACACGTCCGCATGACCGGCCCGTCCCAAACCGTCTTTGAGGGGGTACTGTACCTGTGAAGCTGGAAACACTGTTAGAGAAACTCGACTATACTTTAGATGCCGGGCCGCTGGATATTGAGATCACCGCCCTGGAGTACGACTCCCGGAAGGTGGTTCCCGGCAGTCTGTTCGTCTGCCTCACCGGCTTCCAGGCCGACGGACACGACTACATCCCCAAGGCGCTGGAGGCCGGGGCGGCCGCCCTGGTGGTGGAGCGGGAGGTGTCTGTCCCGGACGGCGTAACCGTGGCGCGGGTGGCGGACAGCCGGACCGCCCTGGCTCTGCTGTCGGCGGCCTGGTTCGGCCACCCGGCGGAGGAGATGACCGTTATCGGCCTGACGGGCACCAAGGGCAAGACCACCACCGCCCACATGCTCAAGGCCATCCTGGAGGCGGCGGGCCACAGGGTGGGCATGATCGGCACCATCGGGGCGGTCATTGCCGGGGAGAACGTCAAAACAAAAAACACCACCCCCGAGTCCTACGAGCTCCACGCCCTCTTCCGCCGGATGGCGGACGCCGGGTGCGGTTATGTGGTGATGGAGGCCTCCTCCCAGGGCTTCAAGCTGCGGCGCACCGCCGGGATCTCGTTCGATATCGGGGTGTTTTTGAACCTGTCCCCCGACCACATCGGCCCCGGGGAGCACGAGAGCTTTGAGGAATATCTGCAATGCAAACGCCTGATGTTCCGGCAATGCAAGCAGGGGCTGGTGAACCTGGACGATGAGCACACCCCCGCCGTCACCGAAGGGGCCCTGTGTCCCCTGACCACCTTCTCCATAAGCCGGGAGGCGGACTACCGGGCGGAGGACATTACCGAGGAGCGCCGGCCCGGCTTTTTGGGCAGCCGGTTCACCGTCTCCGGGCCGCTGGCGGGGGAGTTCCCGCTGGACATGCCGGGAAAGTTCAATGTGGAGAACGCCCTGGCCGCCCTGGCCGCGGCGGACATGGCGGGCATTGGCCGGGAGGCCGTCGCAAAGGGGCTGGAGACCGTCCAGGTAAAGGGCCGGACTCAAATCCTGCCCACCCCGGGGCACTACACCCTTCTCATCGACTACGCCCACAACGCTGTCAGCACGGAAAATCTGCTGTCCATGCTCCGGGCATACCGCCCCCACCGCCTGATCTGCCTTTTCGGCGGGGGAGGGAACCGCTCCCGCCTGCGCCGGTACGACATGGGGGAGATGAGCGCCAAATATGCCGATCTCACCGTCCTTACCATGGACAACCCCCGGGACGAGGAGGTGGAGGCCATCAATGAGGACATCAAGGTGGGCCTGGCCCGGCATGACGGGAAGTATATCTCCATCCCCGACCGGGCGGACGCCATCCACTGGGTCATCGACCACGCCCAGGACGGCGACATCATCGCCCTCATCGGCAAGGGCCACGAGGAGTATCAGGAGATCCGCGGCGTGAAGCACTTTTTCTCTGAGGAGCAGGTAGTGCTGGACTATTTGGCGGAACATCACTAAAATATGCGGCGTCCTGTAGGGTCGGATATCATCTGCCCGAACAATCTTGTGCCGCATTTTTCCAGAACAGGTGGGTAATACCCGCCCCGCACAATAATTCAAAGGCCGCCGTCTGGCGGCCTTTTTAAAATCTTAAGGAGTTCTTAGAAGCTGTACCAATAGGCTAAAACCGCTTGAGTAAAGTGCTGAAGGCAGCAATGGTGCAAACAGCTTGTGCAGAACGGACAGACACTTCATAGTC
>JAAWPF010000071.1 GCA_022799835.1 Lawsonibacter sp. | reverse complement strand
TCAGGCAGCTGGCTGTCCAGCTGGATGGTGCCGCACTGCCAGGTCCGGCCCAGGGAGTCGGCCAGGTGGAAGTCCAGCTTGGGACCGTAGAAGGCCCCGTCCCCCTCGTTGACCACAAAGTCCTTGCCCATAGCGGTGATGGCGGCTTTCAAAATGTCCTGATTCCGCTCCCACTCCTCCACGGTGCCGATGTGGTCCTCGGGCATGGTGGACAGCTCGATGGTGTAGCTCAGGCCAAAGACGGAGTAGACCTCGTCAAAGAGCCGCACCGTCTCCTGAATCACGTCCTGCATCTGGTCCCGGGTCATAAAGACATGGGCGTCGTCCTGGTTGAAGCAGCGCACCCGGAACAGGCCGTGGAGGGCGCCGGACAGCTCGTGCCGGTGGACCAGGCCGATCTCCCCCACCCGCAGGGGCAGCTCCCGGTAGGAGTGGGGCTCGCTGGCGTAGACCAGCATGCCGCCGGGGCAGTTCATGGGCTTGACGGCGAAGTCCACCTCGTCGATGACGGTGGTGTACATGTTGTTCTTGTAGTGGTCCCAGTGGCCGGAGCGCTCCCACAGCTGGCGGTTGAGCATAATGGGGGTGGAGATCTCCACATAGCCGTACTTCTTGTGCACCTTCCGCCAGTAGTCCAGGAGGGTGTTTTTCAGGGTCATGCCCTTGGGCAGGAAGAAGGGGAAGCCGGGACCCTCGTCCCGGAGCATAAACAGGCCCAGCTCTTTCCCCAGTTTCCGGTGGTCCCGCTTCTTGGCCTCCTCAATCTTGGCCAGGTACTCGTCCAGCTCATCCTTCTTGGGGAAGGCGATGCCGTAGATACGCTGGAGGGTCTCCCGGTTGGAGTCTCCCCGCCAGTATGCGGCGTTGCAGGCGGTGAGCTTGATGGCGTTGCCCTTAATCCGGCCGGTGGAGTCCAGGTGGGGGCCGGCGCACAGGTCGGTGAACTCCCCCTGCTTGTAGAAGGAGATGACCGCGTCCTCGGGCAGGTCGTTGATGAGCTCCACTTTGAAGGGCTCGCCTTTTTCCTCCATAAGCTTGACGGCCTCTTCCCGGGGCAGCTCAAACCGCTCCAGCTTCAGCTTCTCCTTGCAGATTTTGCGCATTTCAGCCTCCAGCTCCTCCAGCTGGCCCTCGGTAAAGGGCTCGGGGGTGTCGAAGTCGTAGTAGAAGCCGTTGTCAATGCTGGGGCCGATGGCCAGCTTCACCTCGGGGTGGAGCCGCTTCATAGCCTGGGCCAGCACATGGGAGCAGGTGTGCCAGTAGGTTTTGCGGTAGGTCTCGTTTTCAAAGGTGTACAGATTTTCTTCGGACATTTTGGTTTCCTCCTCATAAATAGTGCCTGTAGGGCGGGACGACCTCGGCCCGCCGTTCTGTTCGGAAAGCATTTTCTTGGGCGGCGCCGGGTCTCGCGCTCTGCACACATGCCGTCCGGTTCGGGGCAAAACAAAAGCGCTCCACCCCTGATGAAGTTCAGGGGTGAAGCGGTAACGGCTCCACGGTTCCACCCTGCTTACGGCTCTCGCCGTCGCTCGTGAGCGCTGTAACAGGCGCACCTGTCCCGGTCCTCCCGGGCGGCTCCGGAGTGGTACTGGACAACCTCTGCACAGGGCGCTTTCAGCGCTTGGCGCCCCTCTCTGGGTGCTTCTTTTGGCCGCTTCTCCGTCAAAGCCATTTTGAACAGGGCTACTATATCACCGGGCCGGGGAAAAGTCAAGTGGGAAATCCCGCCCTTACAGCTGATTCACCACTCCCACGAACAGGGGCACGCCCTCCTGACGGATGACAAACAGGAAGGGCCGGTCCAGGTCCATGACGCAGACCTCGGCGGGCTGGGGCGGCAAAGACGTTCACCGCCCGCGCCGTCCCCTGGGGCAGGTCGGGGCTGTCCCCCCGGATGGCCCGCAGGGCGTCTATGTACCTGTCATAGGCTTCACTGTAAGCCTCCCAGGCCCCCTCGGGGCCCTCCAGCGGCATAACGGGCTGCTGGGGAAAGTCGGGGTAGACCGGCTCGGCCAGGGCATAATTCACCCGGGCGGTTTTTCCTCTCCGGGGCACGCCGCCGCTCTGCTGTTGCTCTGCCTGGCCGCCTCCGCAGCCGGCCAGCAGCAGGACGGACGCAAGGACAAGGGACGTAATTCGTTTCATCGCGATTCTCCTTTCTGTATTGAGCTCTCACCTATATAGACGCACATACCCCCAAAAAGGTTCCTCGCTTCCGGAAAAACCTGGGAAAACGAAAAAGACGGCCTGCCGCCGTCCGCCAAACAAAAAAGAAATGACCCTTGACTGTCCGTTTTGTAATCCGTTACAGTCAAGGGTCATTTCTGTTCTGTCTTATTATCTAACATCATATGGCTACCTCCGTTTCTATTGGATACGCTCCGCTCTGTCTTCCTCCGGTAATCCTCCAGTTCCTCCACGACCATCCATGCTGCCATTTTTACGGCTGACTCCTCATACGTGAGGCCCTCGGTCGGATCCCTTTTGCATTCCTTTTGGTCAACAAGCTTCGCGCTGACTGAAATTCCGGCATGCCGTTTGAATTTCTCCCATTCCCTTTCCCGCGTGTTCAATACATGCTCGGCTGTCCGCCTGAATCTCAGCTGCTGGGGCATTTACCTGTACATTGGACTCATCCTTTCCTAATCTGGTTATAATATACCATAGTCCTCCCTTTTTGTCAACATTTTTTGTTCGTTTTATTATACAAAATCTGATGGGCATTTTTTACATATTGAATAACCCCCAGAGGTCCATCTCCCCTGGGGGCACTTTACATCCGCTCCGGTTCCGGGTCACCGGGCAGGGAACAGAGAAATTGATACTGCGGCACCAGAGATTTCCACCCCTCCAGCACCTGTCCGGTCAGCTCCGGGGTGAAGAACACTCCCTCGCAGCCGCGCTCACAGGCAAAGCTGACCTGCTTGCAGTTGTACCAGGGATAGAGCAGGGGGCCGGGGTCCCCCTTGGGCCGCTTGTACACCTGGCCGTCCATCTGAAACTCCCCCCGTTTCTCCACTGCCCGGGCCAGCTTCTCCACCGGCTTGGGGTCCCGGTCGATCCGGGCCCGGAGCTTGGCCATAGTCACCGGGGGCATGTCCCAGCAGCCCATGCCATAGCCGTAATGGTTGGGGGCAATCTCAAACCAGAAGCAGGGAATGGCGCCGTCATACTCCCCCGGTTTGCGCAGGGAGAACCACAGGTGGTCCTTATAGGGCCCCCGGCCAAAGAGCCGCCTGGCGTCCCGGTAGATGCGGCTCACCTTCAGCTCCAGGCCCAGCTCGGGAAACGCGTCCGTCATCTCCTGTGTCAGTTGGGCGGCCAGCTCCCGGGTAGGCCGGTCCACCAGCTCCAGAAATTCCTCCTTATGGGCCTGGAACCAGGGCCGTTCGTTATTGAAGCACAGATTCCAGAGGAAGTCGATTGCTCCCTGGGTGTAGCCTTGAAACATGACTTTCTCCCTCTCTCTTTAATAATTCCCGCCCGGTCAGGGCGGGAATTGAAACTCTTTCTCTCATGCCGCGGGGACGTTGGGATCAATAGGGCGCAATCCCGAATCGCTGGGCTGGGGTTCGGGCTCAGGGGCCGGGCCAGGGTCGGGGGTTGTGCCGGGGTCAGTTGTGCCAGGGTCGGGGCTTGTGCCGGGGTCAGTTGTGCCAGGGTCGGGGGTTGTGCCGGGGTCGGTTGTGCCGGGGTCAGTTGTGCCGGGGTCGGTTGTGCCGGGGTCGGTTGTGCCGGGGTCCACAGCCGGGGGCTGTCCGCCCACCCAGGTGGAGGGGTCCCCGTCGGCCGGATTGTAGTGGTAGACGGTGGGCCGCATCTTATAGACGCTCAGCCCCAGGTCCTGCTTCTCCAGGACAGAGCCGTCGGCGGCGTAGACAGTGCGGTAAGTTTGGGCTGAACGGCCCCGGTAGGCGTTCTGCTCCCGGTCCAGCACCAGAGCTCCCCGGGCCACATTGGGGTCTGGCACGTACTGCACTGTGGGGGCCACCACACCGAAAACGCCGGCGGTGGGCGTGACATAGTGGCCGTCCAGATTGGTGCCGTAAATCTTCACGTTGAGCTTCCGGGCCCCGCCTGCGTCATAGCTGGAGGTGACGATCTTGATGGGGTAGTCGGTGTTGTTCCGGAATTTGAAGTCCAGGCTGCCGTAGCTCACCGTGGCGTCCATGCCGTCGGGGACGTAGCCCACGGCGTACCGGTGGTTGGTCCGCTCCACGATCTCCAGGGTGGTGTGGAGCACGGCGTAGTAGATGGTGGAGGAGGGCTGACAGACGCCGCCGCCCACCTCCTGCACCGTGGCCCCGTTGTAGTAGGCGGGGGCGGACTGGTAGCCCCGGGCCGCCGTGCGGGGGCCGGTGGTGTCGTTGTAGGAAAAGACCTCGCCGGGCAGGAGAATCTTCTCGTTGCAGGCCGAGGCGGCCAGCTTCACGTTGCTCTTTCGGGCGGCGGAGCCGCTCACCGTGCTGGTGGCCTCCCCCAGGATGTCCCGGAACAGGCTGCCCCCCAGGTCGTCCTTGGTCACCTTGGGCTGGGTGATGGTCAGGGGGATGGAGACGGTCTCGCCGCTTGCGGCGTTCTGGTAGGCGGTTTTCAGGTCCTGTACGTCGAAGTCCACCCCTACCGCGTGGTCGGTGATCTCCATGCTCTCCAGATCCAGGGCGGCGTCCTTGGGCTCGGTATATACCGCGCGGTGGATGGCCTCGAAGTCGGGATCCTGCATCGTGGACTGCGTGGGCTCAATATGCCAGGGCACGGTGACCTCCGCGGTCGACCCCATGCTCTCCTGCCAGAACTTCACCTGGATCAGGTGCAGAATGGTCTCTCGGACATCCTTCTCCGCCTGCTCCCAGTCCACGGTCACCACGGGGGCACCCTTGACCATGGTCAGCCGGTCCCCCTTCACCTCATAGCCCACATTCTCGTTGAGGCCGGCCACCTGTTGGGCCAGGTCGTCCAGCACAGCCTTGATGGCCGGCTCATCCTCCGGGATGACCACGGGGACCATGCTGGACATGCCCAGCATGTGGCCCACCAACCGGGGGCCGGCGGTGAAGAAGTTCCCGTGGCCTACCTGCCAGGCGTCCTGGACGCTCTGGGCCGCGTCGATGGCCATGTCACTGGCGAACAGGTTCACCGTCTCTACGTGGCCCGCCTGGGCGACTCCTACCTCTGCCCACACCTCTTTGCCCTTTTGGGCCAGCTCGGTCTCCACCACCGACTGGGCCTGCTCCAGGGTCATGTTGGACACGTCGATGTTGGATACCGACATATTGGGCAAAATAGTATTCCGGCTCATGGCCCAGGCGCACAGGCCCAGGTAGGCCGCAGCCAGCACGCCGATAATCGCGCCGGTTATGATCCAAGGCTTCCTGCCGCCGCCCCCCTCCTTCTTCGCCACACGAGTTCCTTCCATTCCACACATTCCTCCCGACTCGGTCAAAGTATGTTCTCCCGCCGGACGCGGGATTATTTTCTCTTTCTCTTCACGGGCTTACACCGCACCAGTTGTATATTATAGCACGATGGCCGTGCGAAATAATTACAGAATAGTTACAACTCCGCCGGGTCATTTACTTTTTCCTCCTGCCGCGCTATGATTATTATTATAGAATGCGGCATCCCTTTCTTCACCAAATTTTAAGAAAAAATCAATTCCATTTTGGCGTTTTTCTGGTATAGTAGAGCTATGCTGTTTTTTAACATGGGGGGTCGAATATGTCTGACTATCGTAACGAGGGAAATCCGAAAAACGACACCGTATACTGGCTCATCGCCCTGGGCCTGATCTTCTCCGGCTTCGCCTCTCCCATCGGGGTGCTGATGATTGTGATGAAGCTGCTGAGCGGGGGAGAAACCGAAAAGAAGCGCAGGCGGCAGCAGGGCCGCCATCCCTACTACGCCCAGCAGGCCAGTCAGGAGCGGGCGGGCGCCCGGACCGCTTGGGAGACCCCCCGCGCCCAGGAGGAGCCGGTCCGGCAGACCTATGCCCAGAGCCAGCCCGCCTGGGAGGCCCCGGCGCGGAAAAAGGCCCCCGCCCCCAAGGCCCCGAAGGGCGCCCCCCAGGACATTGTGGCCAAGCTGGACCACGAGGGCAAGTTCTGGGCCATCGCCGGGGGCGCCACCGCCGCCGGCTGCCTCATCGGCTTCATCAGCAGCTTGGGCGAACCGCTGTACTGGCTGTTCAACAGCAATTTCGCCTTTTTCATCGAGGAGCTCATGGGGCTTATGGTGCTGCCCTGCATCGCCGCCGCCGGCTTGGGCGGCCTGTGGGCCGGGCTGCGCAAGCGCAAGCAGGCCAGCCGCTGGCGCAGCTACATGGCCATGATCGGCCGGCAGAGCTCAGTGTCCATTTCCGTCCTGGCTTCGGCCACCGGGCTGACCCCCGCCAAGGTCCGGAACGACCTGGCCGACATGCTGGACGACGGCCTGTTCCCCCAGGGCTTTTTGGACTACGGCGGCGACCGGCTGGTGCTGTCCAATGAGGGGGCCGCCCCACCCCCCAGGCAGGAGGAGAAGGCCGCCCCGCCGCCCCCTGCCAAGGAGGACGAGAACGCCATCCTGGCGGAAATCCGGGCGGTCAACGACGCCATCGACGATGAGAAGATGTCCGCCCAGATCGACCGCATCGGGGTCATCACCGCCAAGATCCTGGACTACCAGAAGACCCACCCCGACAAGGCCCCCCAGCTCCACAGCTTTTTGAGCTACTACCTGCCCACCACCCTGAAGATCCTCCGGGCCTACGCCCAGCTGGAGGACCAGGAGGTCTCCGGCCAGAACATCACCGCCGCCATGCAGCGCATTGAGGGGATGATGGACAAGGTGGTGGAGGGCTTTGAGAAGCAGCTGGACCTGCTCTTCCAGGGAGACGCCATGGACATCACCACCGATGTGGAGGTGCTGGAGCGGATGCTGGCCAAGGACGGCCTGTCTGACCAGGAGGGGCTCACATTAGGACTCTGAAATACCAAAACCGCCCCGGGTCCGGGGCGGTTTTTCTTACGTTCCTTTGTATTTTTTCCTGGTGGCGATGCCGCCCCGGATGTGGCGCTCTGCCTTGTTCTGCTCCAGGACCTCTTTAACCTGGAGATAGAGCGTCCGGTTGAAGGTGGGCAGGCGCTCGGCCAGGTCCTTGTGTACACTGGATTTTGAAATCCCAAACTTTTGTGCCGCGGAGCGCACCGTCGCCCGGTTCTCCAGGATGTAGAGCGCCAGACGCTCGGCCCGTTCCTCCATATTTTCTTTCAAAGCACAACACTCCCCGCCTCTTGCTGTTTCAATCCTATGCGGATTTTGGCGGGGATATGAGCCCTTTTCCCGGTTTCGGAATAGACTGGGGAAAAGGAGGGCTGGGCGATGGGAAATCTGTTGGACTATCTGAGCTGGCGGGGGGACCTGTCCCTGGGACAGGTCCCCTTCGGGCCGGTTGACGCCCTGGCGCTGTCCGCGCTGGCCTACATCCCCTTCGACGGCCTTGTGGGAGCGGCGGAGCGTCCCGTCCCCCTGGGGCAGGC
>JAAWPF010000070.1 GCA_022799835.1 Lawsonibacter sp. | reverse complement strand
ACCTAACCGGCTTCCTGGCCGCCGCCTGGGCGGTGCGGCTGTGCTTTGGATAGACGACAGCCCCTATGGCCTTTACCATGGGGGCTGTTGGCGTTTTTGGCAAATCGGGCTATCATTCGACATAAGGGAACGCCAGCTCAAAAGTCGGGGCGTTTTCCCTGGTTTCCCAGCATCGCACCGTCTTGACATTCTGTCAAGGCGGTGCTTCTTAAATTACTCCTCCTTGAGCTCCTTGGGCTCGGGGGGCATGACCGGGCGGTCGCCCTCCAGCTGGTCGAAGTAGTCCTCCTCCTGGAGAACGGGCTTGCGCCGCCGGGCGATGGCCAGGATGGCCGGGTACAGGACGATGGCCACCAGCCCGCCGGAGAAGCCGTTGTTATACAGGTTCATCCCCGCCACGGGGGAGCCGGTATACAGCACCACCGAGGAGTGGAGGAAGCCGGCCAGCACCCCGAAGGGCCAGCCAAAGTAGCCCGAGATGGGGGCCAGGGTGGTGCAGAACAGGCATGCCAGCTGGACGGCGGAGTCGGTGAGGGACCATTCCATCACCACGCTGCCCAGGGCCACTCCGGCCATAACGGGCACGATGTTGAAGGCGTGCTTTCCAAAAGCGGAGAAGCCCATAATGGTGAGGATGCCCCCCACGGTGGGGCCGTTCAGGTCTCCGCCGGACAGCAGGATATAGGCCATGCCGATCAGGCCGTTCACCCCGGTGTTGATGAGCACAGGGGCCGGGCCGAACATACGCAGGTAGTCGCTGGGAGCCCGGCCGCTGGTCTGGAGCAGACGGCGGTAGCCCGCCCAGGAGGCCCAGATGGGCTTTTTGCTGAAAAACAGTCCGATGATGATGAGCATAGCGCACATCACCCCCAGCATGATGCCGAAGGGGATGTCATCCCCCTTGGCCCAACGGTAGTGGGTGGTGGGGTCGGCCCCCATAGAGGCCATCAGCGGCACGCAGATAAAGGCCACCAATCCGCAGGCAAAGCCCACATTATACAGGTTCATGCCGTTCTGGATGCGGTATGTATAGGCGGCCAAGGGCGGCATGATAAATCCGATGGCCATCCCCACCAACACCCCTTGGACCGGTCCGCCCCAGCCGTTGTCCAGGCCCACATAGCTGACGATGGGAGCCAGGGCGGTGGCCATCAGGCCGATGCCCACATTGCCCGCCAGCGGCTGCTTCCGCACCTTGGTATACAGCCAAGTCCCAATCAGGATGGGCCAGATATTTACAAAATTCTTTCCAAACAGGGAAAAGCCGGACATCAGTCCCATCTCCACCAGGGTCATGCCGTTGAGGGTGTCGTGGGCCAGGTAGAGCACGCAGATGCTGATGGCGGTCACAATGGCGGAGTTCACCAGTGCGGCCCCAGGCCCGGCAATCAAAACATAGTCGGTAATCAGGGAGTCCTCCGTGGTGATGATGGTATACAGCCCATGGAGGATGTCCTCTCCGCTGTCCAGCCCCATCAGCAGACCGGCTGCCGCCAGCAGCCCTGTGTAAATCCACAGGTAGGGATACATCCTGTCATACCGCGCTTGGTGCTCATTGTGCAGCTGGTGGAAAAATCCCATAGGTGTTATCCTCCAAAATATTCCCGCGTCTCCTCCGCGTTTTTTCTAATCTCCTCCGCCAGGGCCTCCACAGAGGGGAATTTCCGCTCCGGACGCAGGTATTTGTAAAACTCCACCCGCACCATGCGGCCGTACAGGTCGCCGCCGAAATTCAGCAGGTAACTCTCCACCGTCACCCGGTCCCCGTCGGCCACCGTGGGCCGGACGCCCACATTAGTCACCGCCGGATAGGGCCCCTCCCCCGGGCGGTGCTGGGGGCCGGGGGGCTCGTGGTTGTCGGAACAGTCGGGCAGGACCCAGACCCTGGCGGCATACACCCCGAAGGCGGGGACGATGACCCCCTCCGGAATGGACAGGTTCACCGTGGGGAAGCCCAGCCGGGTTCCCAGGTGCTTGCCGTGGTCCACCGGCGCGGCAATCCGGTAAGGGTGGCCCAGGAATTTTACCGCCCGCTCCATCTCCCCGTTGGCAATCAGGCCCCGGATGTAGGTGGAGGAGATGGTCACCCCGTCCAGCTCCACCTTGGGGATGATGTCGCACCCCACGCCCAGCTGGGCACACTTCTCCCGCAGCCGCTCCGGGTTTCCCCTGCCCTGATAGCCGAAGTGGAAGTCGTGGCCGGCCACCACGTGAACCACCCCCAGCTTCCGGACCAGGTAGTCCTCAATAAATGCCTCCCAGTCCATATGCTGCATGGCGGCGAAGGGGGCAATCACCATCTCCTGGATGCCGTAGAGCCCGTTCATCAGGGCGGTCCGGTCCTCCATGGTGGACAGCAGGGGGATATTTTGGCCGGTGAGGGCAGCGGTTGGGCTCTTGTCAAAGGTGAAGGCCGCTGGAACGGCCCCCAGCCGGTCCGCCGTCTCCTTCACCTTGCGGAGCAGGGCCCCGTGGCCCAGATGCACCCCGTCGAAAAAGCCCAGGGCAATAACTCTGCGTTGTTTTTCCATTGGAAATTACACCTCAAAAAAGCTCTTGATGGTAGTCAGCTTGCCGCCCTTGGCCTGACAAAGCGCCAGGAAGATTTTGTTCTGAGAATACACTCTGTATTCTCCAGAGGGCAGCTCCGGAAGCACTGCGGTCATGCCGTTGCGGATTTTTTTTTCTGCCTCAGCGCTTTTCAGTACAAGCACCGGCCTGCTGGCGAACAAGCAGTCCACCGGAAGCAGCAGGGACGCCGGGTCCGCTTCTGTCCGAATCTGCTCCAGGCTGACAGCGTCCTCTAGAGTAAAGCCCGCCGCCATGGTCCGGCGCAGGGAGGCCATGCACCCCCCGCAGCCCAGGGCGGCGCCGATGTCATGGCAGAGGGTGCGGATGTAGGTCCCCTTGGTGCAGCGGACCTTGATGGTGTAAAGGTCTCCCCCCTGTTGTTCCATTAATTCCAAGGCTTTTATGGTCACCGGCCTGGCAGGGCGTTCTACTTCACGGCCCTTCCGGGCCAGCTCGTAGAGCTTCTTGCCGTTAATCTTGATGGCGGAGTACATGGGGGGTATCTGCATGATATCCCCCCGGAATTGGGCCAGGACGGCCTCCAGCTGCTCCCGGGTGACCTGTACAGGGCGCTGCTCCAGCACCTCGCCGGAGGTGTCCTGGGTGTTGGTAACAACGCCCAGTTTTAATCCGGCGATATATTCCTTGTCGGATTTTTCCGCAAACTCCACCGCCCGGGTAGCCCGGCCGATAAAGACGGGCAGCACACCGGTGGCCATAGGGTCCAGGGTTCCGCTGTGGCCCACCCGCCTCTCATGAAACACACCCCGCAGCTTGGCGCATACGTCCATAGAGGTCCAGCCGGCGGGCTTGTCAATCACTAAAATTCCACTAGCCATTTCGCACCTGCTCTATGGCATCAAGGACCTTCTGGCGGACCTGTTCCACGGTGCCCTCCACCATGCCGCCCGCGGCGGCGGCGTGGCCGCCGCCCCCCAGCAGGGCGCAGACATGGCTGGCGTTCAGGTCGCCGGGGTCGGTGCGCAGGGAAATCTTCACATGGCCGTCCCCTGTCTCTTTCAGGGTGACGCCGTTTTTGACCCCCTCAATCTGGCCCACAAAGGCGGAGATGTCGTCCATATCCCGCTCGTTGGCCCCCACATCCTCGATTATCTTCCGGGTGAGAAAGACCAGGGCGGTGGTCCCGCTGTCCCGCAGCTCCATGCCGGCGGTGAGCAGACTCTCCAGCTTCAGGCGCTTAAAGGTCTTGGTTCGGAAATGCCGGCGGTTGACGGGGTAGGGGTCGAAGCCGCTCTCCATCAGCTCGGCGGCGGCCCGGTGGGCGGCTGCGTCGGTATTGCTGTACTGGAAGCAGCCGCAGTCGGTGGACAGGGCCACATAGAGGGCCCGTCCAATCTCCGGGGTAATTGGGGAAAACCGCTTCACAATCTCATAGATGATCTGCCCGCAGGCCGCCTTTTCAGCGTCCAGGCAGGTCTGTTTGGCGAAAAACTCCTGACTGGGGTGGTGGTCGATAGCCAGCTCCACCCGATTCAGGTACGTTTGGGCCTCGTCGTAGAACAGGCTCCGGGCGGCGATGTCCACCGAGACAACGGTGGCGTTTTCCGGCTCCTCCCGGGTGGTCAGACCCTCCAGATAGAGGGCGAACAGGGACGTCACCCCTGGGTTCTCCAGCACCCAGGCCGCCTTGCCCGCCTGCCGCAGGGCCAGGCACAGCCCGGCGGCACAGCCGATGGTGTCCCCGTCGGGGCGGACGTGGGTGAGGATCAGATAGTCATCGTGCCCCATGAGAAATTGGGCCGCCTGGGCGGCTGTAATGGTATTCATTCCCCGTCCTCCAAAATGATATCCGCGTTGGCCGGATTGGCCGGCTTGACCACCTCCGGGTCCCGGAGCATCTCCAGGATATGGGCCCCCTTAGCCATGGAGTCATCCCGGCAGAAGGTGAGCTCCGGGGTGTGGCGCAGGTTCAGCGCCCGGCCCAGCTCCCGGCGCAGATACCCGGCGGCCGACTTTAAGCCCTTCAGAACCTGATCGCTGTCCTCCTTGTCCAGGACGGAGATATAGACCTTGGCGAATTTCAGGTCCTGGGTCACGTCCACCGCCGTCACCGAGATCATCCCCCTCACCCGGGGGTCCTTTACGGTGGGGATGAGGGCGGCCAGCTCCCGCTGGACCTCCTCGTTGATGCGTCCGATTCGATTGCCTGCCATAATGCTTCTCCTTATATTGTAATATCGAAACAAATTTCCTCTGCCGACATAAACTGCTCCAGTGCTTCCATGTCGAAGTCCTCCAGCCTGCCCCGGAAACGGGTCGGGCATTTTTTGTCCACGTCCCCCACCCAGACGTTCCACAGCTCCAGGGTTTCTCCCGGAGAAAAGTTTGCCTCCAGACAGGCCCGCAGATTCGTCAAGCCTTCTTCCTCTTTTTCCAGTGAAAGTTCATATCGGAATGGCAGCATGGGCCAGCCCAGCTCCTCCACCGCCCGGCGGTAATAGCGCAGGGGCTCCACCTTGAAGCCCTGCTGGAGGGTGACGGCGTACCCGCCGGCGCGCGAAGCGCGCGGCTTCTGAACGTCGCACAGGGGCAGCTCCTTGTCGGCGGCTAAGATATAGACGCGGCTCATGCTCTTTCCTCCTCAGCCCAGGTTCTTCTCCATCCGGGTCCGCCGGGTCCAGTACTCCGGGTCCAGATTCTGCAGCCAGGGCAGGCGGCAGGGGCTGTCCCTTCTGCTCCGAAGGTCCTGCTGGATCTGGCGGCGGACCTGGATCAGCTGCTGGGAAATTCCGTTTCGGACGGCCCAGCGCTCATAGCCCGTGACGTAGCTCTGGTTCAGCTCGTCCCAATCCCGAAAGGTGTTTTGGATGGTCCTGCCCACCTGGCAGGACCGGCGAACCATCTCCTCCCGGGTCAGCCAGCCCACCAGATAAGCCTGCCCCAGCAGCTGGGTGGAACGGCACAGCTGCCAGGCCCGTCCGGCCTGGTCCCGGCAGTCCGAAAACCCCGCCCCCGCGCTCATATACTCCACCGCGTCCAGCAGCTCCTGGAGATTTTTAATATCCCAGGAGCTCCTTAAAGCCCGGACGGTCATGCTCTGGCTTGCCCCGTCCCGAAGCCGCCCGCCCAGATACAGCGGTGTCCTGGGGTTGTACCGCCATGTGGCGTTTCGGTTCGCCTGACGGGACAGCGGCTTCCAGAGGCCTTTTTCCTCCAGCTCGTCGGGAAGATTGGCGTAATAAATGGCGAAATTGGCGTAGGTGCCCAAGATCCAACGCTCCAGGTCGTTTCGGGGCAGTCCGTTTCGATGGTCCCGCTTTTTCAGCTGGCGCTCCAGGAACATACACAGCGCAATGCCCAGCACCACTCCGCCGGCGGCGCATCCGCCGGTATAAACCGCTAAATTTCTCTTGTACAGGGACCAATATTCCCAATTTCCCGTTGGACCGCCGGAGGTGTCCAGCCCTTGGGCCTCCGCCTGGGACCGAGCTGCCGCGGGGGCGATCACGTCCCGGCCCAGGTACGCACTGGGGATGATGATGAGAAATACCGCCAGAAAGGTGAGCACCCACTGCCGGCGGCTGGTATTCCCAGGCGGGAAGAGGATGGTCAGGATGTGCATAGTCTTTGTTCCACCTTGTCTTCTTCGTATGTTCGGCTGCGCCGAAGGCAATCCTCCGCCCCAGTGTGCGCACTGGGGCATCTCCTTTCAAAAGGAGGCTTTTCACCTGCGGGCGGGACGGGGGTTTTATTGCCGCTCCCGGATATCGGAGCGGCCCATGAGATAGTCCAGGCTGACGTCGAAGAAGTCGGCAATAGCCAACAGCTTCGCCACCTCCGGATAGGATTCCCCATATTCGTACCCTTGATAGGTACGCAGCTTAACGGAGAATTCGTCTGCCAGCTCCTGCTGCTTTAGTTTTTTCTCTTTTCGCAGTTCTTTCATGCGCAGAGCAAAATTTGACATTTTTGCCTCCGACCTATTGACACGTGAATTATTTGCGTATATAATAAAGACGTGACTAATTCACGTATCCATATTATTGCATAGGAGTGATGATAATGCAAGACCTGCTTGCTGAATTGCTGTGGCGCAACGTAGAAATAGATGAAGCCGCTGACCAGCTCCGCCAGACCCTTCCAGGCTTTTCCGAGGTCCAACGGGCCTACGACACCCTGGCGGAACAGGTCCGGGAAGCCGCCGGGCCCGGTCTTTACGACCAGTACTTCACCCAGCTCATGCGTTACACCGGCTATGAGGTCCAGGCGTATTATTCCCTGGGCTTGGGTCTGCGGAAGGATATCACAAAAGCGCTGGGGGTATGAGCAAAAGCGGGGCGGGCGAAAGCGCCCGCCCCGTCGGCTTCGTCGTCGCAAAGTCCGCTTCATTCGGGACACCCTCACGGGTATCCCTCATTCCGCTCCCTTGCTCCTCCTCTCCAAAACACGACCGCTTCGCTGGGTCGCGTTTTGGTTTCTGGTAATATTATACCTCGATCTGCTCCATGAGGAAGGCCTCAATGACGTCGCCCTCCTTGATGTCCTGGAACTTCTCAAAGGTAATGCCGCACTCATAGCCGGCGGCGACCTCCTTGACAGAGTCCTTGAAGCGCTGGAGGGAGGCGATAGCCCCATCGTAGATGACGATGTTGTCCCGCAGCAGGCGCATCTGGGCGTTGCGGCGCATGACGCCGTCCAGCACATAGCACCCGGCCACCATGCCCACGCCGGTGATGCGGAACACATTCCGGACCTCCGCCCGGCCCAGGTCCACCTCCTTGAACTTGGGGGTCAGCATCCCCTTCATAGCCGCCTCAATCTCGTTGATAGCGTCGTAAATGACCCGGTACATCCGCATATCCACCCCCATACGGGCGGCGGAGTCCTTGGCGTTGTTGTCCGGGCGGACATTGAAGCCCACGATGATGGCCCCGGAGGTGCCCGCCAGCATGACGTCGCTCTCGCTGACGGCGCCCACGGCGCAGTGGATGACCCGCACCCGGACCTCCTCGTTGGTCAGCTTCTCCAAAGAGGCCTTGACAGCCTCGGCGGAGCCCTGGACATCGGCCTTGACGATGACGTTCAGATTCTTCATTTCGCCGGCCTGGATCTGGCTGAACAGATCCTCCAGCGACACCTTGCCCACCGGGGAGGCGGAGGCAGCCTTCTGCTCGGCCTTGCGCTGCTCCACCAGCTCCCGGGCCATACGCTC
>JAAWPF010000069.1 GCA_022799835.1 Lawsonibacter sp. | reverse complement strand
CCTCCTTCGGCTGTGCCGGTCAGGGCACATCTACTACTCACTCAGCTTCCTTATCCAACAGCTGCGCAAGGGCCGCCAGTCTTGGATCGACATCAGGTCCGCACCCGCAGGGGCCGAGATTCAGGTCGGCTCCGCACTTGGCGCACAGCCCTTTGCAGTCGTCTGAGCAAAGATTTTTGGTATCCATTGCGAGGATGAAAGCGGTGCTCACCGCTTCGCCCAGATCCAGCTCGGTGCCGTCCAGCAGGAGGATGTCGTCATTCTCTTCATCTTCCAGCTCCTGGGCTACCAAGTTGTCCAGCGTGACCACTTTTTTTCGGGAAAATTTCTTCCCGCAGCGGTCACAGGCCAACTCCAGCAGGGAGCGGGCCGTCCCCTCTAAAACCAGGGCTCCGGCGTGGTTGGTCACGCGGCCCTCCGCCTGAACAGGGCGTACAATGGGACGGCTTCCGTAGAAGTCCTGCTCCGACAGATCCAGCTGAAACTGGAACGTCTTTTTCGCGTCCGGGACGTGGATGATATCTCGCAGTTCCAGGCGCATGGCATTCCTCCCTGGGGGCTGTCCCCCATACTCGCAGAATGGTACGCAGGATATTATAAAGACTTTTCTCCCAAATGTCAAATGCTTTTTACAAATTTCCCGGATAAATTTTTTGAAAAAACAGTTGCTTTTCCCGCGAAACTGTGTTATGATACCAGATGCGTTTACAAGCATACCCTCATAAGAAGAAAGAGGTGAAGATAAAATGAAGGAAGGCCTCCACCCCAACTATCAACAGACCACCATCCGGTGCGCCTGCGGCAATGTGATTGAGACCGGCTCCACCAAGAAGGACATCCGTGTAGAAGTTTGCTCCAAGTGTCACCCCTTCTACACAGGCAAGCAGAAAATGGTGGATACCGGCGGTCGTGTCAGCCGCTTCAACAAGAAGTTTGGCTTCGACAAGTAAGGCCCTGTGTACAAAAGCCGCACCGTATATTCGGTGCGGCTTTTTGTATCAAAATGGCCGGGTTTTGCATAAATATCACTGTAGGGGCGGATAATATCCGCCTGCTTTCCCGGCGCGCCGCAGGCGCGTATCAGCCCCTGCACACGCTTACTATAAAAGGAGGAATCCCGCCATGCGCAAGATCGACCCCAAAAACCTTGACCAAAATGTCTTTTCCGCCATCGGAGACCAGTGGATGCTCATCACCGCCGGGACTGCGGAGCATTGCAACACCATGACCGCCTCCTGGGGCGGGCTGGGGGTCATCTGGGGAGCGCCCTCGGCCACCTGCTACATCCGCCCCCAGCGGTACACCAAGGAGTTCGTGGACCGGGAGGAGTATTTCACCCTGGCCTTTTTCGGTGAGGAAAGCCGAAAAGCTTTACAGCTGTGCGGCTCCAAAAGCGGCCGGGATACCGACAAGGTAAAGGAATGCGGGTTTACGGTCCGGACGGCGGAGTGCGGCGCCCCCTACTTTGAGGAGGCCCGGCTGGTGCTGGTGTGCCGCAAGCGGTTCGCCCAGCCCATGGACCCGGACAACATGCCCCAGGAAATCAAAACAAAGTGGTATCCACAGGAGGATTATCACACCCTGTATATTGGAGAGATTGTGGAAGTTTTAGTGAAGGACTGAGTATCGTTCTTTCCAAAAAGAAAACCCCCTACTGGATAAATACATCCAATATACTCTCTTCTGGTCTGATGCAATGTGTTTCGCCCAAAATAGGAGGGTATATTTTTATGGAAGAAAACAAATAAATCAGAGGCTCCCTAGAGGATATTCCAGGCATGATGGCAAAAGCGCGGGAGGAAGAGAGCTATGCTCTGTTTATGCTTCTTTGCATTACAAAAAGTATAAAAGAATCAAAAGAAAACGAGGAATTATAATCTATTATGCCAGATATTGAAAAAACACAGTTTAACCGGGCCGTCCTGGTGGGGCTGAACGCATTCAGCCTCAGCCGGGAGGAGAACGCGGACGAGGAGTCCATGGAGGAGCTGGCCGCCCTGCTGGAGACAGCGGGGGGCGAGACGGCGGGGGTGGTGACCCAGTCCAAGGACAGCCCCGACCCCCGCACCTTCATCGGAGAGGGCAAGGTGGCCGAAGTCAAGGAGCTGGTGGAGGCCACCGACGCTGACATGGTTATCTTTGACAACCCCCTCTCCCCCTCCCAGCAGCGCAACCTGGCCGAGGAGCTGAAGGTGAGCGTGCTGGACCGTTCGGCGCTGATTCTGGACATCTTCGCCCAGCGGGCCCGGACAAAGGAGGGCCGGCTCCAGGTGGAGCTGGCCCAGTACAAGTATCTGCTGCCCCGACTGCTGGGCATGTGGAAGCACCTGGAGCGCCAGGAGGGCGCCATCGGTACCCGGGGCCCCGGCGAGACCCAACTGGAGTCCGACCGGCGGATTCTGGGCCGGAAAATCGCCAAGCTGGAAGCTGAACTGAAGGACGTCCGCCGGGTGCGGGCCACCCAGCGGGAGCGGCGCATCAAGAACGAGGTGCCCGTGGTGGCCATCGTGGGCTACACCAACGCGGGCAAGTCCACCCTGCTCAACCACCTCACCGGGGCGGAAATCCCCGCCAACAACCGCCTGTTCGACACTCTGGACACCACCACCCGCACCCTGGAAATCTCCGACACCTGCACCGTCCTGCTGTCCGACACGGTGGGCTTCATCCGCAAGCTGCCCCACCATCTGATAGAGGCCTTCAAGGCCACCCTGGAGGAGCTGGAGTACGCCGATCTGCTGCTCCATGTGATTGATTCCTCCAGCCCCCAGTGGCAGGAGCAGGCCCAGGTGGTGGACCAGCTGATCCAGGAACTGGGGGCCAATGAGACCCCCCGTATTGAGGTATTCAACAAGTGCGACCTGTGGACCGGCGACATCCGGCCCCACGGAGAGGGGCGGGTGTCCATCTCCGCCAAAACCGGGGAGGGGGTGCCCGACCTGCTGTCCGCCATCGGGAAGGTGCTGGACAACGGGGCCCGCCGGGTCACCGTCCACCTGCCCTACGACAGGGGCGGCCTGCTGGACAAGCTCTATCTGGAGGCCAAGGTGGAGTCGGTGGACTACGGCCAGACCATCGACGTGGTGGCCGTCTGCACCCCCAAGGTGATCGGCCAGCTGGGCCCCTTGGTGGAGGGCTGGAAGCCCCGCAGGGAATTTTGGGAGGAATAGAAATGGAGTTCATTTTGAGACAGTGGCGGCGGGAGGATGCCGCTGACGTACTCCGGTACGCCAATAACGACAAAATCGCCCGCAATCTGCGGGATGCGTTCCCCTTCCCCTATATCCTGACCGACGCTGAGAATTTTGTGAACAGCTGCGTGGAGGCGGATGAATCCCGGCAGCTGTTCCGGGCCATTGAGGTGGACGGACGCGCGGTGGGCAGCATTTCCCTGTGTCTGGGCAGCGATGTCTACCGCATGACCGCCGAACTGGGCTACTGGCTGGCCGAGGAGTACTGGGGCCGGGGCATTATGACCGAGGCTGTCAAGCGGGTCTGCGGGGAGGGGGCCCAGCGGTGGGAGGATATGGTCCGCATCTACGCCGAGCCCTTCGCCCACAACACCGCCTCCCGCCGGGTGCTGGAGAAAGCGGGCTTCCAGCTGGAGGGCGTCATGCGCCACGGCGTCTGCAAGCGGGCAAGGATCTATGACTGCTGCATGTACGCCCTGCTGGTGGAGGATATGTAGTCAGCCCAGTCCTTTGATCTGCCGCTGGAGCCGCTCCAGGAAGGCCGCCGCGTGGGCGCCGTCCATCTGGGTGTGGTGGAACTGGAAGGAGATGGGCAGGACAGACTGAAACCCTCTCCGCCGGATCTTCCCCCAGATCAGATAGGGATTGTTGTAGATCCCGGCGTAGATATTCACCGCGCCGTCGATCTCGGTCTGGACCAGAGCGGAGGTGCCGATGACCATGCAGTCCTGTGCGTCGTGGGGCCGGCCGGTCTCCTGGACCTGCCGGGTCAGCTCCAGATAGTCCTTCTCAAATTGGGCCAAATCGGGCGAAAAGGGGACGTCACAGGTGCTGATCTCCCCGTTCCCGATGTCCACCACTGTGTTCACCGCCAGGCGGTCATATTCCATCAGCTTCTCCCCCACTGGCAGCAGGAAAAACTGCCTGGTCTCCGACGCCGCCTTGCCGATGGACCAGCACATCAGCATGTTAAGCTTGCAGCGGTATTTGCTGCTCCACCGCACCAGCGGGGTGACATTCAGCGTCTTGAACAGCGTCACCATGGGCATGGGGGCGCGCATCCACAGCTCGAAGGCCGCAGCCCGTTTGGTCGTTTTGGGATCAACTTCCCGCATAATTGGTTCCTCCTTATTCAATCGTTTTTGAGGTTGGGATTCACTGCCGTCAACTTAAGAAATCTATCCTTCGGGTCACAGGAAATTTCCTGCTTATTTTTCTTGTTTTCCGCCCCCGCAGGGGGCGGGAAAACCGTTAAGTTGACGACAGTGGTTGGGATTGAGACAAGGAAGCACATTGTAGCACAAAAAATATCCGATTGCAACAAAAATCCCTCCCGTCTGGGAGGGATTTCCGCATTTATTCGGCTTTCAGCATCCGGCTGGCGTTGAGGATGGCCAGCACGGACACTCCCACATCAGCGAACACCGCCGCCCACATGTTGGCCAGGCCCATGGCGGACAGCACCAGCACCAGCAGCTTCACTCCCAGGGCAAAGACCACATTCTGCCGGACGATGGCCAGCGTCTTGCGGGCGATGCGCACCGCCGCCGGGAGTTTGAGCAGGTCGTCGTCCATGAGGACAACATCCGCCGCCTCGATGGCGGCGTCGGAGCCCAGCGCCCCCATGGCCACGCCGATGTCCGCCCGGGAGAGAACAGGAGCGTCGTTGATGCCGTCCCCCACAAAGACCAGATTCTCCTTGGGGTTTTTGTTCCGGAGCAGCTCCTCCACCCGCTCCACCTTGTCGGCGGGGAGCAGCTGGGCGTAGAAGCGGTCCAGGCCCAGTTCCTGGGCCACCGCCTGGGCGGCCCCCTGGGCGTCGCCGGTGAGCATAACGGTCTGCCGCACCCCCGCCGCCTTCAGCTCCCGCAGGGCCTGGGCGGAGGTGGCCTTGGGCCGGTCGGCAATGACCAGGTGTCCGGCATACCTGCCGTCCGCCGCGATATGGATGACGGTGCCCGGGTGCTGGTGGTCGGAGACCGCTTCAATCCCCTCCCGCTCCATCAGCTTCCCGTTGCCCGCCAGCAGCTGATGTCCGTCCACCACGGCCCGGACGCCGTGGCCGGCGATTTCCTCCACATCGCGGACCCGCTCCTGGTCGGGAACGCCGCCCCAGGCCTTGACAATGGATTTGGAAATGGGGTGGGTGGAGAACTGCTCCGCCAGAGCGGCCAGCTCCAGCAAATCCTCCTCAGACATTCCGTCCGGGTGGACGGCGGTGACGGAAAATTTCCCCTGGGTGAGGGTGCCTGTCTTGTCAAAGACCACGATGGACGCCTGGGCCAGGGCCTCCAGGTAGTTGCTCCCTTTCACCAGGATGCCCTGCTTGGACGCCCCGCCGATGCCGCCGAAGAAGCTGAGGGGGATGGAGATGACCAGGGCGCAGGGGCAGGACACCACCAGGAAGTTCAGCGCCCGGGGCATCCAGGTCCCCCACTGACCGTCCAGCAGAGAGGGGATCACCGCCAGAGCCAGGGCGGCAAAGACCACGATGGGGGTGTAGTACCGGGCAAATTTGGTGATAAAATGCTCCGCCTGGGCCTTCTTCTCGCTGGAGTTCTCCACCAGGTCCAGGATGCGGGCTACAGTGGACTGGCCGAAGGGCTTGGAGACCTTCACGTGGAGCAGGCCGGACAGATTGACACAGCCGGAGATGACCTCGTCCCCGGCGGACACGTCCCGGGGCAGGGACTCGCCGGTGAGGGCGGCGGTGTCCAGAGCGGAGGTCCCCTCCAGGACCACGCCGTCCAGGGGCACCCGCTCCCCGGCCTTGATGACGATCACATCGTCCACCGCCACCTCCTCCGGGTCCACCTGGACCAGCTGGCCGTCCCGCTCAATATTAGCGTAGTCGGGGCGGATGTCCATCAGGGCGGAGATGGACTGCCGGGACCGGGAGACGGCCACATTCTGGAACAGCTCGCCCACCTGGTAGAACAGCATCACTGCCACCGCCTCGGGAAATTCGCCGATGATGAGCGCTCCGATGGTAGCCACACACATGAGGAAGTTCTCGTCAAAGACCTGGCCGTTGAGGATGTTGCGGATGGCTTTCCAGAGCACATCCCAGCCTATCACGACATATGGAACCAGAAACAGCACCAGACGGGCCAGCCCCTCCACCGGCAGAAGGAGGCAGACGACAAACAAAACAAAGGCAAGCAAAATGCGGTACAGGGTCTTTTTTTGTTTTCGGGTCATAAATACGCCTCATTTCGTAGGGGCGGCCTGTGGCCGCCCGCAAGGTTGTGCGGATTCAGCGGGCCTGCCCTACAGAGGCTTTTCCAACAGGGCGATGCCCTCTGGCACTCCGCCGGAAATGACCTCCAGAGCTACTGGGGCCAGGTTCAGCTTTTCCAGAAACATCCGGTAAGTCTCGGGGGTGAAGGCGTGCTCATAGTGAAAGCCCACGCCCTGATAAATCTTAATCATAGCCCCGTAGGCCGTCCCGGCCTTTCCCTGGAGGTAGGTAGGCAGAAGCAGCCGCCCGCCGGGTGCGGTGACCCGCCACAGCTCCCGCACCGCCGTTTCCGGCTCCGGGAGGAGGTGGAGCACATTGGCGGCGATCACGGCGTCAAAGCTGCCGTCCGGGTCGGACAGGGCGGTCACATCCCGCTGGGCGAAGCGGATGTTGGTCAGCCCCCGCTTTGCCGCCTTTTTCCGGGCACGGTCCAGCATGGGCCGGGACTGGTCGGTGCACAGCACCGAGGCGGCCCGTTTCGCCGCCGCCAGGGAAAATTCGCCCGTCCCGGCGGCGCAGTCCAGCACCCGAGCCTCTACGGGGACAAGCTCGGCCACCCGGGCTGCCGCCGCGGCGTTCACCGTCCGGTTGCTCCGCTCCGCCAGGTCGTACAGCCAGGCCACCCGGTCCCAGAAGGTGCTCACAGAACGATCTCGCAGTCGGGCTCCACCTTCTTGCAGCACTTGACCACGTCCTTCATCACGGCGTCCACATCGTCCGCCTCGATGGTCATCTTCTGGGCCATGAAGGACACGGAGGCGTCGGTGACGCCGGGCAGCTTTTTGATGGCGGTCTCCATTTTGGCGGCGCAGTTGGCGCAGTCCAGGTCGATGAGTTTAAAGGTCTTTTTCATGGTGATACATCCTTTCAAAATATAAAAATGTTGGGCCTGCTTACTCTAAAATGTGTTCCATCCCTTGGGCCAGGATATGGATCACGTGGTCGTCGGCCAGGGAGTAGTACACCGTCTTGCCCTCCCGGCGGAATTTCACCAGCTTGCTGTTTTTCAGCACCCGCAGCTGGTGGGACACAGCGGACTGGGTGACCTCCATCAGCTTGGCGATGTCGCACACGCACAGCTCCGACTCCAGCAGGGCGTACAAAATCTTCACCCGGGTGCTGTCTCCGAAGATTTTGAACAGCTCCGCCAGGTCATAGAGTTGCTCGTCCGGGGGAAGCAAGGCCCGGACCTGGGCCACCGCGCCGCCGTGGACACAGGACTCCTCACAGCAGGGGACCGTCTCCTTTTCCATATTGGCCTCCTTTCATTTTTAACACATGAGCATCTGTTCATATGTTGATTGTATGATACACCGTTTCAAATCCTTTGTCAAGAGGATAAAAATTTTATGGTGCATATCTTCTCATAAGTTCTTAGAACGGCTCTGTTCAAGCAATTCTTCCGAATTATCTCACGCAATTTCTCATAACTTC
>JAAWPF010000068.1 GCA_022799835.1 Lawsonibacter sp. | reverse complement strand
TCTTTTTTGACCTCTTTTTCTGGTCCGAGTGGCGGGATTTGAACCCACGGCCTCTTGGACCCGAACCAAGCGCGATACCAAGCTTCGCCACACCCGGATTTAGTTAGCTTATCCAGTATAAATGTTTTCCCTCCCGTTGTCAAGGGTAATATTCCATTTTAATTTGGAATATGCTATTACACAAAATGGCAGAGGAGGGGCGTCTATGTACAGCCAAGGCACACAGGCAGTCAACCGCAGGAGGAGCGGCAGATACTATACGCAGAGCAGGCGGGCAGCAAAAGGTCCGGAGCAGGTCCGGCTGATTCAGCTGGCGGTATGTTTTGCGCTGTTCCTTGTGTTTTTTCTGGGAAGGGGAGCATTTCCGCAGAGGCTTGAACAGCTGCGCGGCGACCTCTTTTCGCTTATCTCTACCGATTTTGATTTCCGAGGTGCACTGTCCAATTTGGGCGAATCCCTGGCAGGGAGCGACACAATATTGTCTGACCTGGGGGATTTTTGCGTTGAGGTGTTTGGCGGTGGGATACAGGAGGAAAATGAGGCGGAACCGACTGCCTTTATCCCGCCGTGTCCAACGGGGGTTCTGGCGTCAGAGCTGCAATTTCTCAGCCACAACACCGGTCCGGCGCTGGTGACCGGACATTATGTTGATTTCTCACGGTTTGGGCTGGAGTCTCCGATACTTTTGGAGGAGCCGGCACCAGCGGAGGAACCGCCGGCAGAGGCTGTGGAAGTACCCGAGGAGCCCCCGGCTATTCCGGCGGCTGGGACGGTGATTCTGGCAGCGGATTATGACGGGAAGGAACTGCCCGATAACTACACCATGGATCAGCTCTCTCTGGGAGAGCTGGAGACCATGACCCCGGTGATGGGACGGCTGACCTCGGGCTATGGGTATCGGGACCACCCCATCATGGAGAAAAACCTATTTCACGGCGGGGTGGATATTAGCGGCCAGGTAGGGGACCCTGTCGCGGCCTTTGCGGCGGGGACAGTGGAGTATACCGGGAAAAACGACTCCTATGGCCTCTACCTCCAGGTGGACCACGGAAACGGTGTAAAGTCATTTTACGCACACTGCAGCAAGGTGGTGGTAAGGAAAGGACAGGCGGTGGAGCTGGGAGAAAAGCTGGCCGAGATCGGCTCCACAGGGATATCTACCGGTCCGCACCTCCACTTGGAGATAAAATACAACCAGATGCACCTGAACCCGGTGTATTATGTAGAATTTTTGAACCAATGATCGGGCTTGGCAGGGTGGAGGTGACGGGCGGTTTTTTGCTCCTGCTGGCTTGGCTGAATTACATGGACCGCTCCTTCCTTGTCCCTATGGCTCTGCTGGCCTGTTCAGCCCATGAGCTGGGGCATATCCTTATGATTCGCCTCCTGGGAGGCAGTATCAAGCAGTTTCGCTTGACAGCGATTGGGGGAGAACTGGTGCTGGACAGACCGCTGAGCTACTGGCAGGAGGGCCTGTCCGCGCTGGCCGGGCCGGGGGTGAACCTGCTGCTGGCGCTGATCTGCTGCGGGGTGGAGCGCGGGCTGACCTTCGCTGGGCTGAATCTTGTGCTGGCTCTGTTCAATCTGCTTCCGGTGCGGCGGATGGACGGGGGACGGGCGCTGTATTGCACCCTGGCACTGCTGGCCGGGCCGGACCTCGCCGCGTGGGTCGGGCGCTGGCTGGACGGCCTGGTGGCCGCCGGGATTCTGGCGGGAGGGCTGCTGCTGGCCGGGACCGCCGGGAATATTACGCTGCTGCTGGTCTCGCTCTGGCTTCTGACTGCCTGTATGAAGGAATGTTTTATGCACAAACACAAAATTAAGAAATAATACTTGCCATAGAGACGGGAAAAAGGTACAATAACCCCTGTATCTGATAAAATCTGGGGGTAGCAAGATGAACCGTGTTTTGGAGCATATCCTGCCAAAGGTACAAAAGCCGGCCCGGTACACGGGCGGGGAGTATAACGCGGTGGTCAAGGACAAGGGCCGGGTAAATATCCGCTTTGCTCTGTGTTTTCCTGATACTTATGAGATTGGTATGTCCAATCTGGGCTGCCGCATTCTGTATGGGGTAATGAACCAGCGGGAGGATGTCTGGTGCGAACGGTGTTTTGCCCCCTGGGGGGATATGGAGGAGGAGATGCGCCGGGAGGGGCTGCTCCTCTACGGCCTGGAGAGCGGCGACCCCATCTCCGATTTTGATATCATCGGCTTCTCTCTGGGCTATGAGATGGCCTACACCAATGTTCTGAATATGCTGGACCTGGCCGGTCTGGAGCTGCGCAGTGAAAACCGACGGGAGCTGACGCCGCTGATTGTGGCGGGGGGCACCTGCTGCTACAACCCGGAGCCCCTGGCTCCCTTTGTGGACTTTTTTGTTCTGGGGGAGGGGGAGGAGGTTACCCTGGAGTACATCGACCTCTACCGGCAAGCCAAGGAAGAGGGCTGGACCAAAGAGGAGTTTTTAGAGGAGGCCGCCAGGATCGAGGGTGTCTATGTGCCCTCCCTGTACGAGCCGGTCTACCGGCCGGACGGCTCCCTGGAGGAGGTCAGGGCCCTGGACGGTGCTCCTGAGATGGTGGGGAAGCGGATCGTTCAGGATATGGACAAGGCCTATTTCCCGGTCAAGACCATCATTCCCTCCACCGAAATCGTCCACGACCGGGTGATGCTGGAGCTCTTCCGGGGCTGTATTCGGGGCTGCCGGTTCTGTCAGGCGGGCTATGTTTACCGCCCGGTGCGCTCCCGCAGTCCGGAGCTGCTGGCGAAATACGGCAAGGAAGCCATCGAGGATTCGGGTTACCAGGAGATGACCCTGTCATCCCTGTCCTCCACCGACTACCCCGATCTGCTCCCTCTGTGCGATGAGCTGCTGGACTACTGCGCCCCCCGGGATATCGGCCTGTCCCTGCCCTCCCTGCGGGCGGACACCTTCTCCATGAGCCTGATGGAGCGGCTCCAGCGGGTGCGCCGGGGCGGGCTGACCTTCGCCCCCGAGGCGGGCACCCAGCGTCTGCGGGACGCCATCAACAAGAATTTGCGGGAGGAGGACCTGCTCCAGTCCTGCCGGACCGCTTTCGCCGGGGGCTGGAGCGGGGTGAAGCTCTATTTCATGCTGGGCCTGCCCACCGAGACCGACGAGGATGTGCTGGGCATCGCCGACCTGGCCCGTAAAGTATATTTCACCTGGCGGGAGTACGCCGCCAACAAGGCCAGGGGAGTGCGGATCACCGTGTCCACCTCCTGGTTTGTCCCCAAGCCCCACACCGCTTTTCAGTGGGAGGCACAGATCCCCGTGGAGGAGTACCAGCGGCGGGTCAACCTGCTGCGGGACGCCCTGAAGCGGGACAAGTCCATCACCTACAACTGGCACGACCCCCAGACCAGCTATCTGGAGGCCGTCCTGTCCCGGGGGGACCGGCGGCTGGCCGATGTGCTGGAGTGGGTGTGGGAGCACGGGGGCAGGATGGATTCCTGGACGGAGTACTTCGACTACCAGCGGTGGCTGGACGGCCTGGCCGCCTGCGGCCTGGACGGGGATTTTTACGCTCACCGGGAGCGGGGGAGAAGTGAGGTCTTTCCCTGGTGCCGGATCGACACAGGTGTGAGTACAGGCTTTTTGTGGCGGGAGCGGGAGCTGTGCTATCAGTCAATTACCACTCCCGACTGCCGCACCCGCTGCTCCGGCTGCGGAGCCAATAAGCTGTTGGAAGGGGGGAGGACTTGTGGCTGACCGGCTGTTGTTTTCCAAAACGGGACGGGCCCGGTACATCTCCCACCTGGACCTGATGCGCACCTTCCAGCGGGCATTTTCCAGGGCAAAAATCCCCATCAAACACACCGAGGGCTTCAATCCCCACCCCTTTGTGTCCATCGCCCTGCCCCTGTCGGTGGGCTACTCCAGCCAGTGCGAGATTTTAGAGTTCGGCCTGCTGGAGGGGACAAGCTATGAGGAGGCCCCCGCCCGCCTTACCGCCGCTATGCCCGAGGGCATCATCGTCCACCAGTGCTGGCCGGGGGAGCGGAAGCTAAAGGAATTGTGTTATGTCAACTATATCATGACCTTCGACTACCCAGACGGCCGGCCCCAGGCCTGTGAGCCCGCCATGCAGGAACTGCTGAGCCGGGAGAGCCTGGTGGTGAAGAAAAAGTCCAACAAGGCCAAGGCGGGATACACGGAGACCGACCTGATCCCCCTCATCCGCAGCTGGCACATCGAGTGCCAGAGCGACACCATGACGCTGGATTTGGTGCTCTCCGCCCAGAACCCGGGCCTCAATCCGGAGCTCATCCGCTCCACATTCTGCGCAGAATATCCGGAATACGCCCCCGATTTTGTCACCTTCCACCGCCGGGAGGTGCTGGGCGGGGAGGGGAAGCCGTTCCGATAAAGAGACAGGAGGTACTGCCATGAAAAAGCTGTTCACCATGATTCGCCGGGGGAATCTGGAGGAGGTCGCGGCCATTCTGGACAAGAAACCCGACCTGATCTCCTGTCTGGCCAAGGCCCCGCCCAAGAAGGACGACGGCCAGTCGCCGCTGATGGTGGCCATCAAGAGCGACAACCTGGAGGTGGCCCACCTGCTGCTGGACCGGGGGGCGGACGTGAACTTCGCCGACGCCATCAACCCCTACGGCAATAATTTCGGCGCCCCTATCTGGTACGACGCCATCGGCCAGTGCTTCATGCGGGCGGGGCATACCGTCGGTCCCGGCCCGGAGCGCAGTAAGGGCTACTTTCTGCTCCTGCGCCGCCTGCTGGACATGGGGATGGACCCCAACCAGAAGACCTCCTACGGCGGCACCGCCTGGCAGCACGCCCTGGAGCAGTACGACCAGTTTGCCCGCAAGTCCTATCCCAGCTACTATGTGGAGGAGAGCAAGGAGGAAAACCGGCGGCTGCGGGAGATGCTCAAGGCGGTGTGGGACGAGCTTCTCAAGCACGGGGCGGACATCCACGATTTCAGGCCGCCCAACAAGGAGGGCCTGTCTCACGTTTCGGTGATCCTGCGGAATATGGAGGAGGGCCGGGAGCTGCTGGACGGAATGCGCGGCCTGGACCCGGACTCTGACATGTTCAAGCCCCACACTGAGATATACCGGGGGAAGGAGCGGCTTGTCCAGCCCTACTACACGGTGGAGGACTACCGCCAGCAGTATGAGATCAAGTGGCGGGAATTGGAGCCCATCCTCCGGGATTACTACAAAAAATAAAGAAACGAGGAATTTTTATGGACAAACCTACCCAGCACAGTTTGACCTGGACGGTGGACGACACCATGACCGCCAAGCGCATCGGCACCGCCGGCGCCAGGATTCTGTCTACACCCAACATGCTGGCCCTGATGGAGGCCTGCGCCCTGGAGCTGGCCCAGGCATATCTGGACGAGGGGGTCACTACCGTGGGCGCCGAGGCCCACATCCGCCACCTGGCTCCCACCCCTGTGGGGATGCAGGTGACCGCCACCGCCACCCTGCGGGAGATCGAGCGGCGGAAGCTGTGGTTTGACATCGAGGTCCACGACGAGAAGGGCAAGTGCGGCGAGGGCTCCCATCTGCGGATTATGGTGCCCCAGAAGGACCGGAGCCAGGGCTGAAAGCTGTCCAATCGCCCCGACTCAACCGATGGTTTGGTGACTTTCTGCCCGGAATACGGTATGATTTCAGGCAGGAGGTGCGTTGTATGGATAATGTGAAAACAGGCGTTCTGGTTAAACAGCTGCGAAAAGAGAAAGAGATGACCCAGAAGCAGCTGGCGGACCTGCTGCACATCACCGACCGGGCGGTGTCAAAGTGGGAGCGGGGGGTCTGCGCCCCTGACATCGCCCTGTTAGAGCCGCTGGCGGAGATTTTAGGAGTCTCCATTGTGGAGCTCATCCAGGGGGAGCGGGCGGAGCAGTCCGGGGAGCTGGAGGCCGGCGCGAAAGAGATTATCCGCTACTCCCGGAGCGAGGTGGCCCGCAAAGTGCGGGGCGTACAGAAAAAGTATCTGGCCATCGCTGCCCTGTGTTTTGCGGCCATCGCCCTGATCTGCGGCGTTCTCCTATGGAAGAGCGGCCGGCTGTTTGTGCTGGACGAGGTCGTATCCTCCAACGGAGAGAGCCGTGCCGTGGTGTACAGCAAGGAGATGTTGGGAAGTATCTTCCCGATTAAGGACGGAATATCCATCGTCGTGGATCTGGAGGACGGTGGAACATGGTGGGACAACACCTACGAAGACTGTGTTTATAAGGGCCTGTGGTGGTCTCCTGACGGGAGAACGTATGTCCTGGCACTGGATTATGGTGATACAACCTGGCTGACCACGAGCAATCCGTATACACTTGCCGGGAGCAACCTGTCCGCCCGCCTCTCTATGGGGTTAGAGGAGACAGAGCTGAACAAATACGGCTGCGGTAATTCTCCTGACAGTCCAAAGCTGGAGTACCAGTTCTTGCAGTGGGGAACGGACAGCGCCTCTATGCTCATCTACTATTCCTTTGAAGACAGCACGGGGGAGCGGCATACCGGCTATTTCTGGTACAACTGCGAAACCTGGACCGTGGATGGGATTTTGGAGATGGACGGCCGGTAGGAAAATTTATACTGGAAAGCTCTTGACAAAATCCGGGAGCTGTGATACCATGCCCCATACAACAAAGGGGAGTAGTCGGCGCGCCTTTTCCGGCGCGTGGTGCCAGTCAACAAGCATGTGCGGCCCGTGAGGCCGCTCTGGCTGTGCCTGAAATGACCAGACCTGCGTTCCGAGTTTCGGAGCGCAGGTCTTTTTTGATAGATACCCACAAAAATGGAAAGGATATAGAAAAAAGGAGTGCAAGAAAGTGGATTTTTCATTTCTATGGCAGGGCCTCATATCCATTACCTGGAAGCAGCTGGTGATGTATGTCATCGGCGGGCTGCTCATCTACCTGGCTATCGAGAAGGGCTTTGAGCCCGCCCTGCTCATGCCCATGGGCTTCGGGGCCATCCTGGTCAACCTGCCCCTGTCCGGCGTTGTTGACCAGTTCAGCGCCGGGGTGGGGGAGACCCACGGCATCATCCAGTGGCTCTTTGAGGTGGGCATCGATGCCAGCGAGGCCATGCCCATCCTGCTGTTCATCGGCATCGGGGCCATGATCGACTTCGGTCCCCTGCTGGCCAACCCCAAGCTGTTCCTGTGCGGCGCGGCGGCCCAGGCGGGCATCTTCCTCACCATCATCATCGCCGTGCTGCTGGGCTTTGATCTGAAGGACGCCGCCTCCATCGGCATCATCGGCGCCGCCGACGGCCCCACATCCCTGCTGGTGTCCCACACCTTGGGCTCCAGCTATGTGGGAGCCATCGCGGTGGCGGCCTACTCCTATATGGCCCTGGTGCCCATCATCCAGCCCTTTGCCATCAAGCTGGTCACCACTAAGAAGGACCGGGCTATGCGGATGCCCTATCAGCCCCAGGGAGTCACCCGGCGGATGCGGATCTTCTTTCCCATCGTGGTGACCGTCATCGCCGGGCTGGTGGCCCCCGCCTCGGTGGCGCTGGTGGGCTTCCTCATGTTCGGCAACCTGATTCGAGAGTGCGGCGTGCTGTCCACTCTGTCTCACACCGCCCAGAACGACCTGGCCAACCTCATTACTCTGCTGCTGGGCATCACCATCTCCTTCTCTATGCGGGCCGAGCGGTTCGTCCAGTGGCAGACACTGATGATTATGGGCCTGGGCCTGGTGGCCTTTGTGCTGGATTCGGTGGTGGGTATTCTGTTTGTCAAGGCGCTGAATCTCTTCACACCCAGGAACAAAATCAACCCTATGGTGGGTGCGGCGGGCATCTCCGCCTTTCCCATGTCCTCCCGGGTCATTGAGAAGCTGGGCCAGGAGGCCGACCCCCAGAACCACCTGCTGATG
>JAAWPF010000067.1 GCA_022799835.1 Lawsonibacter sp. | reverse complement strand
GAAGAAGCTGGTGGAGATGAACGATATCCTGTCCCATCTGGGAATCGAGGTCTGCTCGGAGGCGGAGGCCGGGGTGGACCTGGAGGTGGAGGAGACCGGGACCACCTTTGAGGAGAACTCCCTGCTGAAGGCCAAGGCGGTGATGGAGGCCAGCGGCCTGCCCGCCATTGCGGACGACTCGGGCCTGTGCGTGGAGTGCCTCAACGGCGCGCCGGGGGTGTACTCCGCCCGGTACGGCGGCGAGGGCCTGGACGACGCGGCCCGCTACCGTCTGCTGCTGGAGAACATGCGGGGGCAGATGACAAGGGCGGCGAAATTCGTCAGCGTCATCACCTGCTGCTTCCCCAACGGGGACGTACTCACCGCCCGGGGGGAGTGCCCCGGCGCCATCGCCTACGCCCCCATGGGGGAGGGCGGCTTCGGCTATGACCCGGTGTTCTTCGTCCCGGAGCTGAAAAAGACCTTTGCCCAGCTCACCGCCGGGGAGAAAAACGCCATCTCCCACCGGGGAAAGGCCCTGGAGGCCTTTAAGGTCAAGCTGGAGGAGTATTTGAACGGCATATAGGGGCGGACACAGGCCACCCCTGCAGAAACTATCGAAAAACGAGGATGTTTGAATGGAACTGACAAGCAAACAGCGGGCCCAGCTGCGTGGGCTGGCCAACAGCATCGACACAATTTTGATTGTAGGCAAGGAGGGCATCGGGGACAACCTGGTCAAGCAGGCCAACGACGCCCTGGAGGCCCGGGAACTGATTAAGGGCAAGGTGCTGGAAAACTCCCTCCTCTCCCCCCGGGAGGCGGCGGAGGAGCTGGCTCCCCTGACCCGGAGTGAAATTGTCCAGGTGATTGGAACAAAATTCGTGTTATATCGTCCAAGCCATAAGAAGGACAAGAAGGATAAAATTATCCTGGTGAGCGACAGAAAAAGATAAAATTTTCATTCTGAAATAAGGCGGTGTCAGTGATGAAAATCGGAATTTTCGGCGGAACCTTCAGCCCTCCCCATCTGGGGCATCTGGCGGCGGCGAGGGCGGCGATTGAAGCGCTGGAGCTGGACAAGCTGCTCATCGTCCCGGCGGCCGTCCCGCCCCACAAGGAGCTGCCCCAGGGTACGCCGGCCCCTGAGCATCGGCTGGCCATGTCAGAGAAGATGGCCGACGCCCTGCTGATGCCCGGGACGGCGGAGGTCTCCACCATAGAGCTGGAGCGTCCCGGAAAGAGCTACACCGCCGACACCCTGGCGGCCCTGCGGAAGCAGTATCCCGATGCCCGGATGTGGCTGCTGATGGGGACGGACATGTTCTCCACCTTCCACCAGTGGCATGACCCGTCGTCAATTCTGGCCCAGGCGGGGCTGTGCGCCTTTGGCCGGAGCGAACGGGACGACAAGGCGCTTTTTGCCGCCCTGGCGGAGGAATTGGAGGAGACGCTTCCCGAGGCGAAGATCACTGTCATCACCCTGCCTGAGCTGGTGGAGATATCCTCGACAGAGCTGCGGGAGCTGCTGGCAAAGGGGGAGGGCGGGGATTTTCTCCTCCCCGCCGTCTATGGGTACATCCTGATGAACGGCCTCTACGGCACCCATGCCGACCTGAAGCACCTGGACATCCCCGAGCTGCGGGCCTGCTCCTACTCCATGGTGATGCAGAAACGGGTGCGCCACATCCGGGGCACCGAGGAGGAGGCGGTCCGCCTGGCCAGACGCTGGGGGGCCGATGAGACCATGGCCCGCCGGGCGGGCATCCTGCACGACTGCACCAAATATCTGGAGCTGGAGGAGCAGCTGGCGCTGTGCGGGAAATACGGCGTAGAGCTGGATGAGTTGGAGCGCCGGGCGGTAAAATTGCTCCATTCCAAGACGGGAGCATGTATTGCCAGGTATGTTTTTGGGGAACCTGATGAGGTGTTTAACGCCATCTTCTGGCATACCACCGCCAAGGAGAATATGACCGCGCTGGAGAAAATTCTCTATGTGGCCGATTACATGGAGCCCAACCGGACCTTTGAGGGGGTGGAGCGCCTGCGGGAACTGGCCTACAGCGACCTGGACGCCGCCCTCCTGCTGGGGGTGACGACCACCATCCAGGAGATGAAAGACAGAAACCTTCCCGTCCACCGGAGCACCCTTCGGGCACAGGCGTGGCTGCGGGAGCACGGAGTAACGACAGAGGGATAGATGCAATGAGCGAAAACAACAGACGGGGCAAAAGGAAGGCATCAGAAAGCCGGTGGAGCCGGTACCGGGCCTGGACGGCCAGTTTGGACCGGGGGGCGAGACTGCGCTATCGGATACTCCTGGCGCTGGCGGTGATAGCCGTCCTGATTCTGGGGGTGGCGCTGTATCTGCGGGCCTGGATCAGCCTGCCCAAGGTGCCCGACCCGCCCCCGAGGCCCGTTGTCAACACCCCCGACGGCAGCGGTTCCCAGGGGACGCCGGGCACCGTGGACTATGAGGGGGCGGAACTGCCTGATGTAATGTTCAGCGGGCGGAAGGAGGGGTATTACACCTTCCTTCTGGCCGGTCGGGACACCACCAGCGGCCTGACCGACACCATGATGCTGATTACCTTTGACACCAGGGGTCAGAAAATCAGCGCCGTCAGCCTGCTGCGGGACACCATGGTGAACACCTCCGGAAAGACCGGCGGTCAGAAGCGGCTGAACGCGGTCTATGTCCGGAATCTGGGGGACAAGAAGCTGTCCGACAAGGAGCGTACGGCCAACGGCATGACCGCGCTGAAGCAGGAGGTGGGCAAGCTCACCGGCATCTACCCGGACTTCTATGTCCTGGTGGAGTGGGAGGCCATCGGCCGGCTGGTGGACGCCATCGACGGGGTCTATTTTGACGTCCCCCCCGGCATGGACTATGACGACCCATATCAGGACCTGCATATCCACCAGGAGGCGGGATACCGCCTGCTGAATGGGCAGGACGCCATGGAGGTCATCCGCTTCCGAAAGAACAACGATGAGAGCGTGGTCCTCTATGATGCGGGGCGCACCCAAATCCAGCGGGATTTCCTGGCCGCCACGCTGAAAAAGTGCCTCACACCGGAGATTTTGCTGAAAGTGCCCTCCCTGGCTCGGATTTTTATGGAAAATGTGAGCACTGACCTGACAATGGGCAATATCCTGGCCTTTGCCCAGCTGGCGGTGGGGATGGATGTGGACAGCTGCGTGAATTTTGCCTCCATGCCTGGCGACGTTGTGAGCTACCGGGGGGCTTCCCTTGTGGTGGCTAGACAGGACGAGCTGCTGGAACTGCTCAACAACGGTCTCAACCCCTATCTGGACGAGATTGGGCCGGATGACCTCCAGCTGATGTATCGAAAGCGGGGGGGCGGCTTCGATGTGACCAACACGTCCCTTTTGGACCCGGCGGTGGGCCAGCCCCCTGTTAAGGCCCCGGAGCCCGCAGACCCGAACAGTTCCCAGGAGCCCGATGAGGCAACGGCGCCGCCGGAGGGAACCGATCCCCCGGGCGGGGAAGACGACCCCTCAGAGAAAGGGGATACCTCCATAGGGGGGATTGACGACATTGACCCGGGCGATATTTTCCCGGACCCATCCCACGATATTCAGGGCGGGGCGGTCAGCGAGCCGGAGGAAGGCTCAGGCGGCCTGATTTGAGAGATAGGAAAGGAGCAAAACAGATGGAATCCTATGAACTGGCGGTCCTGCTGGCCAGAGCGCTGGACAGCAAAAAGGGCGGGGACATCAAGGTGCTGAGGACGGAGGGGATTACCACCCTGGCAGATTACTTCGTCATCTGTACGGCCACCTCCAACACCCAGGTGAAGGCCATGTCCGACGCCTGTGAGGAGGCGGCGGAGAAAAACGGGGAGCGAGTCCACCACATTGAGGGCCACCGGGGCGGCACCTGGCTGCTGATGGACTTTTCCGCGGTAGTGGTCCATGTATTTACCGACGAGGCCCGGAAATTCTACGACCTGGAGCGGCTGTGGAGCGACGCGGAGGAAATCGATATCGCCAAGGCGCTGTAAAAGATGTCCGGGTATCGGGATTGAAGATTGAGGCAGCAAAACAGGGAAAAATACAATATTGCCGACTTGGCATAAAAAAGTACCGTCCATGTGGACGGTACTTTTTTATGCCGGTTATTTGGCTCTCAGGTCGTCTACAATCTGTCTGAGGTGGGCGACCACTTCTTTTGGAAGGTCACTGACATCCAGATATTCACCGGATTCAATTCCCAGCATATAGTCAGTGGATACAGAAAAGACTGCCGCCAGCTTCATCAGCATCTCAATGGACGGCTGGATATTATCGTTTTCCCAATTGGACACGCTTTGTTTTGTGACACCTAGGCGATTGGCCAGCTCCACCTGATTCATATTTCTCGCCAGTCGTAAAAGCCGTATTCTCTGATTAAGCATAAACAACCTCGCAAACAAAAATTACAATACTATTGTATCTTTTTGCTTGACTATCTAAAAATACTATGGTATTTTAATATTGTACCAACGAGGGGGGATCGGCATAAAAATAAGCGCACGGCAAAATATGTACAGGCAAATAAAATTGCATTTGGTGCTTCTTGGCTTCCTGGTGCTGGATGGCGTTTTAGGGTGTCCAGTCTACCGCTGTTTTGGCGTGACCTGCCCGGGGTGCGGTTTGACCCGGGCATGGCTGTGTTTTTTGCGGGGTGATTGGCCTGGCGCGATACGCTGGCATCTGCTTTTTCTTCCGGCGCCACTTTTCATTTTGCTGTTCGCGCACAGGGATATGTTTCCCAAGAGCCGTCTGCTGGACTCCAGCTTATTTGTTTTTGCCCTTCTGCTGGCTGCTTATCAATTATGGCGAATGTAGCTCCCGGGTATAGATAAAGATAAAAGGAGAGACAAAAATGACGCAGGACAAAATTGATATGTATGTGATGACAAACCAGAAGTACCTTCCCGCGGAAAAAATTGTATTTATCAAGCAAAAGCTTATGGAGGCCGATGAGTCTAAATTTCAACTGGCGTCCGCCGTGGAGTTTAAGGACCCCACCACAATTCTGCTGGTCTCCATTTTTCTGGGCAGTCTGGGGATCGACCGGTTTATGCTGGGTGAGACCGGTATGGGGATATTGAAGCTTCTTACATTGGGCTGCTGCGGAATTTTGACAATCATTGATTGGTTTTCTGTCCAAAAAAAGGCGAAGGAGCTTAACTACAACAACCTGATGCTTATATTGTGAGAATTTTTCTGCAGGAAGAGAAAACAGGTGCGTTCCATCCTGATTGGAACGCACCTGTTTTGCCGCAATGCCGCGCCGGCTGTGAAAATTTATGGAAGAGTTTATACAGGAGAGGGCCTGACGACTTTCAGGGCCCTCTGCCGGTTGACCACCCGGTTGACCAGCTGATCTCCGCCGAACTCCCCGTCCACCGTCCAGGAGACGGGTTGGGACGCGGTGAAGGTGAGCTCCCGGGCCTGGAACTGAACCAGAACGCCGGAGCGGTCCGCCGGGGACAGGCTTACCAGGGCCTGGAGTCCGTCAGCCAGGTCGGCCAGGCTGATGGGTTTCTTTACCAGGGTGATTTCAAACAGCCCGTCGTCCAGCACCACCTGCTCCACCTTGGGGGGCTTGATCCCGCCGATAGACTGGGCGTTGCTCACCATGCCGAAATAGAAGTCGTCCTCCAGGACCTGCCCGTCGTACTCCACCTTCATGTGGCAGGGGGCGATGGTGGGCAGAGAGGCGATGCCGGCGAGGATGTAGGCCAGGTGGCCGAAGGTATTTTTCATCTCCTGGGGGGTGTCGTAGGCCACCTTGGTGAAGGCGCCGAAGGCGGCTACATAGACAAAGGGCCTGCCGTTGAGCAGACCGATGTCCATGGGGAAGGGGACGCCGGTGCCGGCGGCCACTAGGGACGCCTCCACGGGCTTTTTGGGCAGGCGCAGGGTGGCGGCGCAGTCGTTGGTGGAGCCGAAGGGGATATAGCCCAGGGGTGGCGGGCAGTCCAACTGCATCATGCCGGAGGCCACTTCGCTGAGGGTGCCGTCCCCGCCGGCGCACACGACCCGGTCAAACTGAGACCCCAGTTCCCGGACGGTCCTGGCCCCATCGCCGGCGCACTGGGTGGGGTAGGAGGTGACGATCCAGCCCGCCTTGGTGAATACATCCAGAATGGAGGCCAGCGCCGGCTTTACCTGCCCGGTGCCGGAGGTGGGGTTATAAATAAAGAGGAGTCGATTCATGAGAGAGCCCTCCAAGCTGTGGTGGTGTGACTATCATTATAGAGCTGCGGCGGAAAAAATCAAGATGGGAAACAAAACTTTATCCTGTCTTAACGCTCGGCTTGGACAAAGTGTCCTAATCACGGAGATGTTATCCGGAATCTCCCCCCGATAACTTTTTCGCGGAAATCCCTGGTCTGGAAAGGGGGTTGCTTTCGCGGGAGAAAACGAGTAAAATAAGAATCAACTTATTTTGCTAAGGTGGGTTTTTCTATGAACCGAAGGACGCTGGCTGCCGTCTTTCCGGTGACAGTCCCTGTGCTCATGGGGTATCTGGCCATCGGGATGGCCTTTGGACTGATGCTCCAGTCCATCGGCTACGGCGCGCTGTGGGCGCTGCTGATGAGCGTGGTGATTTACGCCGGCTCGGGCCAGTATCTGGGGGTGTCCCTGCTGGCGGTGGGAGCCCCCCTGCACCAGGTGGCCTTTCTGACGTTGATGGTCAACTTCCGCCACCTGGTCTACGGCCTGTCCATGCTGGAAAAGTTCCGGGGGATGGGGCTGCGCAAGCTCTATATGATGTTTTCCCTCACTGATGAGACCTATGCTCTGCTCTCCTCCGCCAAGGCGCCGGAGGGAGTGGACGAACACGACTTTTTCTTTCTGGTGGCCCTGTTGGACCACAGCTATTGGATTTTAGGCTCGGTAATCGGCGCGGCGCTGGGGGCCGCCCTGGGCTTCGACACCACAGGGGTGGACTTCGCCATGACCGCCCTGTTTCTGGTCATCGCCGTGGGCCAGTGGAGGAGTGCTGGCGGACACATCCCCGCCCTGCTGGGGGGCGCGGCCACCCTGGCCAGCCTGCTGCTGGTGGGAGCGGAAAACATGCTCCTGCCTGCCCTGGCTATCATTGTCATCGCCCTGACCCTCCTCCGGCCCAGGCTTGAGGGAAAACAGGAGAGAAAGGAGGAGGCGCCATGCCCCTAACCCCTGTTCAGACCCTGGCCTCCATCGCCGTCATGGCGGCGGTCACCTTCTTGACCCGGGCCTTGCCCTTCCTCCTCTTCGACCGGGGGGACCACCCGCCAAAGCTGGTGCTGTATCTGGGGCGGGTCCTGCCCCCGGCCATCATCGCCATGCTCATCGTCTACTGTCTCAAGGGGGTCACCTTTACCGCGCCGGGAGGCTGGGTTCCGCCCCTGACGGCTGGGCTGGCCGCTGTCCTCCTCCATCTGTGGAAGGGCAACGACCTGCTGTCCATCTTCGGAGCCACCGTACTTTATATGATTCTGGTTCAGGGTGTATTCGGGTAAAGGAGGTGCTTTCTGTGTCCAATGTGCTGATTACCGGGGCCTCCCGGGGGATTGGAGCCGCCGTGGCCCGGCTGTTCGCCCGGGAGGGCTGGGCTGTGGCTGTCAATTACAACCAGAGCCGGGGCGAGGCCCTGAAACTGGTGCGGGAGTTGACCGCCCTGGGGGGAAAGGCCGCCCCGATTCAAGCGGACATCTCTGACCCGGAGCAGGCGGAGCGGATGGTCCGGGAGGCGGAGAAAGCCCTGGGAGCGCTGGATGCCGTGGTATGCAACGGGGGTATCGCCTTGCCCCAGCAGCTGCTTACCGACACCACAGCGGAACAGTGGCGGCGGCTGGTTTCAGTGGATCTGGACGGCGTGTTCTATACGCTCAAAGCTGCCATCCCCGGCATGGTCCGCCGGCGGCGGGGGGCCATTGTGACTGTCTCCTCCATGTGGGGAATCACC
>JAAWPF010000066.1 GCA_022799835.1 Lawsonibacter sp. | reverse complement strand
CTGGCCGGCCTGCCCATGGGCACCCGCTGCGGCGACATCGACGCGGGCATCCTCCAGTACCTGATGAACAAGTACGGCATGAACATCGACCAGATGCTCAACGTGCTGAACAAGAAGTCCGGCGTGGAGGGCCTGAGCTGCGTCAGCTCCGACTTCCGGGACTTGGAGAGCGCCGCCGAAAACGGTGACCAGAAGGCCGAGCTGGCCCGGAAGAAATTCTCCTATGAGGTGCGCAAGTATGTGGGCGCTTACGCCGCCGCTATGGGCGGGGTGGATGCCGTTATCTTCACTGCCGGCGTGGGTGAGAACGACCACGGCATTCGGGAGCTGGCCTGCGAGGGCCTGGGCTACATGGGCCTGGAGCTGGACAAGGCGGCCAACAACGTTCGGGGCAAGGAGACCGTTATCTCCGCTCCCAGCTCAAAGGTGAAGGTCCTCCTTATCCCCACCAATGAGGAGCTCATGATCGCCATTGACACCGCCGCGCTGGCCAAGTAAATAATCTTATTTAAAAGCGCCGGACGCCGGGAGGCGTCCGGTGCATTTTAATTTGGGAGGTGTAGAAATGGAATTGCGCAAGAGGTGGTCCGCCCGGATGAAAAACCACATCAGCGGCGGCGGCGTTATGGCACCGGTGGCCGATCCCTTTGACCCCTCGGTCTTTTACGTCTCCGACGGCTGGGGCTCCTATTACGCTTCCATTCGCTTGCGGAAGCTGTCTGTGGAGACGGGGGAGGAACTGAAAAATGTTCTGACAAGGGATTGCGTAAGGTGCATCCATGTGGAGGAGGATAGGCTGTTCGCTATTCTGAACAAACGTATTCTGGAGCTGGATCGGGAGACCTTGGAGGTGCGGCAAGCCTATAAAAAGGGTGTCCCCCAGCACATGGATTTTGTCGGCTTTAACGGTGCGGACAAACTGGTCATGATGAACTGGATGGGCGGTTTTCTCAATATTTTTGATTTGAACACGGAAAAGACACAGCGAAAAAAGACCAGCAACTGCTGCGGCATCCTAAAGGAGACGCCCAATTCCTTTCTGGTTATGGACGGAGAATCGGTTCTGCGATACAATTTGGAGAAAAATAAGTTTCAAAAGCTGATTGACGTGGAGTCCTATACAGATTGTGCCCAAGGCACGTCCGGAGCGCTGTATCTGCTGTGCAAAGGGCCGGTCGCGGATGGTGAGATCTCCTCCAAAGTTTTGGTGTATCCCACCGCCACGGGCGGCGAGCCTCTGGAGATTGTGCCAGGAGAGCTGGTCCAGCATATCGCGCTGTCTCAGGATGAGAAGCGTCTGGCTTTGACCCGGGACAACCGCTTTTGGCTGTATTCCGTCCCGGAGGGGCGGCTTGTGTTCCAACATGAATTTGACGGTGCGTTTGTCTTTGAGGACGGGCTGCGGGTATTTGACCAGAATACCGTCCTTACCTACCGGTGGAGTGAAAAAAATCTGACCTGCTGGAGCCTTGTGGAGCAGATGCCATGACAATTTGGTGTGAATTTGAACAGTGGCCCAGCTATGACCCTCTGGACGACAACTCCGACATAATCGTTACCTTGGAGGACGGAAGCCGCTGGGCCGCAACATTTATGACCTACCAAAATGTAAAAACCCTTGCGAAGAAGAATCGTCAGACAGGGGAGTGCTTGTCTGGGCAGTATCTGGACATCCCCCATCTGATTTTAGTGGAGGAGCTGTCCAGAACTTCCGTAGAAGTCATTGTAGAGAATATTCTGCAAAACGGAACTCTGGCGGTCTGCTTTGAGCTGTTGGACGGCATTGACAAGGTGGAAAACACTATACTATAATAGCTCTGGAGCAAAACGACACAGTGAGGTGTAGTAATGAAAAAATGGTATGATGAGGAGTATGAATTTGAAGTCGAGGTCATCGGCTTCCTGCGCGGCGACCGCACTGAGCGCTATTGCCGAAACGGGGAGGAGATTGGGGACAAGTACACCTGTACCTATGGCTGTCCTATCAATACACAAGGTTTTGGCATTTGTTCCAAGACTATGGTGATGCTGTTTCCCTTGATGGAGGCAGTCCGCAGCGGCGGTGACCTGACGAAAGTCGGCGGAGATGACAAGTACAGCAAAGTGATTGTCTGCCCTGACGGCTGTGTGATGTTTCGCCTTACCGCGAAGCCATTAGGAAACGAGAACTGTTTCACTGGAAAATTTTTTGATTGAATGTTCGAGGAGGCCGGCATGGATATCCACGTCAACGATATACTAAAGATGAAGAAGCCCCACCCCTGCGGCAGTCAGGAGTGGCTTGTCACGCGGGTGGGGATGGACTTCAAGCTGCGCTGCCAGGGCTGCGGACATGAGGTCATGCTGCCCCGAAATAAGGTGGAAAAGAATATCAGAAAGGTTTTCCGGGACGGCCAGCCAATGGAAAATCTGTAAAGGAAAGGAGCATTACTATATGCGCTATGACAGCGATCTGCTCTACCGACCGCCAGGGGAGTGGAAAAGCTACCTGCTCCAGTGCACCATCGGATGCTCAAACAATCAGTGTACCTTCTGTGGAATGTACAAGGAAAAGAAATTCCGCATCCGTCCGGTGGCGGATATTCTGGAGGATATCGACATGGCCCGGGACTACTACGGCCCGGAGCTGCGCCGGGTTTTCCTCATGGACGGCGATGCTATCATTATGAAGACGGAGGAGCTGCTGCAGATCCTCCGCAAGCTGTATGACCGGTTCCCCAGGCTGGAGAAGGTGACCCTCTACGCCGGCCCCAAGAGCACCCTGTCCAAGACACCGGAGGAGCTGCGCGCCCTCCACGAGGCGGGGCTGTCCCGGGCCTATCTGGGAGTGGAGAGCGGCAGCGACCGGGTGCTCCGATTCATCCGCAAGGGCTGTACCGCCGAACAGATGCTGTTGGCCGGACAGCGGCTGGTGGAGGCGGGCATTGACCTGTGGGTTACGGTGATTCTGGGGATGACCGGGGCCAACGGGGAGGGGGGCGACTGGGAGGAGCACATCCTGTCCACCGCCAAAATGATGAACGAGATGAAGCCCCGGCACCTGTCCGCCATGACCTTTGCCCCCGCCAAGGGCACCCCCCTGGGAGAGGACGTGCTGGCCGGACGGTTTGAGGTGTGCTCCGCCGACCATGTGCTGGAGGAGTGCCGCCTTCTTATTGAACAGCTGGACGTGAACCCGCTCCACTTCACCAGCAACCACGCCTCCAATTATCTACCCTTAAAAGGTGGTCTGCCTGAGGACCGGCAGAAATTTCTGGACATGATCGACCAGGCTCTGGCCGGGAAAATCCGCCTGCGCAAAACGTTAAATCGAGGTATTTAGACCACAGACCCGCCTCCCGGTGAGCGCCCGGAGGCGGGTCTGTCTGTCTGCGCAAAGCCTGCCAGCGTTTGACTGAGATGGGAGAAAAACCGAGATAGAAGGGATATTCTTGTTAAAATCCAACAAGCTGTACAATTTAAGACTGTGATTTATAGGCAGTTTTGCCCTTGTTTTGAGAATCCGGATTAGTTACAATGTGGTTACAAAAGTAACAGAGAATTGCTTTTGGTTGTCATAATTCTGACAAAACTGTATCAAAAGGAGTGCAGACAATGAAGCGTAAGCTATTCTCCGCGATGCTGGGCGCCTTTGCCTTGCTCCTCCTGATGGGTGCCGCCTCGACTCCGACCCAGCCGGCGGCCACCCTCTTGGCAGAGGAGGAGAGTGCCGCCCTCAAGGAGACGGCGCTTGAGACTGAAGCGGAATCTCGCGACGCAAAATTCACCCAGGCGGTTGTGGCTGCCGCTGGAGTTGATCCCACCTCGGTGGCCGTCCCGGTTACTCCCGAGAACACGATGTTCATCGACGGCCAGTCCGCGCCCCAGTCGCTGAACCGGCGAAGTGTGCTGGGCACCACCTATGTGGCACTGGCCGCGATCGCCCAGGAGCTGGATCCCGCCGCGCAAAGCAGCTGGGACGGCGAAACCATGACCGTCACCACCGAAAAGCTCTCGCTGACTGCCAAGGTCGGCCAGCTTTACATGGTGGCCAACGGCCGGTATTTCTATATCCCGGAGCAGGTTCAGCTGGACGAGGCCGGTCAGGTCTCCGTCCCCCTGCGTGCGGCGGCCAAGGCCTTTGACGCCGCTGTGGACTACGACCCGGCGACAGCCACAATCACGGTCACCCGGGGCACTGGGGCCGCCATCTCCGGCGAGAGCTTCTACAACCAGGACGACCTGTTCTGGCTGGAACGGGTGATCTATCGTGAGAGCGGCAACCAGTCTCTGGAGGGCCAGATGGCTGTGGGCAATGTGGTGCTGAACCGGGTGGCCGACCCCATCTTTCCCAACACGGTGGAGGAGGTCCTGGCCCAGAAAAACCAGTTCAGCACCTATAAATCCGGGGTTCTGCGCAAGACCGAGCCCTCCGCGTCCAGTACCATCGCCGCCAAGCTGGTGATGGACGGCGGCGTGGTGGAGGAGACAAAGGGCGCGCTGTTCTTTGACTCCGGCGTGAACAGCTGGGCCGCCCGGAACAAGAAGCTGATCGCCACCTTTGGAGACCACAATTTTTATGGCTGAACTGACACAGAGCGCCGCCCGGCTGGGCGGCGTTTTTGTATGTTCAGCAGAGGAAATGTCCAACAAAAAATTTTATGCAAATAGGGCTTTTCTTTTTGTATATTCATGTATATAATATTCTAGTAAGCTTATAGACTGAAATGATCCTTATGGGAGGATGCACCTATGACAAGAAGCAGCGCACGGGAGATCGCCGTACATATTATTTTCGCTCTGGGATTTGATACCGTCAGCCCTCGGGAGCTTCTGGACAGGGAGCTGACAAGGGAGCGCTTCCAGGAGCTGGCAGAGGAGCTGTCCCTATACGCTCAATTCCCCAACGAGAAGCAGGAACGCTATATCCGTGAGCTGGTCCAGGGGGTCTTTGCCCACGGTCCGGAACTGGACGACTGCATCAGCCGCTACTCTGTAGGCTGGGCCTTTGCCCGCATCCCGCGCATGGCGGCGGCCATCATGCGTACCGCTATGTACGAGATGCTTTACATGCCAGATATTCCCAATGCCGCCGCCATTAACGAGGCGGTGGAGATTGCCAAAAAGTATGAGCCGGAGGAGGTAGTCTCCTTTTTGAATGGCATCCTAGGCACCTTTGCCCGGGCGGAGTTTGAGGATACTCCGCCCAAGCCGGCAAAGACTCCGGAGACTTCTGTCCGGGAGGCGGAGGGCTGATGGTCGTTCTGGGGATTGACACCAGCAATTATACCACCTCCGCAGCCATCTTTGACGGCGAGACAGGGGTAAATATCGGCCGGCTGCTGGAGGTCCGCCCTGGGGAGCTGGGGCTGCGCCAGAGCGATGCCCTGTTCCAGCATGTAAAGCGGCTGCCCGGTCTGCTGGCGGAACTGGCGGGGGAAGGGCGGTTAGCCGGGATTAAAGCTGTGGGTGCCTCCACCCGTCCCCGGGCGGTGGAGGGCTCCTATATGCCTTGCTTTCTGGCTGGAGAGGGCCAGGGGCGGGGGATCGCCGCCGTTTTGGAGATCCCCTTCTACGCCCACTCCCACCAGCAGGGGCACCTGGCCGCTGCCGCCTGGTCCGCCGGACGGCTGGACTTGCTGGATGCGCCCTTCTTAGCCTGGCACCTGTCGGGGGGAACCACCGAGTTGCTGCTGGTGAGGCCGGAGGGCTGGACCGTGACCGCTGAGATCATCGGCGGCACCAGCGACCTGTCCGCCGGACAGCTCATCGACCGCACCGGCGTTCTGCTGGGCCTGCAATTCCCGGCAGGGAAGGCCCTGGACGGGCTGTACGCCCAGGCGGACGCCTGTTATGAGCCAAGGGTCAAGCTGAAGGACCTTACATTCTCCCTGTCCGGGATGGAAAACCAGGTGAAAGCCCTGGCGGAGGAGGGGGAGAAGCCCGCCAACATTGCCCGCTTCACGCTGGACGCTGTCTCCAACGTGGTATGGCGGGCCACCCAAGAGGCCCAGCGGCGCTATCCCGGCCTGCCGGTGCTGTGTTCCGGCGGGGTGGCCTCCAATACGCAGCTGCGGGCAGGGCTGACCGGTATATGCGGCGCCATCGTCGCCCAGCCCCAGTACTCCACCGACAACGCCATGGGGACCGCTATCTTCACCTGGCGGGCCCTGAAAGCGGGGGAGCAGCCATGAGAGAGGACGCCATTCTGACCCCCAGTCAGGTGGGCCAATATCTGAAAAATATGATGGACCGGGACCGGTTGCTGTCTCAGCTGCTGGTTCGCGGGGAGCTGTCCAACTATAAAATGTACCCCTCGGGCCACCACTATTTCACCTTGAAGGACGGCGAGGGGGCTCTGCGGTGTGTCATGTTCCGCAGTGACGCCATGTCTCTCCGGTTCCGGCCGGAGAACGGGATACAGGTCATCGCCGCGGGGCGGGTGACCGTCTTTCCCCGGGATGGACAGTACCAGCTCTACTGCGCCCGTCTCACCCCGGAGGGGGTGGGGGACCTGTCTTTGGCCTTTGAGCAGCTGAAAGAGAAGCTGTTCCGGGAGGGCCTGTTCGACCAGGAGCACAAGAAGACCATTCCGGAATTTCCCAGGCGGATTGCCCTCATCACCTCTCCAGCCGGGGCGGCGGTGCGGGATATGATCCGTATCCTGGGGGCCCGTTGGCCTCTGTCGGAGGTTAAAGTTATCCCGGTACGGGTCCAGGGGGCGGAGGCGCCCCAGGAGATTGCCGCCGCCATCCAGTGGGCTAACTTCCACGGCGCGGCCGACCTGATTATTACCGGACGGGGGGGCGGCTCTATGGAGGACCTGTGGGCTTTCAATGAGGAGGTGGTGGCCCGAGCCATCTACCGCTCGGAAATCCCCGTCATCTCTGCCGTGGGCCACGAGCCCGATGTGACTATCGCTGACTTTGTGGCCGACCTGCGGGCATCCACCCCCTCTAATGCCGCCGAGCTGGCGGTGCCCGACCAGAATGAAATCTACGCCGTCCTTCTGAACAACAGGGAGCGTCTGGAGGGGGCCGCGGCCGTCAAGCTGGCCCGATACCGCCAGATCCTGGAGCGGCTGGCCGGCAGCCGGCCTATGACTGAGCCCGCCTTCTACTTTCGGGAGAAGCGGCTGTTGCTGGACTATCAGAGCAGCCGTCTGGCCCACGGCCTGCGGCAGTCTGCCAACTGGCAGCGGGAACGGCTGACCGCCCTGTCCAGCCGTCTGCCCGGTAGCGGGGCCCGATCTGTGTCCAAACAGCGGGAGCGCCTTAAAACACTGGCCGCTTCCCTGGACGCCATGAGCCCTCTAAAGGTGCTGGGCCGGGGCTACGCCATCGCACAGCGGGCGGACGGAAAGGCCGTTGTCTCCAACGGCGATGTAGAGCCCGGAGACCGACTGAAGCTGACCCTCTCAGACGGAAGTCTGGATTGTCAGGTGCTATAGAAAGGAAGCGTACTATGGCCGCAAAAAAGAAGACGGATTTTGAGGGTTCCATGACCCGGCTGGAGGAGATCGTCTCCCTGCTGGAGAAGGGGGAGGCCCCTCTGGAACAGGCTATGTCCCTCTTTGAAGAGGGGGCCAAGCTGCTGAGGGAGTGTACCAGGCAGCTGGATGAGGCAGAACAGAAAGTGACCCTCCTCACCGCCGGAAAAGACGGTGAGATAGCAGAACAATCCTTTGGAGGAAAGGACTGACATGGGAAAAGACTATACACAGATCCTGGTCCAAGACCAAGCCATGATTGAGGAGTATCTGGTCCACGCTTTCGACGCGGAGAGCCGCCACGCCGACCTCCAGGAGGCCATGGAGTACTCCCTGCTGTCCGGCGGCAAGCGGATCCGTCCGATCCTCGCCCTGGAGACCTGCCGTCTGTGCGGCGGCGACCCGGACAAGGCGCTGCCCTTCGCCTGCGCGGTGGAGATGGTCCACACCTACTCCCTGATCCACGACGACCTGCCCGCCATGGAC
>JAAWPF010000065.1 GCA_022799835.1 Lawsonibacter sp. | reverse complement strand
GCCAGCGCTCCAGCGCCTCGGCCAGGACGGTGTGGTTGGTGTAGCACACCGCGTCGGTGACAATGTGCCAGGCCTCGTCCCAGCCGTAGCCCTCCTGGTCCAGCAGGATGCGCATCAGCTCGGGGATGACCAGGGTGGGGTGGGTGTCGTTGATCTGGATGACATGCTTTCGGGCAAAGTTGCGCAGGGTGCCGTATTGGGCCTTGTGCTGGCGGGTGATGGACTGAACAGTGGCCGAGACAAAGAAATACTGCTGCTTCAGGCGCAGGGATTTGCCCTCGTAGTGGTTGTCATCCGGATAGAGGACCTTGGCGATGACTTCGGCTATGGCCTGCTGCTCCACCGCCTTGAGGTACTCGCCCCGGGAGTACAGGGACATGTCCACGGGCAGAGGGCTCTTGGCATCCCACAGGCGCAGGGTGTTGGTGTGGTTGGTCTGGTAGCCGGCGATCTTCATGTCCCGGGGGATGGCCAGGACGGCGGTGTAGCCCACGTGTTCGGGGTGGTTGTTGCCATGCTCGTCCCAGTTGTCCACAATCTGGCCGCCGAAGCGGACCTCCTCGGTCTCTTCCATTTTGGGGATGAGCCAGGCATCCCCCAGGCCCAGCCAGTTGTCCGCCAGCTCCACCTGCTTGCCGTCCACGATCTTCTGCTTGAAGATGCCCAGCTCGTAGCAGATGGAGTAGCCGGTGGCGGGAATCTCCAGTGTGGTCATGGAGTCCAGATAGCAGGCGGCCAGACGGCCCAGGCCGCCATTGCCCAGGCCGGCGTCGGGCTCAGACTCGAACAGGTCGGCGGCCGAGAAGCCCATGTCCTCCAGGACCTCCTTCAGGGTGTCCAGAAGGCCCAGGTTATAGGCATTCTTTTCCAGAGAGCGGCCCATCAGAAATTCCAGGGACAGGTAGTGGACCTGCCGCTGCTGTTTCTCCCAAATTTCATTGTTGGTGGCCATGCGGTGGCGGGACATAATGTCCCGCAGGACCAGGGCGCAGGCCTTAAACATGTGGTTGTTGTTGGCTGTCTCCACAGTGCAGCCGAAATTGCGCTGGAGCTTGCCGGTAATCATCTCGATGAGCTGCTCCTTGGTGTATTCGGACGTATATGAATCCATAACAGTACCTCCTGTATGTTTTTTTGACAGAAAGAAGAAAAAGGGCTTCCCGCAAGTTAGTATTTTACCAGATTTTCAGAGAAGCGTCAATAATAAAAGACCCCGTCCGGCTGGACGCAGACGCCTTGCGGCACAGGAGGGCCGGCCGAGTGTCTCCTTGCCGTGCGAATCAAATTTTAGAGATACAAGCGGGCGGAACCCGACAATACCGCAAGCCGCAGGGCCGGAAAAGGGCCCTGCCCAATCTGTCAGTCGCATGCAGACTGTTCAGATTGGGCAGGGTCGTTCACACCTCTTCTAAAAATCTCACAAAAGCTTTCTTTCCCGCAGGATTACGCTTATACACCCCGGCGTGCTCCAGCACTTTGGCAAAGACCAGCCCGGTCTCCTTCTGGACGATGTCCAGGGCATTCTCGGGGGTGAATTGGTACTTGTCCCGGAAGGACTCCGCCCAGTCCGCGTGCTTGGCGGTCAGCTCGCTGACCCGGAGGTCGGCGCCACTGACCAGGCAGCCGGCCACCGCGGCCAGCTCCTCCTTCAGCCGGGCGGGGAGGACGGCCAGGCCCATCACCTCAATCAGGCCGATGTTCTCCTTTTTGATGTGGTGCAGCTCGGCATGGGGGTGATAAACCCCCAAGGGGTGCTCCGGGGTAGTCAGGTTGTTTCGCAGCACCAGGTCCAGCTCGTACTTGCTCCCCCTCCGCCGCGCAATGGGGGTAATGGTGTTGTGGGGCTCGCCGTCAGTCTCGGCGAAGATGAAGGCGGCTTCATCGGTATAGCCCCGCCAGGCGGTGAGGATCTTATCCGCCAGATCGATGAGGCGGTCGGGGCTCTCCCCAGTGATCCGCACCACCGACATGGGCCATTTCACAATGCCGGCTTCCACATCCTCAAAACCGGGAAAGGTGACGGGGGTCTCGATAGGGGCCTTCTCCATAGCGAAGGTGTAATGTCCCCCCTGGAAGTGGTCGTGGGCCAGGATGGACCCCCCCACGATGGGCAGGTCGGCGTTGGAGCCCACAAAGTAGTGGGGGAACTGCCGGACAAAGCCCAGCAGCTTGCCGAAGCAGGCCCGGTCGATTTTCATAGGCACGTGTTCGCTGTTCAGACAGATGCAGTGCTCGTTGTAGTACACATAGGGGGAATACTGCAAAAACCAGGGGGAGCCGTTGATGGTAATGGGGACGATCCGGTGGTTCTGCCGGGCGGGATGGTTCACCCGGCCGGCGTAGCCCTCGTTCTCAGCGCACAGCTGGCACCGGGGGTAGGCGGAGGCAGGCAGGTTTTTGGCCGCCGCGATGGCCTTGGGGTCCTTCTCCGGCTTGGACAGGTTGATGGTGATGTCCAGCTCCCCGTACTCGGTGGGGGCCTTCCACTGCATGTCCCTGGCGATGCGGTCCCGGCGGATGTAGTTGGTGTCCTGGCTGAAGGCGTAGTACCAATCGGTGGCCGCTTTGGGGTCGTCATGGCAGATGTACTGGAACTTCTCGATGACCCAGGAGGGCCGGGGGGTGAGCCGCCCCATAAGCTCGGTGTCGAACAGGTCCCGGTAGACCACCGAGTTCTCGGTGAGCACCCCCCGGGCATAGGCGTCGTCCAGCAGCTCCTCCAGGATGGGGGCCAGCTCCAGGCTGTTTATATCCCAAGTAAACTCCGGCTCTATATAGCTGTCCAACTTCAACACGTCCAGAATCGTGTTGATGGCCCAGGTGTAGTCGCATGAATCAATCAGTCCGTTTCGCACGGCGTAATCCGCCAGTTTGGCGACAGCTTTGTCAATCATCACTCAGCCCTCCCCATAGCCGCGGGGGTGGCTCTTGTGCCAGTTCCAGGCGGAGGCCACAATCACTTCCAGGTCGGCGTACCGCGGCTTCCAGCCCAGGACGGTCTTGGCCTTCTCCGAGGAGGCCACCAGCTGGGCGGGGTCGCCGGCCCGGCGGGGGGCGATCTCGGCGGGAATGGGGTGGCCGGTGACCTTTCGGGCCACGTCCACCACCTCCTTGTTGGTGAAGCCCACCCCGTTGCCCAGGTTGAACACGTTGTTCTCCCCGCCCTTGAGCAGGTAGTCCAGGGCCAGGATGTGGGCCTGGGCCAGGTCGGTGACGTGGATATAGTCCCGGACACAGGTGCCGTCCTTGGTGGGGTAGTCGCCGCCAAAGACGGACAGCTTTTCCCGCTGGCCGTTGGGCACCTGGAGGATGACAGGAATCAGGTGGGTCTCGGGGGCGTGGGCCTCGCCGATTTTGCCGGAGGGGTGGGCGCCGCAGGCGTTGAAGTACCGCAGGGCCACGTACCGCAGTCCGTGGGCCTTACTGGTCCAGGCCATCATCTTCTCCATGGACAGCTTGGTCTCGCCGTAGCAGTTGGTGGGGACGGTCTTGTCGGTCTCCAGAATGGGCACCCGCTCCGGCTCGCCGTAGGTGGCGGCGGTGGAGGAAAAGACGATTTTGTCCACACCGTGGGCCACCATGGCCTGGAGAAGCACCATGGTGCCGTGGAGATTGTTGTCATAGTACTTCAGGGGGTCTGACATGGACTCGCCCACCTGAGAGGAGGCAGCGAAATGGATCACCCCATCGATTTTCTCCGCCTGGAACAGCACGTCCAGAGCGGCCCGGTCCCGGATATCCAGCTGATAGAACCGGGCCTCGGGGTGGACGGCGGCTCGGAAGCCGGTCTGGAGGTTGTCGGCCACCACCACGTTCCGACCGGCGCCGATGAGTTCATACACCGTGTGGGAGCCGATATAGCCGGCCCCGCCTAATACCAGAATTGCCATAATTACCCTCCTTTCCGGCCGTCAGCCGGCGACCACGCAGCCGCCTTGAGGGCGGATGTGAAGAACGTGACATTTTCCGGAACCGAGCAGCGCTTCCATGCCGGACTTGAAATACTCCAGCTTCTCATTGGGAACAAATGCCTGGACGGTCCCGGCAAAGCCCCCCCCGTGTACCCGGATGGCCCCTGTGCCCTCCAGCAGCTCCTGGCCGATGGCCAGCACCAGGGGGATGGCCTGTTTTCTGGGATTGGAGACCGGCCAGGTATTTTGCAGGTGGAGGGAGGAGGACAGGCCGGAGGCGTTGACCAGAGACAGGAAATGGGAAAAATCTCCTTTTTTCAGCGCCTGAGCCTCCTGGACCGCCCGGCGGTCGTCATCATAAAAGTGGAGCGCGCGAAGGACCGCCCGATCGCCACAGCATACCCGCAGAGAGGGCAGCGCGGCCCGAAAGTCAGCCTCGGGAACTTCACAGAGAACTGTCTTGCCGAAGTAGGCGGCTACCGCCCCCATTTCAAGCGTAATATCCGCATAGTCGCCGGTCAGGTCCCCATGACTGGAACAGGTATCCACAATACACAGCGTATGTCCGGACTTTGAGAAGTCAAAATCCACCTTTTCCGCCGCTGGATTGGCGGGGTCCGCAAAGTCGATGGACACCGCTCCGCCTACAGAGGAGCCCATCTGATCCATCAGGCCGCAGGGCTTGCCAAAATAGACGTTTTCCGCATACTGTCCGATTTTCGCGATCTCAACGGCGTTCAACGCTCCGCCGCAGCACAGGTGGTTGATGATGTTTCCAATCAAGGTCTCATAGGCGGCGGAGGAGCTGAGACCGGAACCGGACAGCACAGTGGAGGTCACATAGGCATCAAACCCGGATAAAGTGTAGCCCAACTCCCGGACCTTCGCGGCCACACCCCGCACCAAGGCGGCGGAGGTATTAGCCTCCCGGGGCTTTACCGATAGATCATCCAGCATGATCTCCAAGGCAGGATAACCTTCCGACTGGATACGGATCATGTTTTGCCCATTGGGCGCGGCACAGGCCAGCATATCCATATCCACACTGCCGCACAGCACATGGCCGCGCTGATGGTCAGTGTGATTGCCGCCGATCTCTGTGCGGCCCGGACCGCTGTATAGCGCGGCGGAAACACCTTGGGCTGGAGAAAAGACGCGCTGGAAGGATTCCGCTATGTGAATTGCCCGTGTTCGAGCTTTGGACAAATTATGAGATGTATACAACGCGGCAAGCACGCCGTCAAAGGCCCCATTTTGAATATCGCCCAACAGACTGAAATTCAAGTTGAACACTTCCTCTCCTCTTTTATAAATATTTGGCAGCGCGGCTTCACCGCCGCAGACGGAAAGAGAACGCCCGAGCCACATCTGTCACTGTGTCGGCGGTGCTGCCCTCGCGGGCCGGCATTAAACAGCCCGCAAGTAGAGCCGCAGCGCCGGGTAGTCCCCCTCAGCCGGCGGCAGGGGCCAGCCGGCGCTCATCAGCACGTCGCCGGGGTGCGCGCCCCGACCGTTGACCTGGTAGCGGAGGGCCGGGTCCAGGCCCTTGAGGCGCAGAACTCGGAAGGGGGCGGCGGCATGGGCGGCGCCGTACACCAGGGATACCAGCGCCTCCCGCCTGTCGGGAGAGACGTGCTCCCATGCGGTATAGGGTCCTTCGGCGAAGGGGTCGGTGAGGCGGTAGTAGTCCCCCCGCTGGATCAGGTCGTAGTGCTCCTTGAAGAAGGCGACCTGGGCCTTGATGGCCTCCTTTTCCTCCTGGGTGGTCTTGTTGGGGTCCATCTCATAGCCAAAGGTACCCGACATAGCCACCGTCCCTCTGGTCTCCAGGGGGGTGACGCGGCGGTTCGCCTCATTGGGCACGGCGGAGACGTGGGCCCCCACAGCGCTGATGGGATAGCAGAAGGAGGTGCCGTACTGGATACGCAGGCGGTCGATGGCGTCGGTGTTGTCGCTGCACCAGATCTGGGGGGTGTAGTAGAGCATCCCTGCGTCAAAGCGGCCGCCTCCGCCTGCGCAGCCCTCAATAAGGATGTGTGGGAAGTCATGGCGGAGCTGGTCCAGCATCTCATAGACGCCCAGGACATACCGGTGGAATACCTCTCCCTGGCGCTCCGGGGGCAGGGCGGCGGACCACACGTCGGACAGACTGCGGTTCATGTCCCACTTCACATAGGAGATGTCGGCGCTGGACAGAACGGCCTTGATCTGCCCATAGACCCGCTGGCGCACCTCGGGGCGGGAAAAGTCCAGCACCAGCTGGTTCCGGCCCCGGGCGGGGATTCGGGCGGGGATACGCAGAGCCCAGTCAGGGTGCTCCCGGTAGAGCTGGCTGTCCTCGCTGACCATCTCGGGCTCGATCCAGATGCCGAAGGACATACCCAGCTCCTGAATACGGGGCACCAGAGCCTCCAGTCCGCCGGGCAGCTTCTTTTCATTGACGGTCCAGTCCCCCAGGCCGCTGTTGTCGTCGTCCCGCTTGCCGAACCAGCCGTCGTCCATCACCAGCAGCTCCACCCCCAGAGGGGCGGCCGTCTTGGCGAAGTCTACCAGCTTGTCGGCGTCAAAGTCGAAGTAGGTGGCCTCCCAGTTGTTGATAAGCACCGGGTGGCGTCTGCCCTCATAGGGGTCCTGAATCAGGTGGGCCCGGATGGCACGATGGAACTGGCGGCTCATGGGACCAAGGCCGCCGGGGGAGCAGATCAGGGCCGCCTCAGGGGCGGTGAAGCTCTGGCCGGGCTCCAGGGTCCAGCAGAACTGATAGGGGTTGATGCCCATGACCAGCCGGACGTTGTCATACTGACTGGCCTCCGCCAGGGCCTGGAAGTTTCCGCTGTACAGCAGCGCGGCCCCGTAGCACAGGCCGTAGTCCTCGTTGGCGCTGTGGTCGCAGAGGACCACAAAGGGGTTGTGCTGGTGGCTGGAGGTTCCCCGGACGCTGCCCACCCCCTGAACGCCGGAGCGCAGCGGAGCCCGGTCGGGGAACCGCTCCATCAGATGGCAGCCGTTGAAGGTAATCAGGTCCAGGTCAGACCGGAGAAAATCCAGACACAGGGAGGCGCACTGGCGCAGACGCGCCGGCTCCTCCCCCAGATTCACCACCCGGACAGCCCGGGTGATGAGGTCGTATCGCTCAAAGACGCCGTAATACAGCTCCACCCGGACCCGGGCGGCGGCATCCTCCAAAAAGAGGACCAGCGTCTCAGCCTCCTCCTCCGTCCCCCGGAAGGCGGGCAGGCCCTCCAGGGCGTATTTGCCCCGGCGCAGCTCGAAGCCGGTATAGCGCAGGTCGGCGGAGCAGCTTCCGCAGGGCAGCTCCATCTCAATGGAGGGCAGACGGAAGTCCCCCACGCCGCAGGTGGAAAACTCCTGGGGGATGGTGTTCAGCGAGTAGGTCCGGTCCAGGCCGGCCTCGCTGGGGTTGGGGGCGCAGGCCCGGTCGGCGTACCGGACCAGATAGGACAGGTCGCCGTCTTTGATCCTGGGGCCGTAGTAGGTGTGGGTCAACACACGGAACCGATCGGCCTTCATTTGATAGGTGGTGTTCTGGGTGTGAAGGGTGGAAAGATTCTTTTCCTGGTCAAGAACGATCATAGAGGGTCCTCCTCTGAACCAAAAGTAAAGGGCAGTGTGATGATTATAGAGCATTTTCCACAAGAATGCAAGGACTGGTTCCGCCGACTGAAACCGACAGACCCGGTGCCTGAGCGCCGGGTCTGTTGAAAAAGGGGGAAGGGGAATTATTTGCCGCCTGTCCCGGCGATGCCTTCCACGAACTGGCGCTGGAAGATGAGATAGAGTATAACCATGGGCAGCATCGCCAGCAGGGATCCCGCCATCAGCATGGGGAAGTCGGTGGTATTCATGCCCCGCAAGGTGGCCAGACCGGCGGAGAGGGTGAACTTGGTCACGTCGTTGTTGACAATCTGGGGCCACATCAGGTCGCCGTAGGCGAACACGGCGGTGAAGATGGTCAGAGCGGCCACGGAGGTCCCGGTGAGGGGGAACATGACCTTATAGAAGGTCTGCCACTGGTTGCAGCCGTCCAGATAGGCGGCCTCGCC
>JAAWPF010000064.1 GCA_022799835.1 Lawsonibacter sp. | reverse complement strand
TGGGCTACGGCGACAACACCAAGGCCCTGCTCATGACCCGGGGCCTGGCGGAGATGGCCCGTCTGGGGGTGGCCCTGGGGGGACGGAAGGACAGCTTTACCGGCCTGGCCGGGGTGGGCGATTTGATTGTGACCTGCTGCTCCATGCACTCCCGGAACCGCCGCTGCGGCATCCTCATCGGCCAGGGCAAGCCGGTGGACGAGGCCGTCAAGGAGATCGGCGCGGTGGTAGAGGGCTACTACGCCGCCGCCAACGCCCGCACCCTGGCCCGGAAGGCGGGGGTAGAGATGCCCATCGCCCAGGCGGCCTACGAGGTCCTCTACGAGGGCCGGGACGTCCACGCCGTCATCACCGACCTGATGCAGCGGGCCAAGCGGTCCGAGAGGGACGAGAGCTATCTATGACAGAAAAACTCTACGAACAGGACCCCTTTCTGGTCAAATTCGAGACAAGCGTGGTCTCCTGCGTTAAGGGGAAGAAGGGCTTCGACATCATTTTGGACCGCACCGCCTTCTACCCGGAGGGAGGCGGCCAGCCCTACGACACCGGGCGTCTGGAGCCGGCAGGCGGAGAGAGAAAGGTCAAGGTGCTGGAGGTCCACAGCCGGGACGGGGAGATCGTCCATACCTGCAACCACCCCCTGGAGCCGGGGACGGAAGTCACCGGGGTGATTGACTGGGACCGGCGCTTCGACCTGATGCAGCAGCACTCCGGGGAGCACATTGTCTCCGGGCTGGCCCACGCCCTCTGGGGCTGCGAAAATGTGGGCTTCCACATGGGGGCGGAGGTGGTCACCATCGACTTTGACCGCCCCCTCACCCAGGAGCAGCTTGCCACCCTGGAGGAGGCCGCAAACCGGCACCTCTGGCAGGTAAACCTGCCGGTGAACATCACCTGCCCCTCCCCCCAGGAGCTGGAGCAAATCCACTACCGGAGCAAGAAGGAGCTCACCGGCCGGGTACGGATTGTGGAGTTCCCCGGGGCGGACTGCTGCGCCTGCTGCGGCACCCACGTAAATTATCCCGCCCAGGTGGGGCTGGTCAAGCTGCTGTCTATGGAAAAATTCCGGGAGGGCGTGCGCATCGAGCTGGTCTGCGGCGGGCGGGCCTTCCGATACCTCAGCCAGGTGTTTGAGCAAAACGCCCAGGTGTCCCGCCTGCTGTCCGCCAGGCCCTTTGAGACGGCGGGAGCGGTGGCCAGGCTGCTGGCGAGGAACGAGGACCTCAAGGCCCGGGTCACCGCGCTGGAGGAGGACCGTTTTGCCGTTCTGGCGGAACAGCACGCCGGGGCGGGGGACGTGATCCTCTTTGAGGACGACCTCTCCCCTGACGGCCTGCGCCGCCTGTGCGGTGTGGTGCTCCGCACCTGCGGCGGCTCTGACATCTGCGCCTGCTTCTCCGGGGACGATTCTTCCGGCTACAAGTACGCCATCGGCCAGCGGGACGGCGACCTGCGTGGCTTTGTCAAGGAGCTGAATCAGGCCCTCAACGGCCGGGGCGGCGGCAAGCCGGACTTCGTCCAGGGCTCCGTCCAGGCGCCCCGGCAGGAGATTGAGGCGTTCTTCCAGCGTATCTTCAGCGAAGGAGTGTACCCACTGTGAGCCGTATTTTCTGTCTGGTGGGCAAGAGCTGCTCCGGTAAGGATACTCTTTACGCCCGCATTCTGGAGCGCTGCCCGGAGCTGGTCCCGGTCATCCTCCACACCACCCGCCCCATGCGGCCGGGGGAGGTGGACGGCCAGACCTACCATTTTGTCTCGGAAGCGCAGCTTCGCCAGTATGAAGCACAGGGGCAGGTGATCGAAAAGCGGGTGTACCACACCACCCAGGGGCTGTGGACTTACTTCACCCTGCGGTTTACGCTGGACGCAGACCGGCTTGTCATTACCACGCTGGAGGGGGCCCAAGCTCTGATGGACAGCTACGGCCCGGACGCGGCGCGGCTGGTCTGTCTCCACGTGGACGACCGCACCCGGCTGCTGCGCTGCATTGACCGGGAGAGCCGTCAGGAAAGACCGGACTACGCTGAGGTCTGCCGCCGCTTTCTGGCCGACCAGGCCGACTTCTCCCAGGAGCGGCTGGCCGCGTTTCCCAGCCTGCATATGATCGATACCGGAGCCGAACTTGAGACGTGTCTGGCCCAGTGGGAGGCGCTCTACCGCCTGGAGTAACCCCTCCTCCCGCCGGCGCATAGGATGACATGGACTTTGATTCAACAGGAGGTGACTTCCATGGTGACTATGCTGGCCACCGTTGTCCAGGCCTGGGGCTCTCAGGTTCTGGTCACCGACAACGCCAACGGGCAGGAGGTTTTGGTCAATACCCGGAACTCCACCAGCAATCTGGCCGCTGGAGATCAGGTGCGCATCGTCTATGACGGTGTTATGACCGCCAGTCTTCCGCCCCAAATCAGCGCCCAGAGCATTTGCGTGCAGCGCCTGTACTGATACCATACCAAAACCCCGCCGCGAACCAGTTCGGTCCGCGGCGGGGTTTTTCTCAGAGGTGAGTCCAGTAATCCCTGTAGTTGTCCTGGAGCAGCCGGGGGGTGTCCAGGCCGTAGGGGCATTTGGCGGCGCACTGGCCGCAGTGCAGGCAGTCTTCGATCTTCTTCATCTCCCCCTGCCAGCGCTCCGAAAGCCATCCGGCGGCAGGGGCCCGGCGGAGCATCAGGGACATCCGGGCACAGCTGTTGATCTCAATCCCCACCGGGCATGGCATACAGTAGCCGCAGCCCCGGCAGAAGTCGCCGCACAGCTCCGCCCGGTCCCGCTCGATCACCGCCTGATATTCCGCTGTCATGGCGGGGGTCTGCTTCACGCAGGCCAGGAACTGGTCCAGCTCCCACTCGTGCTGAACCCCCCAGATGGGCACCACAATGGGCTGCTGGGCCATAAAGGCGGCGGCGGCTGTGCCGTCCCGGAGCAGGCCCCCCGCCATCCCTTTCATGGCCACAAATCCCATGCCCGCCCTTTCACACATCTCCACCAGCTCCTGCTCCTGGGGACCGGACAGATAGCTGTAGGGGAACTGGAGCAGCGCGTACAGCCCGGAGTCGATAGCCTCCCGGGCCACCGCCAGCCGGTGGTTAGTGATAGCAATATGGCGGATTTTACCCTGTTTTTTGGCCTCCAGAGCGGCGTCGTACAAGCCGTCCTCCCCGCCGGGCTTGGGACAGAAGGCGGGGTTGTGGAACTGGTAGACGTCGATATAGTCGGTGCCCAGGGTTTTCAGGCTGGTCTCCAGGTCCTTCCGCATCCCCTCCGCCGTCTGGGCCATGGTCTTGGTGGCGATTACCAGCCTGTCCCGGATACCTTTGAAAGCATAACCCAGCTTCTCCTCACTGTCGGAGTAGGCCCGGGCGGTGTCAAAGTAATTCATCCCCCCGTCCAACGCCTTACGCAGCAGACGGGCGGCCTCCTCCTTTGTCAGCCGCTGGATGGGCAGACAGCCAAAGCCGTTTTTCTCAATGGTGATGCCGGTGGAACCCAATTGGATTTTTGTCATGGGGCGCTCTCCTTTCCTGCAGGGGGCGGCCGCCGCGGACGGCGGCCCCTACGAAAAATCACATTCCCTTCAGCTGTTCAGTGAGCTTGGCTACCAGTTCAGTAAGCTGGACGGCCCGGGCCTTCTCGGCCTCCACCACCTGGGCGGGGGCCTTGTTTACAAAGCCGGGATTACTCAGTTTAGTGTTCAGCTTCTCCAGCTCAGCGGACTGCTTTTTCAGCTCCTTCTCCACCCGCTGCCTCTCCTTCTCCAGGTCCACCAGCTCTCCCAGGGGGATGGACAGCTGGGCGGCGTGGGTGATGATGGACACCTGCCCGGCCTGGGCGGCGTCAGCGTCGGCCTGGGTCTGGGAGAAGGGGACAATCTCCACCTGGCTGGCGTAGGCCAGCTTTTTCAGGAAGGGCACACCCAGGGCAAAGGTCTCGGTCTCCATGGTGGCCACGGTGAGGTGGGCCTTTTTGGAGGGAGGCACGTTCATCTCGCTGCGCCGGCCCCGGATAGCCCGGATGGCGTCCATGATGAGCTCCATGGCCTTCTCCTCCGCGGGGAAGTTCATAGCCTCGCTGGCCGCCGGCCAGTCCTGGAGCATGAGGAAGTCCCCCTCGTGAGGCAGAGCCTGCCAGATTTCCTCGGTGATGAAGGGCATGAAGGGGTGAAGCAGCTTGAGCATCTGAGTCAGCACCCAGCACAGCACCTGCTGAGCTCTCACCTTGCTGTCCTCGTCCTCCCCCTGGAGGCGGGTCTTGGTCAGCTCGATATACCAGTCGCAGTAGTCGTCCCAGATAAAGTCGTAGATCTTCTGGGCGGCTACCCCCAGCTCATACCGGTCCATGTTCTCGGTGATCTCCCCGATGGCCCGGTTCAGCTTGGACAGAATCCACTTGTCCTCCAACTCCAGCTTTTCGGGCAGCTCACACCTGTCGATGGTCAGGTTCATCATAAGGAAGCGGCTGGCGTTCCAGATTTTGTTGGCGAAGTTGCGCATGGCCTCGCACCGCTCGGTGTAAAAGCGCATGTCGTTGCCCGGGCTGTTGCCGGTGACCAGGTTGAAGCGCAGGGCGTCGGCGCCGTACTTGTCGGCGATCTCCAGGGGCTCGATGCCGTTGCCCAGAGACTTGGACATCTTCCGGCCCTTGTCGTCCCGAATCAGACCGTGGATGAACACAGTGTGGAAGGGGGGCTTGTTGGTGTGGGCGCAGCCGGAGAAGATCATCCGGGCCACCCAGAAGAAGATGATGTCGTAGGCGGTAACCAGCACGTCGGTGGGGTAAAAGTACTGAAAATCCTCGGTATTGTCCGGCCAGCCCAGGGTGGAGAAGGGCCACAGCGCGGAGCTAAACCAGGTATCCAGCACGTCGTCCTCCTGCTTGATGTGGCTGCTGCCGCAGTGGCAGCACTGGGTCGGGTCGGTCTCGGAGACGGTGATCTTTCCGCAGTCCTCGCAGGTCCAGGCGGGGATACGGTGGCCCCACCACAGCTGCCGGGAGATGCACCAGTCCCGGACGTTTTCCATCCAGTTGAGATAGGTCTTGGAGAAGCGGTCGGGGACGAATTTGGTCTCCCCCTCCTTCACCACCCGCAGGGCCTCCCGGGCCAGCGGCTCCATCTTGACAAACCACTGGGCGGAGATGAGGGGCTCCACGTCGCTGTGGCAGCGGGAGCAGGTGCCCACGTTGTGCTGGTGGGGCTCCACCTTTACCAGATAGCCCTGCTCCTCCAGATCGGCCACGATGGCCCTTCGGGCCTCGTAGCGGTCCATGCCGGAGTAGCGGCCGTAGCCCTCCACCACCACGCCGTGGTCGTCCAGGACCCGGATGGTCTCCAGATTCTGGCGCAGGCCCACCTCAAAGTCGTTGGGGTCGTGGGCGGGGGTCATCTTCACACAGCCGGTGCCGAAGGCCATGTCCACATACTCGTCGGCCACGATGGGCATCTCCCGGCCCACCAGGGGCAAAACGCACTTTTTGCCCACGATGTCCTTGTACCGGTCATCGGCGGGGTTGACGGCCACGCCGGTATCCCCCAGCATGGTCTCGGGCCGGGTGGTGGCCACGATGACATACCGGTCCTTCTCCCCCTGGATGGGGTAGCGGATGTGCCACAGATTGCCCGGCTTGTCCTGATACTCCACCTCCACATCGCTCAGGGCGGTGACGCAGTGGGGGCACCAGTTGATGATGCGGGAGCCCTTATAAATCAGCCCCTTTTCATACAGACTGACAAACACATGCCGGACGGCCTTGCTCAGGCCCTCGTCCATGGTGAACCGTGCGCGCTCCCAGTCGCAGGAGGAGCCCAGCTTCTTCTGCTGCTGGACAATCCGTGCACCGTATTTCGCTTTCCAGTCCCACACCCGCTCCAGGAATTTCTCCCGGCCCAGGTCGTAGCGGGTCAGGCCCTCGTTCTTGCGCAGCTCCTCCTCCACCTTTACCTGGGTGGCAATGCCCGCGTGGTCCGAGCCGGGGACCCACAGGGCGGCATAGCCCTGCATCCGCTTGAAGCGGATGAGGATGTCCTGCAAGGTGGAGTCCATGGCGTGGCCCATGTGGAGCTGGCCGGTGACATTGGGAGGGGGCATAACGATGGTGAAGGGCTTCTTCTTGGGGTCCCGATGGCCCTTGAAGCAGCCGTTTTTCTCCCAGGTCTCATAAATGCGCCCCTCCACCTCCTGGGGCTCGTAAACCTTTGGCAGTTCTTTTTTCATGTTCATTTCTCCTATCTTTCCTGATGCTTATTTTTGATTGTCGATTCGTCCCGCTAAATAATCCAGTGAAACGTTGAAAAAATCAGCAATACGGCTAAAAATAGTCACTTGCGGCTCTCTCTCTCCATATTCATAATCCTGATAAGTGCGTGGAGAAACTCCGATTTCCTTCGCAAGAGCGCTTTGTGAAACCCCCTTGCTTTTTCGCAGTTGGGTCAATCGTTCTGAAAAAACAGACAAAATTTCATCTCCCTCTTGACAACGTCAGATTTAACGTATATTATAAAGATGCGTTAAATCTGACGTAACAGTGTTTTGGGGGTTTTACGATGGATGATTTAATGAAATGCCTGTACACCTTCGTACTGGAGACCCGTCTGGGCAATATTGCGGAGGACTGGGAGTATCAGGCAGTTATTGACGCAGTTCTGCGCCAGGAGACCAAGCTGCGGGAAAGCATGGACGAGACGCAGCGGCAGGCATTGAACGCTCTGCTGAGCGAGATATCCGCACAGACGGCCCTGGAGCATGAGCGTATTTTTCTGGCGGCGCTGGAGCTGTCCAGGGAGTTAAACGCCCTGGGCCGGTCGTGACTTCCCCATCCACTCGGCCTTTTTCCCGCTCTTCTCCTCCATCCAGATCTTCATCTGGTCCGCTGTGCCGCCCTTCACGCTGGCCTTGTCCAAAATCAGGCCCTGGCCGTCCTGCATGATGAAGTACAGGTTCCCCTCCGTCTCAAACAGGCGCAGACAGGTGTCGTAGCGGTACTGCACCCCGTCCTTAGCGTTGGTGACCAGCAGGTAATTCTTCTCCAAAAAGTAGTCGCAGCTGGCCGTCTTGGGGTCCAGGGACCGGAGGGTGGCCAGGGCGGCCAGCTGGTAGTAAAAGACGCCCCACAGGATAAAATAGAGGGCCGTCAGCACCAGAACGGCCACAAAGGCCCAGTGCTTTTCAAAAATCACCAGCACCCCCGCCAGAGTCAGGGCGAACAGCCCCAAAAATATATTGGCGGCGCGCTGGCGCGCCGCCCGCTTTTGGGTCAGCGCTTTTCCAATCACCCGTTTGAGCTCCAACAGGCGCTCATAGTCATAGTCTGTGTGGGTCCTCATTCGCTGCTGCGCCATGTCTTTTTTCTCCTTTATACTTTAATGACCGGCTTTCCGCATTTCTCGTCCATAAACCGCCGGAAGGCCCCCGGTTCCCCCTGGATAAAGCCGCTCTTGAGGAGGAGCAGAAGCTGACCGCCCTCCATCAGCAGAAAAAAGGCCGTCCTGCCCTCATAGACATCCCGCACCGCCTGATAGGGATAGTCAGTATAGGCCGAGTCTCTGAACCGGGTGATGTGGTTGGGATAGAAGCGGCTGTCCTCCGGGGACTGCCGTCCCCTCAGCAGCCGGGCCAGGGCAGCGGGCAGGCGGCTGAAGCCGCACCAGCTCATTCCCCACAGCAGAAGCGCAGGAATCAGGGGCACCATGGCCAGCAGCCCCAGCTCCTCTCGCTCGGTAAGGGGTTCCCCGATGGAGGCAAGCATGCCCACCGTGAAAACGATGCCCATAAACAGAATATAGGCTCCGGGAACAAGGATCAGCTTTCCGGGCAAAGTCTTTCTCCGGCTCCGGCCCAGCACCCGGCCATACTCCCAGACCAGCCCCGGCGAAAAGGGGCCAGCCTGCCGCACAGAAAACAGCATCCGTTCCCACCTCTTTCCGTCACTTGACTTTTCGGATCTTCAGTCCGGTCCTGCGCTGGATAAACTCCCGAAACTCGTCGGGGCTCCCCCATTCAAAGCCCTCCTTGGCATAAATCTGGCCGTGGTTTTTATCCAGCACAAAGGCAAAATAGTCCTTGTCCTCCCCGATGGCCTTGATCTGCCGGTAG
>JAAWPF010000063.1 GCA_022799835.1 Lawsonibacter sp. | reverse complement strand
GGCCTTGAGGATCTCCTCCTTGGCCTCTACCAGAGCTTCCCGCTTCTTGCTCTCGGCGCTCTTATAGGCCTCGTTGACAATGCGGGTGGCCTCGTCCTCGGCGGACTTGATCTCCCGCTCGGCGGTGGCCTTGCGCCGGTTCCAGCCGAAGACCGCTCCGCCCAGCGCGCCCACAATCAGCGTGACGACCATGCCGATGACTGCTAAAATTGGGTCCATTGGGTCTTGATACACCTCCAAATTTTTTCATAGACGCGGCGGACCGCCGCGGCGTCCGCTGCCGGCGGATGGGCCGGCGCGAACTTGCAGTAAAAGGCCGCAGGGGGACCGAACAGGCGGGCCGCCTGCCCTCCCCCGCGGCAACTGAAAAACATCCCCACAGGTTTTTCATATTTGTCCACATACATTGTAAAGGCCGAAAGCTTTTCTGTCAAGATTTATTCACATTTGAAATGGAGGGTTTTTTGAAAAATTTTACCAAAATCAAAAAAGGGCGGGAATCATCCCGCCCTACCACAGTTCCCCCACCTCGGCCCCGGAGTAGTACCAGGTAAGAATATCCTGAAAGCCGCTGCCGTTTTTGGCCATGGCGTTGGCCCCGTACTGGCTCATGCCCACCCCGTGGCCGTAGCCGGTGACATCGAAGGTAAACTGAGCTCCGTCCCAGGTGACGGTGAAGCAGGCGGAGCGCAGGGAGAACAGACCGCGCACCTGCCCGCCCGTGAGGGTAACGCCCCCCAGGGGGACCGAGATAACCCCGCCCCCATCGTTCCGGCTGGCCTGCCCGAACCAGGTCCCCGGGTCGCCGGACAGGTCGGCTCCCGGGTAAGACGCCAGGGTGAGGGCCTTTACCTCCTCCGCCCCCAGAACCACCTGGGTGCGGTAGTTGGGCACCTCCTCCCCTTCGGGGCTGTCCACGCTTTTCAGATAGGCCACCGAATTGCCCCAGACCTCCACCGCGTCGGTGGTCCTCCCCGCGGCAGAGGAGAAAAACAGGGCCTGGATCGGCTTGCCCTCATAGAGCACACCCAGGCTGTCGGTCTGGGCCACCGCCGTTTCGATCTTCTCCCCGTACTCCCGGGCGCTCAGCCCCCAGCGGGCCTCAGCGGCGGAGCGCTCAATGTACGCCTGGCAGCAGGTGCTGTCGGCACAGATGTCGGCTTCGGGGTGCTTGGCGCTGTTCTGGAGGACGGCGGTATAGGTCCGGGCCGCGCAGGCCTGGGCTTTCAGCGCCTCCTCCTCAAAGGAGGCCGGCATCTCCGCCGCCACCACCCCCCACAGGTAGTCAGCCATGGTCAGCTCCGCCACCGTCCCGTCCTTGTTCAGCAGCCGCACCGCTTTTCCCCGGTCCCGGGCCCCGGTGGAGGCGACGGGGGAGGGCTCGAAGGGCTGGACGTCCTCCCCGGCGGACAGCTCCCCTGGCCCGGCCCGCTGATAGAGCGGCTCCCCCCGGATAACCAGAGCGGGGAGGAGAAACAGCGCCGCCGTCAGCAGCAGCGCCGCGCTCACCACCTGCCGCGCCCCGCCGCCTGTATGGTTGTCCTCTCTGAGCATATTGCTGCCTCCTTTCCCTTCACAGGATATGAGGCGGGCGGCGGAAATATGCCGGCAAAGCAAAAACGCCCCGGAAGGGCGTTTTCATCCTTCTTGATTTGTCCTGGGGTAGGACTCCGGTCGGTCTGTCAAACCGGCCAAATAGTCCATACTGGTATCCAGTGCCAGAGCAATCCTCCTGCACTGTCCAAAGGACAAATTTCGTTTTCCCCTCTCTATTTTGGAGTAGTCGCTCTGGTCAATCCCTGTCAACATCTGCATTTGTAATTGAGACAGGCCCTTTGCTTTGCGCAGGTCTTTCAGCCGGCTCATACCATTACCATGTATAGTATGGCAAATTGACCTATTGTATTGACGGAGGTGTATGGTAAGGTGAAAACCACCCTCCGGCGGGGAGCCGGAGGGTGGTTTCGTGTTTATCGCAGGTAGTTCAGGGGGTTGACGGCGGTGCCGTGGACCCGGACCTCAAAGTGACAGTGGACGCCGGTGGACCGGCCGGTGCTGCCCGCCTTGGCGATGACCTGGCCCTGATAGACCTTCTGTCCCACTGAGACCACCAGGCTGGAGTTGTGTCCGTAGTAAGTCTGGGTGCCGTTGTCATGGGTGATGACCACCAGATTGCCGTAGCCGCTGCTCCAGCCCGCCTTGGTGACGGTGCCGCCGTCGGCAGCCATGACGTTCTCGCCGTAGGCGGCGTGGAGGTCAATGCCGGAATGGAAGCTGTAGCTGCCGAAGATGTTCCGGCCGCCGAAGTAGGAGTTGATGCGGTGGCTGCGGACAGGCCAGATGTAGGTGCCCTTGGAGGCGGTCTTGGGCCGCTCCTTGGTGCCCACGGCTTTCACGGTGACGGTGGGCTCCCGCAGGGTCTGGCTGTTGGTGACGGTGCGGTCCCGCTCATAGCCGTTGACGTAGACCACATCGGCGGAGACCAGGGCCTCCCCCTCCTCCCCCTGGGTGACAATCTTGGAGTCGCCCTTATACATCTTGTCGTCCTGGACCTCCTCCACCGGGCAGGGGATGGGCTCGGTATAGGTGACCTGCTCAGTGGTCCGGACGGACAGGGTGGGGATCACTTCCTTCACGTTGAGCACGTCGCCCACCATCAGCCGGTTCAGGCTGACGTCGGGATTGAGGGCCATCAGGTCACTGAGGGACATGTCGTTGGCGTAGGCGATGCCGTTGTAGGTGTCGCCCTTGACCACGGTGTAGGTGGTCTCGCCGGTGGTGTTGGCCTTCAGGGCCGCCTCCACCTGGTCAACGGTCATCAGGCTGTCCACGGCGTATACTGTGTGGACAGACAAGTCCTCCACGAAGTCGGCGGAGGTGGTGTCCTCCGTGACAAACTGGTCCTTGATGGCCTCCAGCATCCCGTTCAGGGCGGTCTCGTCCTTCACCGTCCCGATGGTCCGGCCGTCCACCACCACCTCATAAGCCCGCAGCTGGTCGCTGAGCTCGTTGAGCTGGCTGTAAAAGTAGTTGCTGATGTCTTGGGGCTGGCTCAGGTCGCTTTTCAGGGCGAGGGTGAAGTTATAGTCGATATTCCCGTTCACCCGGTAGTCGTAACCCAGCAGCTGGCTGCCCCGGGTCTCCACCGTCTGGATGGCCTGGTCCACCACGCTCTGGTCGGCCACCACTCCCACCTCCCGGCCATCCACAATGACAGCGTAGCTGGTGGAGTACAGGGTGGTCAGGGTAAGGGCGGCGCCCAGCGCGCCGGCCATCACCAGGAAAGAGATGGGTCCCACCGCCAGCGTGCCGGCGGCGGCACTGTGAAACAGGTGGGTCCAGCGGCGGATGTGGATGCGGCTCCACTCACCGAAGCCCTGTAGGTAAAGCAAAATCTCCTGTCCGGTGCTCCGGGTTCGGGCTGGCCGTTCCGCCGCCTCCGCCGGCCCGGCCTTAGAGGGCTGTTCCGCCGGCGCGGCCTTAGAGGCCCGTTCCGCCGATTTGGCCTCCTTCACGCCGGAGGGCTGCTCGGCGGCCCTGGCCGCTTCCGCCTTGACGGCCCTGGCCGTCTCCGCCTTGGCGGCCCTGGCCGTTTCCGCCTTGGCGGCCCGATGCTCCGGCTTTCGTTTTATGATCGGCAGCCGCTCGGTATGATCCTCTCCCACAACAGGAAGCTGGGCTGTCCAGCTCTGATTTTGTGATTGATCCATAGGAATCACCTCGCTCCGAAAAATGACAATCGTGAAACAAGAGTTACAAAACGGTAACAACAATATACACGTTTTTCCCTGTTCCGTCAAGTCTCTTTTTTCCAGAAATTCAAAAAATCACAGGGAAAAATGCACAAAAAAGAACGCCGCTTTGGATGGACGCGGCGTTCTTTGACTAAATTGTGTCTAATTCGTGAAAAATCCCAAGATGCAGTGGTTTTGTAACTATTTGCCGTTCAGAACATGACCCGAAGGGCAAAGACCAGCGTCATCACCACCACCGCCAAGCTGGCGCAGGCATCCAGGCGCCACGCCTGGCGCTCCCGCCGGGCCCGGCGGCGCTGGGGGCGGGACATGGTGAGCACCACCGGCCGGAAGGCGGGCTCCTCCGTAACCTCCTCCCCCAAAAAGAGTTCGGGCTGGCGGGCCAGGCTGTCCCGCTGGGCGGCCGCCGCCTGCCGGCGGCGCAGCTCGGTCAGGTCAATGACGCTGCCGGTATGACGGATAAAGTTGGATGTTTTGTAGTACATGGTCTGCATATAGCTCCCCCTCCATGTGTTTGATATAAGGGCAGGATATAATAAGTAATGTCCAAAAAAACGGACTATTATAAGGCTGTTCAGAGGAAACATTTGTTCCGTGTCTAACTATACAACATTTGTTCTAGGTTGTCAAGAAAAATCGAAAATTTGTTTGAGTTCTCACCTGTCCCCTTCGGAGGCACCCTCCTCTAACGGGGGAGGCGATGCCGGATGAGGTCTCTGCATATACATATAATATACAGATGAAGAAACAGAAAAAAGGTTCCCTTTGTATGTGTTTTTTCGCTCTCTATGTTGCTTTTTCCGGAAAATGGGGGTATAATGCTTTGGCTTATTGAGAATCCCACAGATTTGAGGTGCAGTACCGATGAAAAACGAAAAACTGAGAAATATCGCCATCATCGCCCACGTGGACCACGGCAAGACCACCCTGGTGGACGAGATGCTCAAGCAGTCCGGAGTCTACCGAGAAAACCAGGCGGTGACCGACCGGGTGATGGACTCGGGGGACCTGGAGCGGGAGCGGGGGATCACCATCACCGCCAAAAATACCGCCGTGCAGTACGGGGACGTGAAGATCAACATTGTGGATACTCCGGGCCACGCCGACTTCGGCGGCGAGGTGGAGCGCATTTTGAAGATGGTCAACGGCGTTATCCTGCTGGTGGACGCCGCCGAGGGCCCCATGCCCCAGACCCGGTTTGTGCTGTCCAAGGCATTGGAGCTGGGCCACAAGGTGATCGTGGTGGTGAACAAGATTGACCGCCCCGACCAGCGGGTATATGAGGTCGTCGACGAGTGCCTGGAGCTGCTGCTGGACCTGGACGCCACCGACGAGCAGCTGGACTCCCCCATGCTCTTCTGCTCCGGCCGGCAGGGCACCGCCTCTGTCCAGCCCGACGTGGCGGGCAGCGATTTGAAGCCCCTGTTCGACACCATCATCGACTATATCCCCGCCCCCGAGGTGGATGCGGACGCCCCCTTCCAGATGCTGGTGTCCTCCATCGACTATAACGAGTTCGTGGGCCGCATCGCCATCGGCCGCATTGAGCGGGGCCGCGTGAAGCAAAACCAGGAGATTGCGGTGTGCAACTACCACAACCCCGACGCCCCCGCCAAGAAGGCCAAAGCCACCGCTCTGTATGAGTTCGACGGCCTGGCCAAGGTCCCCGTCCAAGAGGCGGAGGCGGGCAACATTGTGGCCCTCAGCGGCATCGGCGATGTGACCATCGGCGACACCGTCTGCGCCCCCGACGCGGTGGAGCCCATTGAGTTCGTCCAGATCTCCGCCCCCACCATTGAGATGACCTTCTCTGTCAACGACTCCCCCTTCGCCGGCCGGGAGGGCAAGTTTGTCACCAGCCGCCAGCTCCGGGACCGGCTCTTCCGGGAGACGCTGAAGGACGTGTCCCTGAAGGTCTCAGAGATGGAGGGGGCCACCGACTCCTTCAATGTGGCCGGACGGGGGGAGATGTCCCTGTCCATCCTCATCGAGACCATGCGCCGGGAGGGCTATGAGCTCCAGGTCTCTCCCCCCCGCGTCCTCTACCAGGAGGTGGACGGGGTGAAGTGCGAGCCCATCGAGCGGGTGGTCATCGACGTGCCCACCGACTATGTGGGGGCCGTCATGGAGAAGCTGGGCTCTCGCAAGGGGGAGTTTGTCACCATGAATCCGGTGGGCAGCCGCACCAAGCTGGAGTTCCTGGTGCCCGCCCGGGGCCTGTTCGGCTACCGCAGCGAGTTCCTCACTGACACCAAGGGCGAGGGCATCATGGCCTCCGTCTTTGACTCCTACGCCCCGGTGAAGGGGGAGATCAGCCGCCGGTCCACCGGCTCCCTGGTGGCCTTTGAGACGGGCGAGGCGGTCACCTACGGCCTGTTCAACGCCCAGGAGCGGGGTTCCCTGTTCATCGGGCCGGGCACCCCGGTCTACGGCGGCATGATCGTGGGCGAGTGCCCCAAGGCGGAGGACATCTCAGTCAACGTGTGCAAGAAGAAGCAGCTGACCAACATGCGGGCCTCCGGCTCCGACGAGGCCCTGCGCCTGGTCACCCCCCGTACTCTCTCCCTGGAGCAGTGCCTGGAGTTCCTGGCCGACGACGAGCTGCTGGAGTGCACCCCGGAGAACCTGCGCCTGCGCAAGCGCTTGCTGGACCACGGCGCCCGGATGCGGGAGGCCTCCAAGAAAAAAGGCTGATTGGAATATATGACGCACACGCTCTTAAAAATACGCTGCCCCGGTATCCAAGGCGGGAAATTCCTCCCGGACCACACCGGCCGGGGGAAGGACCTGTCCCCGGAGCTGGCGCTGGAAAATTTGTCCCCGGAGGCGGTCACTTTGGCGGTTGTGCTGGAGGACATGAGCCACCCCATCAAGGGCTTTACCCACTGGCTTGTCTGGAACCTGCCCGTCTCGGACCGGATACCGGGGGCTATCCCAGCCGGGAAAAATGTCCCTGGCGGCGGGGTGCAGGGCGTGGCCTACGGCCTGCACCGCTACGCCGGCCCCAAGCCGCCCAAAGGGAGAACCCACACCTACCGCTTCACCGTCTGCGCCCTGGACTGTGCCCTGGACCTCTCCTCCGCGTCAAGAAAAAAGGCCGTCCTGCGGGCGGCGGAAGGACATATCCTTCAAAGCGGGAGTATTTTGGGAGAATTTGAGTAAATATAAAACGTTCCGTATTTTACGATATGTAAAGCACGGAACGTTTTTGCTTATAAGCCTCTAAAGAATTCATCAAAAGAATCGACCTGATAGATATCCTTTAATGCCCGCAATACGCTGACTCTTATGCTGTAATTACCCAATTCCATTTGGGAAATGATCTCACGGCTTATATCAATTCCCACCAGTTGTAATTGTGCAGCAGCCTTTTCCTGAGAAAGCCCCGATTGTTTTCTCAAGCGTTGCAGGTTTGCCCCAATCGAGATATCCTGTTTCAGCTTTTTTGACATCCCTATTCTCTCCAAAAAATTTTTGGAATATATACATTCCATCATTGATTTTAGGTCATTGTTTGTGATAGGATTGGAATGCATAGGTTCCAAAAATGAAAAGAGGTACGAAATATTTGACAATATTGAGAAGGGGAGTCTAATTAAAGTGAAAAAAATTACAATCAAGGTTCCGGATTATCTGTTTGCATTTTATGAGAGGGTCGGAAAACAGGCGGGCGGAATACCTGCGGAAAAAGTCATGTCAGATGCGCTGTTTAAATTGGCGGGGGAGTTGTCTTTGAATGCAATACATAAAAAAGCGGATGGTTGATGTTTCAACCATCCGTTTTACGTCAGCTCCAGGGTGCCAGCTCAAACCGCACAAAATACCCCTGGGGGTGGCGGCAGACGGGGCAGTGGGCAGGGGCGGCTGTGGCCTCCACCGCAAAGCCGCAGTGCAGGCACATCCACTGTACCTCCACCTCGGAGAAGAAAAGCTGGTCCTTCTCCATCAGGTCAGCGAATTTGCCGAACCGGTCGCCGTGGGTCTTCTCCACCCGGGCGATATTTTCGAACAGCTTGCCCACCAGTGGGAAGCCCTCGCTCATGGCGGTCTTGGCAAAGCGGTCGTAGTCGTGCTCCCACTCCTGATACTCGTTGTGCTGGGCGGCGCGCAGGTAGTCCAGCACCCCGGAGTAGATGTCCACGGGGTAGGTGCCGTCCACCTTGACGGTCTGGCCGGCGCAGTCCTCCAGGCAGGCGTAAAACTGCTTGGCGTGGACCCGCTCCTGCTCGGCGGTGAAGAGGAACACCCCCTGAATCACGGCCAGCCCCGCCTTGTTGGCCACCCCGGCGGCGATGGTATAGCGGTTTCGGGCCTGACTCTCCCCGGCGAAGGCCCGCATTAAATTTTCCTTGGTTTGGCTGTGGAGAAAAGCCTCGGTTTTGTCGGACATAATGAACCCTCCTTGCGATAGTATGGATTCCCGCCCTTTCGGGCGGGAATGTAAGCACCGCTGTGGGTTCAGTATGTCTCAAAAGCTGGAAATTATCCGGCGTTGACGGGAATCTTGTTCTCCCCGTACTGCACATAGTCCACCTGGCTCAG
>JAAWPF010000062.1 GCA_022799835.1 Lawsonibacter sp. | reverse complement strand
TCGCAGCATCCGCAGCTTGGTATGGTCGTCCTCCTCCATCCCGGTCTGGATGGCTTTCACCGCCGGGAACTGCCACAGCTTTTCCGCCAGCTCCCGCAGGCGCTCCGCTTGGTTCGGGAGAAAAATGGTGTAATTGTTCTCGTCCACCACCTCGCTCTCCGGAATGATGATGGAATAGTTGAACTGGCCCCCGTCCGGATACTGGTTCATCCAAAAGCCCCGGACCTCCTCATAATCCCCGAAGCGGTACAGCGTCTGCTTGTAGTCGTGGGAGCGGTGGGTGGTCATGCCCAGGACAAAATCCTCATTCAGCCTCTTCTGGTTCCAGGCGGCGATCTCCGCCTGGGACAGCCCCTTGTCCTCCCAACAGCCGGAACGAAACCCCAGGCCTGCCCGTTCCAGGTGGGCATCAAAGTCCGCCATAAAGCTGGGGTACAGGTCCTCCCGCCGGAATTGCAGGGACATGTCAAAGTAGGCCGGCATTTACGTTCCTCCGAAGATGTGGGGCAGGGCGTATCGCTCCACCTCAACCCGGATGCGGTCCAGGTCCAAAGTGAGGAACGCCCCATTCTCATATATGATTTTCCCCCGGGCCATATTCATCACCACGTTGGAGGGGGCGGCGGAGTACACCAGATGCTCCAGTATGTCGTGGCAGGGGAAGAGATTGGGGTGGGTAAAGTCCAGCAGAATCAGGTCGGCGATCTTTCCCGGCGCGATGACTCCGGTATCCCGGCCCAGGGCCCGGGCCCCGTTGACGGTGGCCATCGCCACAATATCCGCCGCCGGCAGCTGGCCGTGGTCCTCGGCAAAGTGGTAGTTCTGTGTCAGCGCGGCCGTTTTCATCTCCTCAAACATGTTGTGGCTGTTGTTGGAGGCCACCCCGTCGGTGCCCAGGGCCATGCTCATCCCGCACTCCCGCAGGAAGAACAGGGGAGCCACTCCCGACATCAGCTTCAAATTGGACACCGGGTTGTGGACGGCGGTGACCCCCCGTTTGGCGAACAGCTCGGCATCCCCGCCAGAGAGCCAGACACAGTGGGCGGCGATGCCTCCGTTTTGCCACACGCCATACTGGTCCAGCAGGGCGGCGGGGGTCTTGCCGTACTTCTCCAGACATTTCTCATGCTCCGAATGGGTCTCAGAGACATGGACGTGCATCCGCAGATTGTGCTTCTGGGCAAAGTCCGCCACCCACTCCCAGGCAGGAGGGCAGGAGGTGTACTCCGCATGGATGGAGGCGTCCACCAGGATCTGCCCGTCCCCGGCATTATGCCAGTTCTCAAAGAGCCGGATGTGGTTGCCGCAGTCATTGCAGGCCTCCGGGGAAAAATCCTCCGGCGCGCCGAAGTACACCGCTCCGCAGGACAGGTTGGCGGAGATGCCCGCCTCCAAAACGGTCTGAGCGATGGTCTCGGTTTTCATATACATGTCGGCAATGCAGGTGGTGCCGGACGCGATCATCTCCGCCAGCCCCAGGGCCGCCCCGGCGGCGACGCACCGCTCATCCAGTTTGGCCTCAGCGGGAAAAATATAGTCATGGAGCCAGTGCTGCAAATCGCAGCCACCGCCATACCCCCGGAACAGGGCCATAGGCACGTGGGTGTGGGCGTTCACAAGGCCGGGCATGAGCACCTTGCCCGTGCCGTCGATCACGCGGTCAAACTCCCCGGCGGGGCGTACGGTCCCCACCGAGGCGATCTTCGTCCCCTCCACCGCCACAAAGGCATCTTTCAGGACAGGATTCGCCGGGTCCATGGTGACGGCGGTGACATGTTCAAACAAAACAGCCATAATTCGCGCCCCCTCACGGTTCCATATTTCTTAGACAGGCCCGGACCAGGCCGGAGAACTTCTCCTTGGCGGCCTCGGCGGCATCCAGCACCTCCTGCTCACTGAGGGGCTGGTCCAAAATGCCGGCGGCCATGTTGGACAGCAGGGTCAGGCCCAGCACCTCCATGCCGCAGTGGCCGGCCACAATCACCTCGGGGGCGGTGGACATGCCCACCGCGTCGCCGCCCAGCAGCCGGGCGGCCCGGATCTCCGCCGGGGTCTCGTACTGGGGGCCGTAGCAGTAGAAGTAGACCCCCTCCCGCAGGGGGATGCCCCGCTCCGCCGCCGTCTGACGGGCCAGCTCCTGGAGGCGGGGGGTATACAGGTGGGAGGCGTCGGGGAAGCGGACGCCGAACTCGGGCAGGTTTTCCCCCCGGAGGGGGGACTCGGAGAACATCTTGATCTGGTCAGTGATGAGCATCAGGTCGCCGGCTTTCCACTCTGTGTTGACGCACCCGGCGGCGTTGGTGACGATAAGGGTGTCGCAGCCCAGCAGGCGCAGCACCCGGACGGCGTAGGACACCGCCTCGTAGGAGTAGCCCTCGTAGTGGTGCATCCGGCCCTGCATCACAGCCACGTTCTGGCCCTCCAGCCGGCCAAAGACCAGCCGGCCCTTGTGGCCGGGCGCGGTGGAGACCTTAAAGTTGGGGATGTCCCGATAGTCGATGATGATAGGATTTTCCACCTCGTCCCCCAGATAGCCCAGGCCGGAGCCCAGCACCATGGCCACCTTGGGGACAAACCCTCCCAGCCGCTTCCGGATAACCCGGGCGCTGGCCTCATACTGCTCTCTTGTATATTCCACGGAACAGACCCCCTTACAGTTGAGAACCGCAGACACGGCAGAACCTGTCATTTTTTCCGCAGGGCTCGCCGCAGGCGGGGCAGGTCTGGGCCTGCTTCAGGTCGGCAATGCGGTTTTTCAGTTCGCTGATTTTCAACGCCTTGTCGTCCGCCTGGCCCAGCAGAGCGGTGACCTGGGCCCCCTCGGGCACCTGGCCCCGGTGGGTGTCATACATCACCTGTCCCAGCTGGCGCAGGATGTCGTTATACTCCCCGTTCAAGTCAAAGAGCTGAACGTTCAGCTTGGCCACGTCCATCATCTGGCCCGCCTTCTTTCCGGCCGCCCGGGCGGAGTCCGCCGCGGCGTCGGCGGCATAGCTGGCCGTCCCCTTTACCTTCTCCAGCAGGGCTTTTACCTTGTCGTCCATAAGCTGAGTCCTCCAATCTAAAAATTTACTGTGAGTATTCTACACCAACCACGGCGGAATTGCAAATATTTTCATCACGCCGTCCCTTCTTGCTATTTTCTGCGAATCGTGGTAAAATAAAAGCTGATATATTGGAATGTCTCCCCCCAGAGACAGAAAGGGGCTTTTCTATGCGCAAGCTGGTCATTGAAAAGGCCGCGGTCAAGCACAATCTGTCCGTCATTAAGGAGAAGGCGGCGGGCGCGGCCATCTATGGCGTGCTCACCGGAGACGGCGGCGGGGCGGGCACCGTCCCCATGGCGAAGCTTCTCCGGGCGGAGGGCATCGGCCGCTTTGCCGTGTATGACGTGAAGGACGCGGAAAAGCTGCGCCAGGCCGGCTTCGAGGATGAGGAAATCCTGATGCTCCGCTCCACCACCGACCGGGAGGAGCTGGAGCAGCTGGTGGACCTGAACGTGGTATGCACCATCTCCTCTGTTGACACCGGGCTGGCCCTGAACGCGTTAGCGGAGAACCGGGCCACGGTGGCCTGCGCCCACATTCAGGTGGACACCGGGATGGGCTTCGGCGGCTTTCTGGTCAGCGAGCCGGAGAAGATCCTGCTGGCCTACCGTTCTCTGGGCAATGTGGCCCTGGAGGGCATCTACACCCAGCTTCACGGCATGAAGCCCAACGACCCGGAGGCCAGGCACCAGCTGGACCAGTTCCATCAGGTGCTGGACACCATCCACAAGGCCGGCTATGAGACAGGCACCGTCCATGCCGCCGGCTCCTTCGCCCTGCTCCACGACGACGGCGCCCGGCTGGACGCCGTCCGGGTGGGTTCGGCCATGCTGGGCCGGTGCCGCCGCACCCGGGACGACCGGCTGAAGGCGGCGGGATACGGGGAGGCCCCTTTGGCCGAGGTCCGCTGGCTGCCCAAGGGCCACTGTCTGGGGACGGAGAAGCCCATTGTGCTGAAAAAGCCCGCCCGGGTCGGGGTGCTCCCTGTGGGGTATCAGAACGGCTTCGGGGTGGAGCGCCCCCGGGAGACCTCCTTCTGGGCTTTCTGGCGCAGGTGGCGGCGGTCCAAAAACCGCCTCGTCCGGGTAAACGATCAGAAAGCCCGGGTCATCGGTCCCATCGGCGCCACCGAGACCCTTATCGACCTCACCAATATGAAGTGCTCCGCCGGCGACCTGGCCACCTTCGACATCGACCCCCTCTTCGCCAAGGGCTTTACAAGAGAATACCGGTAACAGAAAACGGATGGCTCATTCAGCCATCCGTTTTTCATGTTTTTTCAGCAGATCCTCAACCGCCTCGTCCAGCAGCCTGGACTTCGGTATCCTTGTCTTTTGTGCCAGCAAATCAAGCTCCTTCGCCAGCTCATTCTTCAAAGAGGAGGTAAACCTCGTTCGATTTACCAGCATGGCCTCCGGCATTTCCTGCACCACCTTGCACTATGATATATTATATAGTGTATCGTTACGCTTTTAAAAATACAAGGGGTTGCATTTTACTTTATTCAATGTATAATAGTGTAAGGAGGTGGCAGTATGAAACGGCTAGAAAAACGGGTGTCTGTCGGTCTGCCGCTGTGGCTCTACGACGCCCTGAAAGAGCTGGCGGAGGAAAACAATCGTTCTCTCACCGGCTATATCCGCCGGGTTTTGTGGCAGCACACAGAGGAGAAAAAGCTATAAGCGTGCGCAAAAAAGGCTCCTTTTGAAAGGAGCTGTCAGCCGCAGGCTGACTGAGGATTGTGTTTCGCGAAGCGAAACGTGCGAAGCAAACGAGGTCCGCAAGAATTCATTTCCCTCCTGCATATGATTCCACCGCAAAGAAAGCCCCCGCGGAGAGAGGCCGCTCTCCGCGGGGGCTTTTTCATATGAACCTGACGTTTTACTGCTCCGCGCCTGTGATATAGGCGACACCATCTCCTCCACGGCATAGGTCTTGTCCGGCTGTTTTTTGATAATTTGGATCAGGTCGAACATTGCGGCCTTCTGGGCCGCTAAAATTCCCTTTTCGGTTGACATCCGGTCAGCCCTCTTTCTTCTTGATGGTCTTATTTTGTCAGGTTTTCCGGTATATTACAACAGATATCCTGTGAATTTTCGGTCTACCCGTTAAATTTCCCCATGCCCCGGTCGATGCCCTGGGCCAGAATGCACTCAATGGCGTCGGCGGCCCTTTTCACCGCGGCGTCTATGGCCTTCTTGTCCTCCCCCGCGAACTTGCCCAGCACCCAGTCGGCCAGGTCGTAGTCGGGGTGGGGCTTTTCCCCCACCCCCACCCGCAGCCGGGGGAACTGGTCGGTGCCCAGGTGCTGGATGACACTTTTCAGGCCGTTATGCCCTCCGGCGGAGCCCTTCTGCCGGATGCGCAGCCTGCCCACGGGCAGGGCGGTGTCATCGGACACCACCAGCACGCGGGCGGGGGGGACCTTGTAAAAGTCCGCCGCCGGCCGCACCGCCTCGCCGGACAGGTTCATGTAGGTGATGGGCTTCATTACCAGCACCTTTTCCCCTGAAATGGTGAGGATGTTGGTCAGCGCCTTGAATTTCAGCCGCTGGATGGGCTTGCCCTGGCGCCCGGCCACCTCGTCAGCCACCATGTAGCCCACATTGTGCCGGGTGTTCTCATACTTGTCCCCGGGGTTACCCAGGCAGACCAGCAGCCAGCTCACGCCCCCGGCGTCCTTTTTACAAAACATGGTTCCTTCCTCGTTTCAAAAGGGGCGGCCCTACTTGGCCGCCCCGAACTATTTACACAAACAGGGGAGACACGGAGGTCTCCATGTAGATGTGGCTGATGGCCTCGGCGAAGAGGTGGGCCACCGAGATGTAGCGGATTTTATCGCAGTGGACCTCGGGCTTTTGGGGTATGGTGTTCAGGAATACCACCTCATCCAGCGCGCTGGCCTGGATGCGCTCAATGGCGGGTCCGGAGAGGACGCCGTGGGAAGCGCAGGCGGTGACGCTCTTGGCGCCGCCAATCTCCACCAAAGCCTTGGCCGCGTGACACAGGGAACCGCCAGTATCCACCATGTCGTCCAGAAGAATGACCCGCTTGTCCCGCACATCGCCGATGATGTTCATCACCTCGGAGGAGTTGGCCTTCTGCCGCCGCTTGTCCACAATGGCCAGGGGCATGTTCAGCTTCTGGGCAAAGGCCCGGGCCCGGGCCACCGACCCCACATCGGGGGAGACCACCATGGTCTCGTCCTTCTCGTCCTTATATTTGCGGTTGAAGTAATCCACAAAGATGGGGGAACCCAGCATGTTGTCCACCGGGATATCAAAGAAGCCCTGAATCTGATTGGCGTGGAGGTCCATCGTGAGGACCCGGTCGGCGCCGGCGGTGGTAATCAGGTTGGCCACCAGCTTGGCGGAGATGGGGTCCCGGGGCTTGGTCTTACGGTCCTGCCGGGCGTAGCCGAAATAGGGGATCACTGCGGTGATCCGGCCGGCGGAGGCCCGTTTCAGGGCGTCTATGATGATAAGCAGTTCCATCAGCGCGTCGTTGACGGTGCTGATCTTCCCGTCCTTGGCAAAGGCGCAGGTGGATTGGACCACGAATACATCCGAACCCCGGACCGTCTCATAGATGGAGACGAAGTTCTCCCCGTCGGAGAAAGCCCCCACCTCGGAGTTGCCCAGCGGGATGCCCAGTTCCTTGCAGATGTCCGCGGCCAGCGCGGGGTTCGAGTTGCCGGTGATGACCTTGATGTCTTTGCCGTGTGCGATCATACGTTTTCATCCTCCCATGTTTGAGCCGGCCGGGTCCGGCCGGCCCCCTCTTTCTGCGTTCCCTTTCTCTCTATGGGTCCGCTCACCCACAGCCAGTCTACTTTTTCTCCTTTTTCCGCCGGTTCTCTCTGGCCCAGCCCTCCTTGACCTCCTGGCGGACCCGGCCGATGGCCATGGCGTCCTCCTGGACGGTGTCCGTCACGGTGGTGCCGGCGGCGATAAACGCCCCGTCCTCCACTGTCACCGGGGCCACCAGATTGGTGTTGCAGCCCACAAAGACGTGGCTGCCGATGGTGGTGCGGTGCTTCTGGAAGCCGTCGTAGTTGCAGGTGACGGTGCCGCAGCCGAAATTGCAGTCCTCTCCCACGTCGCTGTCCCCCACATAGGTCAGGTGGGCCATCTTGGTCCCCCGGCCCAGATTACAGTTTTTCAGTTGGACAAAAGCCCCGATTTTTGAGCCCTCCCCCACCACGCAGTGGGGCCGGATATGGGTATAGGGGCCGATTTGGCAGTTTTTCTCAATGGTGCTCTCCTCACACTGGGAGGCGTTGATGGCGCACCCGTCCCCCACGGCGCAGTCGGTGAGCATAACCTGGGGGCCGATGCAGCAGTTTTCCCCAATCACTGTCTTTCCCCGGAGGATAGTGCCGGGCAGGAGCAGGGTGCCCGCCCCCACCATAACGCCCTCCTCCACATAGACGGCGGCGGGGTCCATCATCAGCACGCCCGCCTGCAAAAGCTGCTCCCGCTTGGCCTGAAGCGGGGCGGAATAGTCGTTCATAACGCTCCTCCTGTCCTGGAACTTCACGCCGCGGCGCGGCGCCCGGTGGTATTATAGCATATATTTTTCCGTTTTGCCACCGTCCGGCAATATTTTTTACGAAAAACAAGAATCGGGCTTTTGACGGCGAAATCCTGTGAAAAATGGCAATGACCGCCCCTCCGGCGCTCCGGACAGACGGTCATAGGTTTTTTATTGGTAAACAGGGATCAGCGGGCGCACACCCAGCCGCTCCCGCAGGCGGGAGGGCCGGCAGATGCGGGATACCTCCAGCCCGGCGCAGACGGTGTCCACCAGGTCCACCATCCACGCCTCCAGGGACCGGGGCAGGGCGCCCCCCAGGGGCCACATGTGGGAAAGAATGATATTCCGCTCCTTGGGGGTGAGGGGGGTGAGGGCGGCGGCGTTCCGGGCGGCAAAGCGGGGGTGGTCAAAGCACTGGTTGCCCGGATGGGCGGACTTGTCCTTGGAATCGTACAGATACAGGTCGTGGAGCAGGGCCCCCCGGACGGCGGCGCGCACGTCCAGGCGAAGCATACGGGCGATGCGATAGGTGCTGAAGGCCACAAACAGGGAGTGGTCCAGGGTGGTGACCGGGCCGTGGTGCTTCCACCGGCCCATCATCCGCACCGGCTCGGAGTCCAGCAGCTCATGGGTCAGCTCTACAAACTCCCGCTCCCGCAGCTTTCGGCTCATACGGCTCATTGGAATCATTCCTTTCACAAAAATATATTTCTGCCCACATCATACACCCGCGAAGGAGAAATGTCACGGAAAATTTTTTGCCAATTTTCGGGCGGACTCAGCGGGGCCAGACCAGGCTCACCGCGCACAGGGCCAGAGACGCCGCCATGACAAGGTCCACCCCCCGCCGGTAGTTGACATTCCCTGACGAGCCCTCCGTGCTGATAAAAAATCTTGGGCCGGATATTCCGGAAGAATACCAAAATATCCCCGCATTCCATTTCTGAACCTCACCAAG
>JAAWPF010000061.1 GCA_022799835.1 Lawsonibacter sp. | reverse complement strand
GTTTGATCCCCATCAGGTCCACCAGATGGACATTGGACGAACACCTATTATTTCAAAGGCGGCTTCGCCGTGATGGTGTGGCTCTGATGTCAAAACGAACAGCGGAGGTCAAGGTATAAAAAGCCTTGGCCTCCGCTGTTTTCAAAACAGAGGATAAAAAACAGAAACCTCCGGCTTCATCAAGCCGGAGGTTTCTATTTTTTACAGCTTCCGAATGGAGGCAATGCTCTTGGCAATCTCCCTGGCCACGTCTGGGTTGTTCATGGTGTACAGGTGGATGCCCTCCACTCCGCCGGCAATCAGGTCAGTAATCTGGTCGATGGCGTAGGCGATGCCCGCCTCCCGCAGGGCTTCGGGGTGGTCGCCATACCGGGCCAGGATGCGGGTGAGCTTGGCAGGCATACTGGCCCCGCACAGGGATACCATGCGTTGGATGGACTTGGCGCTGAGCACGGGCATAATGCCCGCCTCGATGGGGACATTGATGCCGGCGATGCGGGCCCGCTCCAAAAATCGGAAGAAATCGTCGTTATCGAAGAACAGCTGACTGACCAGATGCTGGGCGCCGGCGTCCACTTTCTCCTTCAGGCGGCGGACATCGCTGACCATGTCGGGACTTTCCAAGTGCCCCTCTGGGTAGCAGGCGGCGGAGATGCCGAAGTCTCCCCGCTCCCGGATATAGGCCACCAACTCACTGGCGTATTTGAAGTCGGTCTTGGGGGGGTAGTCGGGGTTCGCGTCTCCCCGCAGGGCCAGGACATTCTCCACCCCGCTGGCCTTCAGCTGGTCCAGGATGCGGTCCACATCCTCCCGGCCGGCGGCCACACAAGTGAGGTGGGCCATTGCGGGGATGTGATACTGGTTCTCAATGAGAGCAGCAATCTCCTGCGTGCTCTGGTTCACGTTCGAGCCGCCGGCGCCGAAGGTGACGCTGATGGCGTCAAAGCGGATGTCCTTCATGCCGTCCAGGGTCTTATAGATACTGTCCACCGGAGCGGTCTTTTTGGGCGGGAACACCTCGCAGGTGAAGACAGTCCGGCCCTTGCCAAATAATTCGCACAGCTTCATGGAATATTCCTTCTTTCTAAATATCCAGCTCCAACAGCACCGGACAGTGATCACTGCCCTCCACATCCGCCAGAATCTCCGCCCGGAGGATCTTGTCCTTCAAGCGGTCAGAGATGATGAAGTAGTCAATGCGCCATCCCGCGTTGTTCTTCCGGGCGTTGAAGCGGTAGGACCACCAGGAGTAGGCCCCCTCCCGGTCCGGGTAGAGGGCGCGGAAGGTATCGGTAAAGCCGGAGGCCAGAAGGACGGTCATCTTCTCCCGCTCCTGGTCGGAGAAGCCGGCGTTCCCCCGATTAGTCTTGGGGTTTTTCAGGTCAATCTCCTCATGGGCCACGTTCAAATCACCGCAATAGACCACTGGCTTGGTCTTATCCAGAGACATAAGGTACTCCCGCAGGTCGTCCTCCCAGGCCATCCGGTAGTCGATCCGCTTCAGCCCGTCCTGGGCGTTGGGGGTATAGCAGCACACCAGATAGAATTTCTCGTACTCCAAGGTGATGAGCCGTCCCTCATGGTCGTGGGGTTCCCGGTCCATGCCGCAGGACGAGGCGATAGGGGAATGAGGGGTAAAAATCGCGGTGCCGGAGTACCCCTTCTTCTCGGCGGAGTTCCAATATTCCAGCACGCCCTCCCCCAGGGGAACGTCCGCCTGGCCCCGCTCCATTTTGGTCTCCTGGAGGCAGAGAAAGTCGGGCCTGCTCCCCTGGTAGAAATCGGCAAACCCCTTCTTCATACAGGCCCGCAGGCCGTTGACGTTCCAGGAAATGAAAACCATCCTATTCCCTCCAAAATCAGTGGTTCAGCACCCGCACCCGGATCATGCCGGGGATGGCCCGCAGCTCCTCAGCCACCTCGTCGGTGATGCGGGTGTTCACGTCCACCATGGTGTAGGCGTAGTCCTTTTTGGACTTGTTGGTCATATTCTCCACATTGATGTGGTCGTCGGACAACACCCCCATAATCTGGGTCAGCATGGCGGGAACATTCTTGTGAATCAGGCAGATGCGGGCAATGCCGCTCCACTCCTGGGAGACGTTGGGCAGGTTGACGGAGTTTTTGATGTTGCCATTGAGCAGGTAGTCCTGGAGCTGACGCACCGCCATGACGGCGCAGTTCTCCTCGCTCTCCGGGGTGGAGGCCCCCAGATGGGGCAGAGCGATGACGTTTTTCACCGTAGTAATCCGGTCGTCAGGGAAGTCTGTGACGTATTTAGCCACCCGGCCCGACTCCAAGGCGGCGATCATGTCGTCGTCGTTCACCAGCCCGCCCCGGGCCAGATTGAGCACCCGCACCTGGCCCTTCATCTTGGCGATGGCCTCAGCGTTGATAAAGTCCTGGGTGGCACCGGTGTAGGGGATGTGGAGGGTGACATAGTCAGACACCTTATAGAGCTCATCCACGTCCTTTACCACATGGACGTGTCGGTCCAGCCGCAGGGCGGCGTCCACCGACAGGAAGGGGTCGTAGCCGTAGACGTCCATCCCCAGATCCAGAGCGATGTTGCACACCAGGGCCCCGATGGCCCCCAGGCCGATGACCCCCAGAGTCTTGCGGTACAGCTCCGGGCCGGCAAAGGCGGACTTGCCCTTCTCCACCGCGGCGGCCACGTCCACTTTGGGGGTGTGGGCCTGCTCCTGCACCCAGTCCGCCCCGCCCAGTATGTCCCGGGAGGCGACGAGCATGGCGGCGATGACCAGTTCCTTCACGGCGTTGGCGTTGGCGCCGGGGGTGTTAAAGACTACAATGCCGTTTTCGGAGCAGCGGTCAATGGGGATATTGTTGGTGCCCGCCCCCGCCCGGGCGATGGCCCGGAGGGACTCCGGGAACTCATAGTCGTGCATAGGGGCGGAACGGACCAGCACACCGTCCTCGTTCTCCAGGTCGCTCCCCACCTGAAAGCGGTCCCGGTCCAGCCGGGACAGGCCCACAGAGGAAATTTTGTTCAGCGTTTTGATACGGTACATATGTTTAACCTCGAATCAGTTTTAAAATCAGCAGCAATCCCAATTGTAGAGGACTTTGGAGAAGTCCCGGCGTTTCAGGGCCTCACGGTTGATGAAGAAGTTGCCCACGCCGCAGTCGCCCCAAAGAACCAGGTCCTTCCGGTCTCTGCTGTCGCTGTCCAGCTGGAACAGGAGGGTATCGAAGCTCTCGTATTCCAACGTTTCGGTGCGTGGGTCAGACTGCGTGAAGAAGGGAAAGCCGTCCATACGGTGGTTGGGCACGTCGGTCTCATCCTCACCGTCCGGATTTTCCTCAAAGATGCTGTAGTCACGCTCCTCCTTCGGAAAGAGATTATAAAAATCCCACAGCGTTTTCAGCGGCTTCTCCGGACAGCGCCGGTTCCATTTCTCCACAAACAGCGTCTCAAAGAGGAAGTCCCCATCCGGAACGGCCTGCTCCCAGGGCTGTTGGAATACAATACAGCAGGGCTTACAGACCGGGGAGCCGTACTCTTCCGGCACAGGGGGCTGTTTGGCCGCCACATCCGCCTTGGTGACGGAGGGGTCCACCGTCTCCCAATAGAATACTCGGAAGCCGCCGGTGTTGGTCATGTCGTCAAAATCCATGCCCCAGACGTCATCTGAACCCACGAAAAACTGGAGCAGGCCGGTGTGGGGAAAGTCAGGCAGGGCGGCGAGCTGAGTACAGTCGATCTGGGACAGGAACAGCAGAGGGGCGCCGTTGGCGTCCTTGGGCCAGGGTTCCTCTTTGGGGAAGTAGGGAATGCCGTCCACCTTGCTGTCCGTTAGGCCAGGGTCCCCCGGCTCCAGCCTGTAGGGCAGACAGATCTTTTTGTGCCCGGAGCGGATTTCTCCGCAAATTTCCAGAGCAAGTTCTTTATCGGTCATAGATAACCCTCCTGCGTTATGCGTTCACCCGCTCCTTCAGCTTCACACCGTCCAGCGCGGGAGCGATGACGAGAAACAGCGCGCCGCTGCCGATGCCCTGGACCAGAGTGCCCAGGAACTGGGGGGCAAAAACGGCCAGCGTCCCGGCCATAGCGCAGCCGGCCAGAGCGTAAGCGGCGGGGGAGAACAGTCCAGCCATGATGACCGCAGCTAAGTTCCGGCGGCACAGGATATGTTCGCGGCTGCTGGTAAAGAACAGCACCACCGCCGCCTTAATCGCCAGGGTGGGCAGCACCCACATGGGGGCGGTGAGCAAATCGGCCAGCCCTGCGCCGATGGCAGCCGCGGCCGCGGCATAGGGGACGGGCAGCAGACAGGCGGCCAGATAGATCAGCGCGTCCCCCAGGTGGATATAGCCCCCGGTAGGGATGGGGATATGGAGCATATAGGCGGTCATTACAGTAATAGCCGCCGCAAACAGAGCGGAGACGGTGAGCAGATGCAGTCTCTGTTTTTGAAGCATGGAAATTCCCCCTTAAATTTGGGTAAAAGGAGTATAAGCTTTATTTCCTACTTTTTCAATAGGTTAATTCGCTCTCTCAAACGCCCGGATAAACTCACACAACTTCTCCACACCCTCCACCGGCATGGCGTTGTAGATGGAGGCCCGCATCCCTCCAACCTTCCGGTGGCCCTTCAGGCTGACAAAGCCGGCCGCCGCGGCCTCCTGGACGAATTTGGCGTCCAGCTCATCACTTTCGGTGCGGAAGGTGACGTTCATGCCGGACCGGGAGCCCTTCTCCGCGTGGAGCCGGAAGATCCGGGATCCCTCCAGCGTGTCGTAGAGCATACCGGAACGCAGGTCCCGCAGCTTCTTCATGCCGGCCAGACCGCTGTTCTCCTCCACCCAGTCCAGGACCAGCCCCAGCATATAGATGCACCAGCAGGGGGGGGTGTTGTACATGGAATCCTTGTCAATCATGGTCTGATAGTTCATCATCAGCGGGGTATTGGGCAGCTCACGGCCGGCCAGGTCCTCCCGAATGATGACCACTGTCAGTCCGGCGGGGGCCATATTCTTCTGAGCCCCGGCGTAAATAATGCCGTATCTGGACACGTCCACCGGCATGGACAGGATGTCAGAGGACATGTCGCACACCAGAGGAACCTCCCCCGTCTCGGGCACATAATCCCACTCGGTGCCGTAGATGGTGTTGTTGGCGCAGTAGTAGAAATAGCTGGCATCCGGGTCCAGCTTCAGGCCGTCCTGCCGGGGGATATAGCAGTGATTCCGGTCGCCGGTATCGGCAGCCAGGCTGATCTGGCCGTACTTTTTGGCCTCTTTATAGGCGAGGCTGGAGAAATTGCCGGTGACGGCGTAGTCCGCCTTCCCCGTTTTGCCAATGAGATTCAGCGGAACCATGGAAAACTGGCCGGACGCCCCGGTCTGGAGAAACAAAACGCGGTAATTGTCCGGGATGTTCATCAGCCGGCGCAGCTTGTCCTGAGTCTCCTGGAAAATGTCCATAAAAGCCTTGGATCGGTGGCTCATCTCCATCACGGACATACCGGATCCCCGGTAGTTGGTGATCTCCGACCCGGCGCGCTCCAGCACGGAAAGCGGAAGCGCGGAGGGACCGGCGGCGAAGTTGTAAACACGCTGGTCGCTCATAGAAAAGAGCCCCTTTCAAAATGAATTTAGAGTGAATTTGTGATGCACTGCCGGCAGATATCTCAGCTTTTTATTATATCCCGCGGAAAATAGGGTGTCAATGGCAAAAGAGGAGAAGGCGGCGGCATTTTCCTGGGGGATACTGTGACAAATGTGTCCATAAAACACAGACAATCGTCTTTCGCCCCTTGTAGGAAACATAGAAAAGGGGCGTGCGGGAAAATTTCCCTTGACAATCCCAGGGCAGACGATATAATAATTCTCAAGTATTTTAGTTAAATTTTTTTACATAAAATACTTGAAACTAAAAAGGAAGGTTACGAACTATGGAACTTACTTTTGAAAACGTACGGAACATCATTGTGGAGACTCTGAGCTGCGATGCTGACGATGTCAAGCCGGAGACCAGCCTGATTGAGGATCTGGATGCCGATTCCCTGGAGATTGTGGAGCTGTCCATGGCTCTTCAGGAGAGCCTGGGCGTGGGCATTGAGGACGAGGACCTGGAGAAGATCCACACTGTCCAGGACATTCTGGACTACATCAAGAGCAAGCAGGCCTAAGGCCGGGAGGCTGTCCATGGAATTGCAGGAATTATACGGCCTGATGGACCGCTTCGCCGCCTCCGGCCTGACCGCTCTGGAGTGGGAGCATGGAGGGGATCGGGTGGCCCTGCGCCGGGAAGTGACTGTGTCCCAGGCACCGGCTGCCGTCTCCGCGGATATTCCCGCAGCCGCGCCCGCTGTCCCGGAGAAGGAGGGCGAGGCGGTCACCGCGCCCCTGGTGGGTGTCTTTTACGCCGCTCCCGCCCCGGAGGAGCCCCCCTATGTCACGCCCGGGGTTGAGGTGAAGAAGGGAGACACTCTGTGCCTCATCGAGGCCATGAAGATGATGAGCGAGGTCCCCGCCCCCGCCGACTGCGTGGTGGAGGAGGTCCTGGTCCAGGACGGCGAGGCGGTGGGGGTGGGCTCCCCCCTGTTCCGCATCCGGAGGGTATAAGGCCATGCTGAAACGAGTCCTCATTGCCAACCGGGGGGAGATCGCCCTGCGAATCATCCGGGCCTGCCGGGAGCTGGACGTGGAGACGGTGGCGGTGTACTCCCAGGCCGACGAGAGCGCCCTCCACGCCCAGCTGGCCACCCGTTCCCTGTGTATCGGCCCGGCCAAGGCGGCGGACAGCTATCTCAATCAGGACGCCATCCTCTCCGCCGCCCTGGCCGGCAAATGCGACGCCGTCCACCCCGGCTACGGTTTTTTGTCCGAGAATCCTGACTTCGCCGACCGGTGCGTCCAGGCGGGACTGAAGTACATCGGCCCCGCCGGAGACGTAATCCGAAAACTGGGCAGCAAGTCCGCCGCCCGAACCCTGGCTCAGAGCGCCGGGGTACCGGTGGTGCCCGGGTCGGACGGGCCGCTGAAAAACATCCGTCAGGCCAAGGCTCTGGCGGAGGAGGTGGGCTACCCTGTCCTGCTGAAGGCCTCCGCCGGGGGCGGGGGCCGGGGGATGCGCCAGGCGGACGGTCCGGAGAACATAGATCGGGCCTTTCAGGAGGCCAAAGCGGAGGCTGTAGCCTGCTTTGGCGACGGGGAGCTCTATCTGGAGAAGCTGGTGGTCAATCCCCGGCACATTGAGTTCCAAATCATGGCGGACCAGCAGGGCCACGTGGTCCACCTGGGGGAACGGGACTGTTCTATTCAACGCCGCCGGCAGAAGCTGGTGGAGGAGTCCCCCTCCAAGGCCCTCACCCCCGCCCTGCGGGAGGAGATGGGCCGGGCCGCTGTGGCCGCCGCCAGAGCGGCGGGCTACGTGGGCGCCGGGACGGTGGAGTTTGTCCTGTCCCCGGCGGGACAGTTCTACTTTATTGAAATGAACACCCGCATCCAGGTGGAGCACCCGGTTACCGAGCTGGTTACCGGCATCGACCTGGTGAAGGAGCAGCTGCGGGTGGCCTCCGGCCTGCCCCTGTCCTTCACTCAGGAAGACGTGACCGTGACCGGCCACGCCATTGAGTGCCGCATCAACGCCGAGGACCCGGAGCGGGAGTTCTCGCCCCGTCCGGGGACCACCACGTTCCTCCATCTGCCCGGCGGGCCGGGGGTACGGGTGGACACCGCTCTGTACACCGGCTATGAGGTACCCCCCTACTACGACTCTCTGGTAGCCAAGGTGCTCTCCCACGCCCCCACCCGGCTGGAGGCCATCCGCCGGATGCGCCGGACGCTGGAGGAGCTCATCATTGAGGGCTACCCCACCAACGCCCCCCTGGCCCATTTAATCATGCACGACCCCGAATTCGTCCGGGGCCAGTACGATACCGGGTTTCTGGATAAAAACCTGGGCCGGCTGCTGGAGCTGGCCCGGACCTGCGACCGGCTGATGGAGGGAGAACCATGAACCGAACATTTTCCCGCCGGCGGGACCGGCTGCTGACCTACCGGGCCATGCGGGAGGGGAAGATCACCTCCTCCCGGCGGACCCGCTGCTCCGCCTGCGGGGCGGAGAGCTCCAATCTGGAGTGGGAGCGGGAGCTGTGGGTGTGTCCCAAGTGCGGATTTCACAGCCCCATCGACGCCTACTACCGCCTGTCCAACATTCTGGACCCCGGCTCCTTCCAGGAGCTGGAGGAGCCGCTGGCCCCCGCCGACCCCCTGGCCTTCCCTGGCTACCCGGCCAAGCTGGCCGCCCTGGGGGAGGAGACCGGCCTGAAGGATGCCGCGGTGTCCGCCGCAGGCAAAATCGAGGGCCGGAAGGCCGTCTTTGCCGTGCTGGACAGCCGCTTTCTTATGGGAAGCATGGGTATCGCCGTGGGAGAGAAAATCACCCGCGCCGCCGAGTACGCCGCCCGGAAGAAGCTGCCCCTGATTATCTTCTCCGCCAGCGGCGGGGCCCGGATGCAGGAGGGTATTTTCTCCCTGATGCAGATGGCCAAAACCGCCGCCGCCATTCAGCGGTTTCAGGCGGCGGGCGGGCTGTACATCTCCTGCCTCACCCACCCCACCACCGGCGGGGTGACGGCCAGCTTCGCCTC
>JAAWPF010000060.1 GCA_022799835.1 Lawsonibacter sp. | reverse complement strand
TCCCTGATCTATTTGCAGATTGCCCGGATGCTGGAGGACGACATCCTCCGGGGGGTCTACCGGGAGGAGGAACAGGTGCCCTCCACCAACGAGCTGGCCCGGGGATACAATATCAACCCGGCCACGGCGGCCAAGGGCATCAATCTGCTGGTAGCGGACGGAATCTTGTACAAGCGCCGGGGCATCGGCATGTTCGTATCGAAAGGAGCGGGAGAGACCGTGAAACAGAAGCGAAAGGCAGCCTTTTATGACGGATTTGTAAAACCCCTGGTGAAGGAGGGGGCCTCCCTGGCCCTGACCGGGGAAGAAATTACGGCCATGATTGAGCGGGCCGTCAGAGAGGAGAACGACAAATGAACGCTGGAATTTTAAAGGCCGAGGGCCTGTGCAAGTCCTACAAGGACAAGGAGGTCCTCCACAACCTGGACCTGACCATTGAGCCGGGAAAGATCTACGGCCTCATCGGCCGCAACGGGGCGGGCAAGACAACCCTGCTGGGCATCCTCACCGCCCAGAACACCAAAAATAGCGGGGAGGTCACTTACGATGGCCAGCCGGTCTGGGAGAACCAGCGGGCTTTGAACGACATCTGCTTTTCCCGGGAGCTCCAGGCCACCCTGTTTTCCGGGCCCAACAACCTGAAGGTGAAGCACTATCTCAAATCCGCCGCCATCTACTACCCCAACTGGGACCTTGACTACGCCCTGCGCCTGCTGGACGAGTTCAAGCTGGAGACCAAGAAGAAGATCTCCCAGCTGTCCAAGGGCCAGATGTCCATGGTGACCATTTTGATCGCCCTGGCCAGCCGGGCCCCCGTCACCATCCTGGATGAGCCCGCCGCCGGACTGGACGTGGTCATGCGGGAGCGGTTCTACCAGCTGCTGCTGGAGGACTTCGCCCAGACGGGCCGCACCTTCATCGTCTCCACCCACATCATTGAGGAGGCCGCGTCGGTGTTCGAGCGGGTCATCATCCTGGACGAGGGCCGCATCATCGAGAACACCGAAACCGAGGAGCTGATCGGCCAATTCCGCTATGTCTCCGGCCGGGAGGACGTGGTGGACCGGGTGTGCCGGGGGCTTCAGGTGCTGTCCACCCACCAGATGGGCCGGCATAAGACGGTGGCCGTCCGGGGGGACGTGGTCAAGCTGGAGGCCGCCCGGGAGGCGGACGTGGACATCGCTCCCATGAACCTGCAAAACGTCTTCGTGTCCCTGTGCGGCCACGGGGACGCCCAGTAAGGGGGCGGGAGCAATGGGAAAATCCTTTCGTTTCCTGCTAAACTTCGCCTGGGTCAATCTGGGGGCCCTCTTTGGCTTCGCCGCCATCGTGATCGTGGGGTGCTACACCACCGGCGTGCCCAATGACCTGGAGACCAGTAACCTCTTCGAGACCTACTACTGCATGTTCCCCACCATGATCCTGATGTGCCTGTTCCTCTACGCCTTCGCCCTGTGCACCAACAACCTGAACCTGGGCCTGTCCATGGGGGCCCGGCGGGTGGACTTCTTCTGGGCCCTCCAGGGGATCATGTTGTTCTACGCCGCCGTCTGCTGGGGGCTCCAGCTGTTCATGACCGCCTTTCCCGCCATGGCCAACTGGGAGGTCCGGGAGCGGTGGGCCCTTCTGGACATGTTCGATGGCCGGGTTTGGCTCTTTCCCCTGGTGTGCATAGTGCTGATAGTGCTGGGCTGTCTCAGCGGGCTGGTGATGGTAAAAAACAAGATTCTGGGCGGCGTCCTGGTCACGATTTCCATCTTTGTGATGATTTTTGTCACAATATTTATGATCCTCTCCGCAGATACCGGGGTTATGGACACCCTTCTGGACTCGGAGTGGGGCTGGTTCTTTGCCGTCCTGCCCAAGGCGGGGCTGACCGTGCTGTCCGTCGGCGCGGTGGGCGGAGAATTCCTGATCTGGAAGGTTGTCCAGCGTTATGTTGTGAGGTGAGTCGAGATGCTGAAACTGTTTCAAAAGCTGGTAAAGCTGAACCTGGACGACCTGGCCCTCTACATGGCGGTGGAGGGGGGCCTGTTCCTGGTGATTCAAATTATCATCGGGTGCGTGATGCACTTTGGCCGGCCGGACACCAGCGTCACCGTGTCCTGCATTCTGTTCCCCATTGTGGGCGGCCTTGTCGCCCTCATCGCCGGGATTTCCCACGTGGGGGTCAGCTTTGACCAGGCCCTCCGCTTCGGCCAGACCCGGAAGCGGGCCCTGGGCCTGACCCTGGGCCTGGCCTCCTTCGAGACCGCCTTCGCCCTGGCCCTGGGCGGACTGCTGGCCGCCGTCGAGCGCTTCCTCTGCGTCCCTCTGTGGGCAAAGCTGGCGGGGATGAACGGCTGGGTGATGGGAGGGTCCGGTGTGATGGAATTTGCAACCTCTCCCGGCTACGACGCCCCTATTACCGGGAAGGTCTTTGAGAATATGGCCGGAGAACTGGTCCCCGTGCCGGAAAAGACCCTGATTATTGAGGCCTTCACCCTGGACTGGTACTGGTGGCTGCTGATTTTCGCCATGGCCGTAACCGGCGGTGTCATCGTGGGGGCGCTGATCCAGCGGTTCGGCGCAAAGGGCGGCTGGATTATCTGGGGCATCTGCGTCGTCCCCATGCTCCTGCTCCAGACTTTCCCCCAGGAGCTGGTCTCCTCCGCTGAATTAGTGGTCCCTGTGCTGGCAATCCTCTTTGTGGCCGGCTTCCTCTGGTCCATCTGGTCGCTGCTCCATGCGGTGGTGCGGGCGTAGGGGAGGAGGGAGCTCATGAAGATCCAGATTTTGGTGATCCTGCTGGCTCTGGCAGTGGGAGTGGTCAAGTCGGGAAAATATCGGAAATAACGGATGGGCGGTCTTTGGGCCGCCCATTTTATGTGATTTGTAATTGCATTTTTTCCTCCCGCTTGGTATAATATAACATCTTAATGCTTGACGCGAATTGGAAGCAGTAAGAATTCCAATTTGCGATTAGGAAAAATTGAAACGAAAAAATGATTGGTCGAAATTTGAATATATCGGAAATAGTAGAGATGACCAACTTGGTCATGTGTGACGATACGAGGTGGCCTGATTGTATTTAAAAGCATTGGAAATCCAGGGATTCAAGTCCTTTCCGGATAAGACGGTCCTCACCTTCGGCGAGGACATCACCGCCATTGTAGGCCCAAACGGGTCGGGCAAGTCCAACATCTCCGACGCCATCCGCTGGGTGATGGGGGAGCAGTCCACCCGGGCCCTCCGGGGAGGCAAGATGGAGGACGTCATTTTCGGCGGCACCGCCAAGCGAAAGCAGACGGGCTACGCCGAGGTGTCTCTGGTGCTGGATAACACCAGCCACCTTTTTGACATGGAGGAGTCCGAGGTGATGGTCACCCGGCGGTACTACCGCTCCGGGGAGAGCGAATACTACATCAACCGCCGCTCCGTCCGCCTCAAGGATGTGAACGAGCTGTTCATGGATACCGGTCTGGGCCGGGAGGGCTACTCCATCATCGGCCAGGGCCGCATCGACGAGATTTTGTCGGTAAAATCCGCCGATCGCCGGGAGGTCTTTGAGGAGGCCGCCGGCATCTCCCGCTACCGCCACCGCAAGGAGGAGGCGGAGCGCAAGCTGGAGCGCACCGACGAGAACCTGGTGCGCATCAACGACAAAATCTCCGAGCTGGAGCTCCAGGTGGAGCCCCTCCGGGAGCAGAGTGAGAAGGCAAAAAAGTTCCTGGTCCTCCGGGACGAGCTGCGGGGCCTGGAGATCTCTGTCTGGCTGGACACCCTGGAACGCATCCGGGCCAACAACATCAAGCTGGAGGCCGACTATCAGGAGGCTGTCCGCCGCAGGGAAGAGGTCAAGGTGGCTCAGGAGAGGGCCTACGCCGCCGCTGAGAAGTATTCGGAGGAGATGCGGGCCAAGGATGTGGAGGCCGACCGGCTGCGCTTTGAGATGCAGGGCCAGCAGGCAAAGGCCAACGAGCTGGAGTCGGCCATCGCCGTGCTGAAGAGCAGCATCCAGCACAATCTGGAGTCGGCCCAGCGCATCCAGGCCGATCTGGAGCAGCAGGAGGGCCGGGAGGGCTCCCTGTCCGAGCAGATTGAACAGAGGAAAACCCGTCTGGCCGAAGTTGAGCGCCAGCTGGAGGAGGGCCGGACCGCCCTGGCCTCCAAGAGCCAAGAGGCGGAGGAGGCCGCCCGGTCCGCCGGTACCCTGGCCAAGGAGCTGGAAGCGCTGCGCGGCCGGGCCGACCTGAGCACCGCCGGGGCCGCCGAGGCCAAGGCCCTGCTGTCCGCCCTGGCCGCCGCCGCCCAGGAGGTCATGGACCGGGACGGGACCGTCCGCCGGGAGGCCCATGAGCTGGAGGACCGGATTACAGAAGCCCAAGCCGAGGCCCGCGCCGCCAGGCGCCAGTACGATGACGCGGTGGAGGAGCGGGACGGGGTAAAAAACGTTATCCAGGGCTATCAGCTGCGGATGGACTCCCGGAAAAAGAAGTGGGAGCAGGCCCGGGACCGGCAGGTCAAGCTGCAGATGGAGGAGAACGCCCTCACCTCCCGAATCAAGCTGCTTACCGAGATGGAGCGGGAGCACGAGGGCTACACCAAGTCGGTCAAGCTGATCATGGGAGAGGCCCAGCGGGGTACCCTCCACAACATCCACGGCCCGGTGGCCGACCTGTTAAAGGTGCCAGACCGGTTCACCGTGGCCATTGAGACCGCCCTGGGCGGGGCCATGCAGAACATCGTGGTGGAGCGGGAGGAGGACGGCAAGGCCGTCATCCAGTATTTGAAGCGCCGGGACGGGGGCCGGGCCACTATCCTGCCACTCAGCTCCATCCGCCCCGGCTTTCTTAAGGAGGGACAGGAGCTGTCCCGGGAGCCTGGCTTTGTGGGAGTCGGGGACAAGCTGATTTCCTTCGACCCCAGGTATCAGAATATCTTTTCCAACCTGCTGGGCCGGGTAGCCGTCATGGAAAACCTGGATGCCGCCATCGCCGCCGCCCGGAAGTACGGCTATAAATTCCGCATCGTCACCCTGGACGGCCAGGTCCTGAACCCCGGCGGCTCCATGACGGGCGGCTCCGCCAGCCGCAGCGCCGGCATCCTCAGCCGGGCCAACGAGCTGGAGCGGCTGAACAAGCAGCTTGCCGACATTCGGGGCCGGGTGGCCGAGACCGCCAAGACAGTGGCCGAGGCGGAGCGGGAGTCCACCGCCGCCGCCTACGAGCTGGAGACCGTCCAGGCCCAGCTGCGCCAGTGGGAGGACGCCATCCTGAAAGCGGAGGGCGAGCTGTCCCAACGGCGCACCGTCACCGCCGAGCTGGAGCGCCAGCAGGGCGTCCAGAAGGAGGAGCTGGAGCAGCTCAAGGAGCGCACCGCCCAGATCGAGAAGGATACCCAGGCGGCCCGGGCCCGCATCCGAACCTTGGAGGGGGAGACCGCCGCCCTCAAGAGCGAGGCCGAGGGCAAGGCCAGAGGTCAGACCGAGATGCAGGAGCGCTCTGCCCGCGTCGCTCGGGAGGCGGCCGCCCTCAGCGCCGCCCAGGCCGCCCTGGAGGCGGAGCGGGAAGCCACAAGGTCCGGCCTGTCCGAACTGGAAAACCTGAAAGCCAGCATGGCGGGGGACCGGGACCAGAGCCGGGCGCTGATGGTCGATTACGAACAAAAAAACCTGGGCTTTACCCAGGAGATCGCCGAAAAGGAGGGGGCCCTGGCCGCTCTCCAGGCGGAAAGCCAGAGCCGGAACGAAGCCATTGCCCGTCTGAACCAGGAGAAGCTGGATTTGGAGGGCCAGCGGGTGAAGGCCACCAAGGAGAGCCAGTCCCTCAACGAGGAGCTGCTGCGCACCGAGGGGGAGGTCTCCCGGCTGGAGCAGAAAAAGGTGTCCGCCTCCATGGAGGAGAAGCAGATCCTGGACCGGCTGTGGGAGAACTATGAGCTCAGCCACGAGGCTGCCCGCCAGCAGCGGGTGGAAATTGAGTCCGTCCCCAAGGCCAGCCGCCGCATCGCCGAGCTGAAACGGTCCATCTCCGGGCTGGGCAATGTGAACGTGGGGGCCATTGAGGAGTTCCAGCGGGTCAACGAGCGTTACACCTACCTCACCGACCAGCGGGACGATGTGGACAAGGCCAAGAAGGAGCTGGAGGAGATTATCGCCGGCATTACGGAGGAGATGAAAACCATCTTCCAGCGGGAGTTTGCCACCATCAACGAGGCCTTTGGGCAGACCTTTGTGGAGCTCTTCGGCGGCGGCAAGGCCACCCTGGAGCTGGAGGACCCGGAGGACATCCTCAACTGCGGCATTGAGATCAAGGTCCAGCCCCCGGGCAAGGCACTGAAAATCATCACCCTGCTGTCCGGCGGGGAGAAGGCCTTTGTGGCCATCGCCCTGTACTTCGCCATTTTGAAGGTCCGGCCCACCCCCTTCGTGGTCATGGACGAGATCGAGGCCGCCCTGGACGACAGCAATGTGGTCCGCTTTGCCCACTATATGCGTAATATGTCGGCCAAGACCCAGTTTATCGTCATCACCCACCGGCGGGGCACCATGGAGGAGGCCGACGTCCTCTACGGCGTCACCATGCAGGAGCAGGGGGTGAGCCGGATGCTGACCATCAACCTGAATGACGTGGAGAAGGAACTGAATATCCGATGAGCTCCCTGGGACTGCACAGCGGGGCCCCGCCCGAGCCCAGCGAAGCGGGTCGGGTGGGGAGAGGACGAGCAGCGCAGTGAGCGAGCTTTCCCCGGCAGGGGGAAGCGAGAGATACGGAGCTTGCGAGGACGAAGGAGCAGGGGGTGAGCCGGATGCTCACCATCAACCTCAACGATGTGGAGAAGGAACTGAATATCCGATAAGGAGCTCCGGAGTCCTTTCGCAGGGGCGGATATCATCCGCCCCTACAGACCGCTGTGGGACAGCCCCCAGCCCAGATAGATCCCGGTGAAAAAGGACGCCCGTTCCTGAAGAGCGCCGTCAAAGTGTATGGCGTCCTCCAGGCGGTCAAAAAGAGCCTGGGCTTCCGGGTCGGGAAGCTGCCTGCAGGCTTGCCAGACCTCCGCCAGATGTGCCTTGCGGGAAATTCGCTCTGGCATTTGCAGGTAAATCTGGTATGATAGGTCTTGCAGCTCGGGAATATTATAGAGCATTTCTAAGATGTGGTAATTCATGAGAAACAACTCCTTGCGTTAAATTTGTTCGCCTTATTATAAACGAACAATTTTAACATGTCAAGAGGGATGGTGTACTTTGTGAGCCAATTTTCAGAATCACTGAAAGATGTACGCATAAGGTCAGGAAAAAAGCAGAAAGAAGCGGCGGAGTATCTTGGGCTGAATCTGCGGACATATCAATACTATGAGGAGGGCAGAAGCGAGCCGTCTATTCCTCGGCTCATCAAGCTGGCCGACTTTTTCATGGTCAGCCTGGACGAGCTGGTGGGCCGGGACTGGATCGGGCGCTAGATTGGGAGGGAGTACCATGAACGGCAACAAGAAACAATCCGGCGACTGGAAGCTGATTGTGGGGGGAATCCTGCTTATCATCGTCCTGTTCGCCGCAATCAAGTTCATATTCTGGGGGTTGGAGCAGGTAATCCCCAAGGCTCCGCCGGACGTGTCCCAGAGTGTATCTGCCTCCCGGGACGTGTCCGCCGCCCAGAGCGGTCAGGAGTCCCCCAGCTTCTGCGTCCACTGCGGCAAGGCTCTGCCCGAGCGTTTTGAATGGGGACAGTTCTGTCCGTATTGCGGGGAGAAAATCGAATAATAAGGAGTATCACCTATGGGTTTTTTTGACAAGCTGAAAAAAATCAACATCTTCTCCGGCTTTGGCTCAGAGATTACCGATGACTTTTACGACGAGCTGGAGGAGTCCCTGATTCTGGCGGACACCGGCATGGATGTGACCCTGGAGCTGGTGGAGGAGCTGCGCCGCCGGGTGAAGGCGGAGGGGGTCAAGACCATCGAGGGGGCCCGGGAGGTGATGGTGAACGTCATCGCCGGCGCCCTCAACGCGGGGGAGATTTCCCTGGACCTGTCCACCAAGCCCTCGGTGGTGCTGTTCATCGGGGTCAACGGGGTGGGCAAGACCACCACCATCGGCAAAATCGGCCACCAGCTCCGGGACCAGCGCAAGAAGGTCCTCTTCTGTGCCGCCGACACCTTCCGGGCCGCCGCTGCCGAACAGCTGACCATCTGGGCCGACCGGGCGGGGGTGGACATCATCAAGCAGCACGAGGGGGCCGACCCCGCCGCCGTGGTCTTTGACGCCATGTCCGCCGCCAAGGCCCGGAAGGCCGATGTGGTGCTGGTGGACACTGCCGGCCGGCTGCACAACAAGCAGAATCTCATGAACGAGCTGAACAAAATTTCCCGGGTGATTGACCGGGAGCTGCCCGGCTGCGCCCGGGAGACCCTCCTTGTCCTGGACGCCACCACCGGCCAGAACGGCCTGATCCAGGCCAAGCAGTTCAAGGAGGCGGCGGGCATCACCGGTATCGTCCTCACCAAGCTGGACGGCACCGCCAAGGGGGGCATCGCCATCGCCATCGCCAAAGAGCTGGGGGTGCCGGTGAAGTACGCCGGTGTGGGCGAGGGCATCGACGATTTGCGGCGGAAAATTTCATAATTTTGCAGAAAAATCGCGCAAAGTTACAAAAAAATCCATTACGCAGGTGACACAGTTTATCCATCCATTGCTATCCGAAGGGCG
>JAAWPF010000059.1 GCA_022799835.1 Lawsonibacter sp. | reverse complement strand
TCGGACTGGGCGATCATGGAGCCCACGGTGTTGGGCATGCCGCCGATGCCCAGCTGGAGGCAGGCCCCGTTGGGGATCTGCTCCACGATGAGCTTGGCCACCGCCCGGTCCACGTCGGTGGGCTCGCCGCCCGCGCCCAGCTGGGCCACGGCGGGGTTGTCTCCCTCCACCACATAGTCCACGTCGGCGATGTTGATCTCACTGCCCGTCAGGCCATAGACCCAGGGCAAATTCTGGTTGACCTCCACGATGACCGTCTTGGCCTTGTCCAGCATGTCGGCCAGGTGGGAGGCGGCCAGGGCGTAGCTGAAGTTGCCGTGACTGTCCATGGGGGTGACCTGAATCATGGCCACGTCCACGGTGACGTTTTCCCGGTAGAACCGGGGCAGCTCCGAGTAGCGCATGGGGGCAAAGAAGCCCATCCCCTTGCCGATAATCTTTCGGTCTACGCCGGAGCAGTGCCAGGAGTTCCAGGTGAAATGCTCCCCGGCGTCCTCCGCCTTGGCGATTTCAGGCATCCACATGGTGACGCCGCCGCGCACCTTCACATCGGTGAGCTCGTCCTTTCGGGCGGCCAGGGCCTTGTCCAGGGCCACGGGGTGGTTGGTGCACCAGCCGTAGTCCACCCAGTCCCCCGATTTGACTGCCTTGACGGCCTGTTCAGGGGTGGTCAGCTTCTGCTGGTAAAGAGCTTGATAATCCATGATGTTTTCCTCCTGTCAATGTATCTTTAATGTAGAGGCGGGTATTACCCGCCTGTTTCTTATGGAGGGGCTGCGGTGGGGACGCGGGCGGATGATGTCCGCCCCTGCTTGCTGTGGCGGGCTAACGTCCAATGTCCAGATAGTAGGGCTTCATCAGGCTGGCCTGCTCGGTGGAGTCCTTGGGCTGATTCTTCCGTGGGGGTTCGGGGGACCTGGGGCGGTCCCGGCGGGGAGCTCCCGCCTTCTTTTTGGGGGGAGCGGCCTTTTTCGGCGGATCCTTCTTCGCCTGTTTGGGGGCCTTTGGGGGCTGTTCCGGCTGTTTTGCCTTTTTGGGTCCCGCCGCCTTGCCCTGCTTGGCCTTCTGGGGCTCCGATTTTTTCGTCTTCCGCTCTTTTGGCTTCTCTGCGGGCTTGGGCAGGATAGAGGACAGCAGCGACCGCTTGGGGGCCAGCAGCCGGGCGGTAGCGTCCATGATGGTGTCGCTGTCCAGGGGGTTAGGGCGGCGAAACTCGGTGTTTGGCATGGCGTCGCCGGTGTCCATCAGAGCGCCGGGCCGCACGCCCCGCTTAGGGGCGGAGGGGGGCAGATAGTCGGAGGTGTCCTCCTCAACGGGGGCGGGGCGAAGGATGACCTCCTCGGGGATTGCGCCGCTCGTTTCCTTCCGGCGGCGCTTCTTCCTGGGTTCGGCCGGTGCGGCCTCAGAGGCGGCCGTGGCCTTTGCCGCCTCCAGTCCGGCCTGCTCGGCGGCTTTCCGGGCTTCCTCCCGCTCCCGGCGGCGCTCTCGGGCGGCCTGACGGGCCTCCTGGTCCTCCTCGTTAATAATCTTGCCGTTTTTGTCCCGCTTGGGGGCCTCGAAGACCTGCATGGGGTAGGGGTGGTCCTCCACCAGGGGGACCTTTCTGCCGGTGAGCTTTTCAATGTCCTTGAGCAAGGGCTTTTCGCCAAAATCGCAGAAGGCAATAGCCTCGCCCCCTCGGCCTGCCCGGCCGGTGCGGCCGATGCGGTGGACATAGGTTTCGGGCACCTCGGGCAGATTGTAGTTGAATACGTGGGACAGATCTTCAATATCCAGCCCCCGGGCGGCGATGTCGGTGGCTACCAGGCAGCGGATCTTGCCCGCCTTGAAGTCGCTCAGCGCCTGCTGGCGGGCGGTCTGGCTCTTGTTGCCGTGGATGGCGGCGGCGGAGATGCCCGCCTTGGCCAGGTCCCGGGCCACCTTGTTGGCCCCGTGCTTGGTGCGGGTGAAGACCAGGGCGTTCTTGACCCGCTTTTTCTCCATCAGATGGGCCAGCAGGCCGGTTTTGTTCCCCTTGTCCACCAGGTAGACCGACTGGCGGATGACCTCCACCGGGGAGGAGATGGGGTCCACCGCCACCTTAACAGGGTTCTTCAGAAGGGAGTTCACCAGGTTGGTAATCTCCGGAGGCATGGTAGCCGAGAAGAAGAGGGTCTGCTTCTTCTCGGGCAGCCACTTCAAAATCTTCCGCACATCGTGGATAAAGCCCATGTCCAGCATCCGGTCGGCCTCATCCAACACGAAAATCTCCAGAGCATCCAGTGAGATGAAGCCCTGGTCGTGTAGGTCCATCAGCCTTCCGGGGGTAGCCGCCAGAATATCAACCCCCTTTTTCAGGGCCTCCACCTGGGGATTCTGGCCTACGCCGCCAAAAATAACGGTGTGGCGCAGCTTGAGATATTTTCCGTAGGCCTCGAAGCTCTCGCCGATTTGGATGGCCAGCTCCCGGGTGGGGGTGAGGATAAGGGCCCGGATGGGCCGCTTGGGGGAATTGACCGCCTCCAGCCGCTGCAAAATGGGAGTGGCGAAAGCGCAGGTCTTGCCTGTGCCTGTCTGGGCGCAGCCCAGCACGTCCCGCCCGGCCAGGGCGGGGGGGATGGCCTTCTCCTGGATGGGAGAGGGCTTTTTGTAGCCCTGCTCCTCCAGGGCTCTCAGGATGGGGGCGTTCAGCCCCAGGTCTTTGAATGTCATAGGATTTGCTCTTTCCTTTTCTTGTTCACGTCAGAGATAAACTCCAGCGCGGCCCGCGCTTTTGGGCCCTGCGGGCTGGGGTGTTTGATTCAGCGGAGCAGGCCGCACTCCTTTATGGCGGTCTGCACCAGTTGTACCGTCTGATCCAGGGGCTGTCCCGGGGGGCAGTCCACGATCAGGTCGGCATATTTGCGGTAAAGGGGGTCGCGGTAAGCCAACACATCGGCCAGAGTCTGGCCCGGCTCCATGGCGATGCCCCGCTGAGACATATTTTGGATGCGCCGCATGAGCTCCTCCAGGGGGACATTCAGGTAGACCACCGGTCCAAGCCGGCTCAGATGCTGGGCGGCCCCCTCCCGGCACATGGCGCTGCCCCCCGGCGCGATCACGGTATGGCGGCAGTCCAGGTTCAGTACCGCCTGCTCCTCGATCTCCAGAAACGCGGCGGTGCCGGACCGGTCCAGAATCTTCTGGAGCAGGGCCCCCTCCCGCTCCTGGATGACCAGGTCCACGTCCACAAAGCCCAGGCCCAGCGCCTTGGCCAGCAGGACCCCGATGGTGCTTTTGCCGGAGCCCGGCATTCCTGTGAGGATGATGTTGTCCAAAAATGCTCCCAACCTTTACATACAAATTCAATCTATATTATACCACAGAAGAAAGAAAAAGAAAAGGGGGAACCCAACGAAAAGGGGGTGACAAACTCAGATGGAGATGGTATGATTCCCCATAGATTAAAAACGGAGGAGAAAGTATGGACCTTTTGGCGGCATTTGGGGTATTTTTAGCCTGTGTAGTGGGCTGTATGGTGAAAGGGGCCTCCCTGGGCTGGGCACTGGCGGCGGGCTTTGTCTGCTTTTTTGCGGTGGGGGCGCGGCGAGGGACGCCCGCCCCGGCGCTGATGAGGATGGCGGCGGAGGGGATGGTCACCTCACTGAAGGTGCTGCGCATCCTGCTGATGCTGGGCCTGCTCACCGCCCTGTGGCGAGCAGGGGGGACGGTGGCCTTTTTTGTCTGGGGCGGCATCCAGTTCATCACCCCCCGGACCTTTGTGCTGGTGGCGTTTGGTCTGTCCGGAGTGTTCAGCCTGGCCTTTGGCAGCTGCTTCGGCGTGGTGGGGACGGCAGGGGTGGTCCTCATGACCATCGCCCGCAGCGGCGGGGCCAGCCTTCCGGTGACGGCGGGGGCCATTATGTCGGGCATCTACTTCGGGGAGCGGCTGTCCCCGGCCTCCTCCTCGGCGGCGCTGGTGTCAGCTGTGTCTAAGGTGGACCAGCGTGCCTTTCAGCTGCGGATGTGGCGGGATACCCCGGTTCCGCTGGTCCTCACCGCGGCGCTCTATGGCGCGCTGTCTCTTCTCTGCCCCATTCAAGAGGTGAATGCCCAGATCGTGGCGGCCCTGGAGGAGGGTTTTTCCCTCTCCTGGGTCACAAGCCTGCCAGCCGCGGCTCTTCTGGTCCTGCCCTGGTTCCATATAAGCGCCGCCGCCGCCATCGGGGTGAGCTGTGTGCTGTCTGCCGGGTGCGCCCTGCTAGTCCAGCATGTCCCGCCGGCGGAGCTGCTCCGGGCCTGCGTGCTGGGCTACCGCCCTGTCCAGCCCGACCTGGCGGATCTGATGTCCGGCGGCGGGCTGATCTCCATGGCAAGTGTGTGCGTCATTGTAATTTTGTCCTGCGCCTACTCTGGAATGTTCAGCGGCACCGGTTTGCTGACTCCGGTGACTGACCGGATTGGCCGGCTGGCGGAGCGGTTCGGCCTGTTTGCCGCTCATGTGGCTGCCAGCGTGGGGTGCGGCGCCCTGTTCTGCAACCAGACGGTGGCCATTGTGATGAACGCCCAGCTGCTGGGGGAGGAGTATCGCCGCCGGGACCTGCCGCCCATGGAGCTGGCCGCCAATATCGGCAACTCCGCTGTCAACCTGGCGGGGCTGGTCCCATGGGCCATTGCCGCTACGGTCCCACTGACCACCATGGAGGTGGGACCCGAGGCCTTGCCCCTGTCCTTCTACCTCTACCTGCTGCCTCTGTGGTGCTGGCTTCGAGGTTCCGGGAAAAATCAGAAAAACTTACCAAAAATAAGTTGAGTTTTTGCGGCGGCCGGTATATAATTATACTATTACCCACCTGCCCACCGGGAGAGCCCGGTCACAGCCAGCAGGGGGAGCGGGCCAAAGAATAAAGGAGAGACATATGAAATTCTGTATTGTGAGCGACAGCTCCTGTGATTTAGGGCGGGAAGAAGTGGAGCGGCTGGGCGTATCCATGGTGTCCTTCTACGGAGCCATCGGGGATGAGGTATACTATCGGGAGGAGCGGGATATCCCCACCCGGGAGTTCTATCAGCGCATGGCGGACGCGCCCGGTGTGTTTCCCAAGACATCCATGCCCACTATGGATGACTACCTGGAGGTGTTCCGGCCTTTGGCCGGGTCGGGACTGCCTATCTTGTGTATCTGTCTCAACGCCCGGTTCAGCGGCTCCTATCAGTCAGCCCTGAACGCGGCGGCGGAGCTGCGGGAGGAGTTCCCGGAGACCCGGGTGGAGGTGGTGGACTCCGCCCTGGCTACGGTGCTCCAGGGCCTGTTTGTCCAGGAGGCGGCCGCCCTTCGGGACACGGGCTGTACCCTGGAGGAGGCTGTGGCGGCGTTGAAGCCCCTGCCCGCCACCGGTCGCATTTTTTTTACCACCAATGACCTGGAGTATCTCCGCCACGGCGGCCGCATCGGCGGCGCGGCGGCCACCGCTGGATCACTGCTGAAGGTAAAGCCCCTCATCGGCTATAAGGACGCAGGGCTGATTTCCGATGGCATTGCCCAGGGGCGGAAAAAGTCACTGGTCAAGGTCCGGGAGCTGTTTTTTCGCTATCTGCAGCGGGAAGAGATCGACCTGGACCAATTCCGGGTGGTCACCGGAGTTGGCTTAGATCTGGAGGAACACCGGGCCTTTGCCGAGGAGGTCTATCAGGGTCTGCTGGCCCTGGGGTGGGACCGGCCGGAGGTGAAACGTCCCTATCAGATCGGGATGACCATCGGGGTCCACACCGGCCCCAGCCCCATCGGCGTGGGCCTGCTCCGGCGGGCGGAGTACAAAATATAGAGCGCCGCAGCGCCCCTGGCTGTCTGGCCAGGGGCGCTGTCTGCTTTCGGGATAGTGCAGCGAAAAAGGGACCGGGAGTTAGAAAATTTGTAACGGTTTTGTCACTTGAATTTTATAAAAAGTGTGGTATTCTGAATAGGAACGGTTTCGACACAGCTTGACATAATCACAAGTCTGATTTGGGGGGTGTTTCCGTATGTCAGGCGGTTATAAGGGGAAACATGCTGCACGTTCCAGGCAGAATGTTCTGGTATTGGCTATTGTGGCCGCGGTAGCGCTGGCGGTGATCGCGGCGGCTGTCCGAATGGGACGCTCCGGCGCGGCGGGGCCGGACAGCCTGGCAGGGAATTTGGCCCAGCGGGCGGATGGGAGCTCCGGCTCCCCTTCAAACGGCGGTTCAGGCTCTGCGCCCGAGGTCCAGCTGCCTGACCAATCCCGGACAGACCCGCCGGCGGACCCTGTTCCTGAGGAGAAGTCCTACGATTTCTCCCAGCCCGCGCCGGAGCGTGAGGCGGTGGACAACAGCTATTTTCAGGACGCGGCCTTTGTGGGCGACTCCCGGACCGACGGATTCATGCTCTACAGCGGAATCAGCGCCGGCAAGAACCTGACCTCCAACGGCCTGTCCATCTTCAAGCTGGCGGAGAAAAAAGCTCTTACCATCGGCGGAAAGAAATATACCCTGCTGGAGGCCCTGGCCCTGGAGGAGTACGGCAAGGTCTATCTCTCTCTGGGCGTCAACGAGCTGGGTACCTATAACGACAGCGCTTTTTATGACAGCTACTGCGCCGCCATCGACCAGATCAGGGCGCTGCAGCCCAACGCCGTCATCTATATCCAGGGTTTGATTCCCCTGAACGAAAAACAGATTGAGGACTATAACGGCAACAAGTTCAACCTGACCAACGAGCACCTGCGGGTGTACAACGACCTGATGCGCCAAGCGGCACAGGAGAAGCAGGTGGTCTACCTGGACCTGTATTCCGAGTTTGTGGATGAGAACGGCGCGCTGCCCGAGGGGGTCAGCCGGGACGGCGTCCATTTGAAGAAGGACGCCTGCCAGCAGTGGCTGGAATACCTCAAGACCCATACGGTGGACTTTGACACGCTGTACCCCGATGGCCCGCCTGTGGCGGAAAATACGGCTCCGGGAGTGACGCCGGAGGATGGGAGTGGACAGATATGAAAAGACTTTTGACGGTGGCGCTGGCCCTTGCGCTGGCCTTGGGGCTGACCGCCTGCGGCGGTAAGGAACAGAATGACGCTCCACCCCTCTATGGGACCGACCGGGTCGCGGCTATGGCCGAGGCAGGCGCGTTTTCTGAGGAACTGGAGGAGTTGGACGCCGACACCGCCTTTATCCTGTATAAGCTGGCCGACTGCGGTCTGGCCCGGGAGGATCTGAAGGAGTGCGCCGTTCGGCGCTCCGCGGGGGCCACCTGTGAAGAGGGCGCGGTGTTGGTATTTACCAGCGCGGACAAGGCACAGACCGCTAAGGGGGCGCTGGAGGACTATGTCCAGAGCCAAATTGATGCCAACACGGACTACCGCCCTGCCGAGATTCCCAAACTGGAGGGGGCCCTGGTGGATATCCGAGGGGAGACTCTCCTGCTGGTGGTGGCCAATGACCTGGACGCAGCCAAGGGGGCGCTGAAGTAAACAATCTCATTCCGCTGAACTGTTATGGGGGACAACTGCCAGTCATTTGTCCCCTTAGCCATACATAAATCCTCTGTGCTCTTATTGTTTTTCCCCATTCAGCCGATAAACCAAATAAAGGATGCCGGATGCAGGAGGGGAATATATGGGGATCTCAGGAGTCAGTGCCAGCGGCTATTATCAGGTACAGGCAGCGTCAAGTCAGGGGAGCGTCCTGGAAGAGCGGAAGGCCCTGACCGATGTCCTCCGGGAGGAACAGGACAGCCAGTCCGATCTGACGGAGATGATGAAAGAGGCGCGGGAGAGGGTCGAAGAGGCGAAAAAAAAGCGGGATGAACTGCTGAAAAAGACCAGGAGCGGCCGTCGTTACGGAGATTCTGCCATACTGGTCTATTCCAAGCTGGCCCGGGCCCGCAGCGCGGGGGAGGTGGACGCCGCCTCCGGCTATGCCCGGCGGCAGATTGCCCAGCTGAAAGCGGCCAAGTGCAGCGACTCCGACAATGCTGACCGCATTCAGGCGGTTATCAACCAACTGCAAAAGGCGGTAAACCGGGCGGGGCGGAAGAAGCGGGAGCTGTCCCAGGAGAAGCTTGCCGCTAAACGTCAGGCCCGGCTGGAGAAGGAGAGGCGCGCCCGAGAGGCGAAGCGATTGAAGCACCAGCTGAGGAGCCGGCAGGCCCAGCGGATGCTCCGGGAGTCGGGCTATCTGCGGGAGGCTGAGGTGGACAACCGCCTTCAGGATCACCTCCAGTCCTCCCGGATGGAGATGCGCCAGCAGATGCAGGAGATGTCCGCCGCGGCTCAACCCTCATTGGAGGCCGCCGTCCAAGGCTACACCGCCTCGATGGACTCCGTCTCTGGCTCGGCTGTCCCCGCGCCGGAGATCAGCGTAGAAGCGTAAAAGACCGCCGCCCGGCTGGGCGGCGGTTTTCTGTTATAGTGCAGTAAGCCTGTAAGCCGGGTTCTGTCTTTTAAGACAGCCATCTATCTCGACGCGCCATTGCTGGCGCGCTCAAGCCGCCTCCCTGGGACGGCCGGGCCAGCCTGTATGTCCCTCCACGGCGTTGCTCCGGATAGAGTTTACAGCGATGGGCACTTCCATGCCATCGGGTGAGCTCTTACCTCACCTTTCCATCCTTACCTCGACGCAGGAGCGGTGACAGCTGTCCGCCTTCTGTTCGGAGGCGGCAGAGCCCCGCTGCCCACACCCATCCACTGACGGGAGAGGCGGTATATCTCTGTTGCACTTGTCCTAGGGTCGCCCCCGGCGGGTGTTACCCGTTATCCTTGCCCTGCGGAGCCCGGACTTTCCTCACAGGCGGGCC
>JAAWPF010000058.1 GCA_022799835.1 Lawsonibacter sp. | reverse complement strand
CCCTCCTCCAGGGCGGCGGCCAGCACCAGGGCCTTGAAGGTGGAGCCCGGCTCATACCGGGAGTCGATGGCCCGGCTGCGCCACTGGGTGGTCCGGGCGTCCGCCTTGGCCTGGCTCTCCGCCTTGGCCATCAGCTCACTGTCAGTGAGGTTCTCCGTGTTGTCCGCCTTCAGCGCGGCGTAGATGGCCGCAGTGTTGGACTCCAGCTGGCTGTTCAGCAGGTCGTTGATAATCAGAGAGTAGTTGTTGGGGTCGAAATCCGGCGAGCTGGCAATGCCCAGGATGGCCCCCGTCTTGGGGTCCATCGCGATACCGAAGGCGCCGTTGCGCACATCAAACTCCTGGGTGCCCTCCTCCAGGGCCTTTTCCAGGTAGGCCTGGATGGTGGTGTCGATGGTAAGGGTCAGGTCGTAGCCGTCCTGGGCATCCACATAGTTGGCGTAGCTGTTGTACCGCTCGGTGCCGCCGGCGGTACGCGTGGTGTATACCCGGCCGGGCGTCCCCTCCAGCAGATCGTTGTACACCGCCTCAATGCCGTAGGCTCCGCCGTTGGCGTTGACAAAGCCCAGGGCCTGGGCGGCCAGACTGGAGTAGGGGTAGTAGCGCTTGGTGCTGGTGACCAGATAGAGGTAGGAGGCAGTCTTGTTCTCGGTGATGTACTCCTGAAAGAAGGCCTTATCCTCCTCTTCAATGTTCACCTTCACCTCCCAGTAGGCGGAATTGGTGTCTTGGACCTGCTTGGTCACCTTCTCCCGGTCCAGGTCGGGGATCAAGGCCATCAGGTCCTCCACCACCTGATTCTGGGCGGCGGCCACGTTGGCCTGGTAGACCTCGTCGGACAGCTTTTTGCCGTTCTCGTCCTTGTTGGATACGCTCTTCACCAGGTCCCGGGGGGACAGGATCAGCTTATACACTGTGGCCGACATGGCCATCAGGTTGCCGTTCCGGTCATAGATGTCGCCCCGCTTGGCGGTAATGGTGTAGTCCTTGGCCTGCTGCTGGGCAGCTATCTTCTGGTACTCCTCGTGGTGGACGATAGCGATGTCCCACAGCTTCCAGCACAAAGGGACGAACATCAAAATACCGCACCACGCCATCAAAAACATCGTCCGATGCAGAATGGAGCGCTTGGAGTGGCTGCCCCGGGTGGCGGTGGAGACCACGCTGCCCCGCCCCATGCTCCTCTCATATTTGTTCACATTTCTCACGGAAAATCCCTCCCTCAGCGGAGTACAACCCGCAAAGAGGGCGCAAGAAAGCTCTTTTCTTGCGCCCGTAATCTCTATATACCGGATGAGCTTGCGCGCTCTGACCCAACCGGCCCTGCTTCAAGTCAACTATATGGCAGGGTCAGCGGAAATATTCTATGATGCCGCCGAAAAGTCCCTTGATTCCCTCCACCAAACTGCTCAGGCCGGAGAGGGCCGAACTCCCCTCATAGACGGTGACGGTATCCGGGGCGGACAGGTCGATATAGACTACCTGCTCGCCGGTAGGCTTGACCATGGTGTCCCCCACCGCTTCCTGGATGGTAGCCAGATCAAAGACCTTCTCATACTGGGCGGAGAGGGTGGTGTTCTCCACTTTCAGCTCGAACAGCTGGCGGCGCAGGGACACCATCTCGTCATTGGCCATCGTCAGCTGGGCGTAGCTGGTCACCAGCATGACGGCGAAGACGGCCACCGCCAGGAACCCCACCACCGCGAAGGGGGCGACAGCTCCCGCCTGCCGGACCTCCACCCGTGCCCGCTCGTGGCGGCGGACCGGCTTTTTGGGCTGGGGGGCCGGCGTGCGGTACAGCTCCTCCTCCCGGCGAGGGGCGCGGACCGCGCTGCCGTCGTAGGTGGGCGCGTAGGCCACGCTGCCGTAGGTACTATATGGAGTTGTGTTCCGGCGGCGATTTGTGGCCATGTCGGTTTCTCCTCTATAGTTTCTCCGCCACCCGCAGTTTGGCACTGCGGGCGCGGGGATTTTCCTCGATCTCCCGCCCGCTGGGCAGGATGGGTTTCTTATGGACCAGTTTGATATCCGGCGTTCTTCCGCAGACGCAGACGGGGAAGTCCGGTGGACAGATACAGCCCCGGGCGAAGCCGGCTAAGCCAGTCTTGACAATGCGGTCCTCCAGGGAGTGGAAGGTAATCACCGCCAGCCGTCCTCCCCGATTCAGCCGGGGGACCGCCCGCTGGAGCATCCGCTCCACTGAGGCCAACTCATCATTGACAGCGATTCGGATGGCCTGGAAGGTGCGCTTGGCGGGGTGTTGCTTCTCCCGCAGAGCCTTGGGGGGCATGGCCCCCTTGATGATTTCCACCAGCTCCAGGGTGGTCTCAATGGGCTTGTCCGCCCTGTGGCGGACAATGGCCCCGGCAATCTGGGGGGCGCAGCGCTCCTCCCCATACCGGAAGAGGAGCTGCTTCAGTTCCTCCTGGGACCAGCTGTTTACGATATCGGCTGCGGTGACTCCGGCCGCCCGGTCCATGCGCATGTCCAGGGGGGCGTCGGCCATGTAGGAGAAGCCCCGGCTGCCGTCATCCAGCTGGGGAGAGGAGACGCCCAAATCAAAGAGCATCCCGTCCGCGGCCGTCAGGGACAGCCTGTCCAATATCTCGTCGATCTGGTCAAAATTGCTGTGGACCAGCTCAACCCGGCTCATCCAGGGGGCCAGCCGCTCCCGGGCGGCGTCCAGAGCATCCCGGTCCCGGTCCACGCAGATGAGGCGGCCGGCAGTCAGCTGTTTGGCAATCTCCCGGCTGTGGCCAGCCCGACCCAGGGTGCCGTCCAGATAGACCCCGTCGGGGCGGATATTCAGCGCTTCGATGCACTCGTCCAGCAGGACGGGGCGGTGGGTGAACTCACTCATATCAGAACCCCAGCTCGGCCATACAGGCGGCCATCTTCTCCGGGGTCATCTCTTCCTCCTCCTGGGCTCTCCACTCCTCGGCGGACCAGATCTCCGCCCGGTCGTGGACGCCGATGATAACCACGTCCTTCTCCAGCCCGGCGTACTTGCGCAGCTTCTGGGTAATGACAATGCGGCCCTGGCTGTCCGGTTCGCACTTGACAGCGTTGGCAAAGAGGGTCCGCATGGCCTTGGACTGGCTCATGGGCAGGGATTTGAATTTTTCAGTAAAGCGGTCCCAGGTGGACATGGGATAGATGGCCAGGCAGGCGTCCACGCCCATGGCCAGGTAGAAGGTGACCCCCAGTTCCTCCCGGAGCTTGGCGGGGATGAACAGCCGGCCCTTGGCGTCGATGCTGTGCTCGTACGTGCCGGTCATGCTCCTCACCTCTCCCCCACCAAAATGCTTATTTGAGGGATTTTCCCCCACTTTGCTCCACTTCGATTTTTAGTATAAAGCCTGTAGACATAAAAAGCAAGTGTTTTTTTCTGTCTCTTTTGGTCTAAATACCAGATTTTTATATAAAAAATTGCATTTTTGGTTCTAAAACATACGTTTCACTTCGTCAAAATCGTCCTAAATACTCACTACCCTATACCAGATATGCGATATGCCAGCGGCATATTGCACCATATTTAGTGTCCGCTCCATTCTCCTTTCGCGGGCAGTTTTGAGAGAAATTGGGAAAAAAGTGAGAAAATATTTTTTCACTCCTTTTCAGAGAAAAAATTTCAAATTCCTTTTCGCCGACTTTGCTTTGTGGTATACTGGAGTCGTCGAATTTTGGCACCAAGGAGGAATTTTTGTGCTCTATACAAATTGGGAAGAACTGGAACAGGCCTGTCTGTCCTGCCAGAAATGCCCTCTGGCGGACACCCGGCACAATGTGGTTTTCGGCACCGGACCCCGGGACGCGGAGGTCATGTGCATCGGCGAGGGTCCCGGCGAGAATGAGGACCTGCAGGGCCTGCCTTTCGTGGGCCGAGGGGGCAAGCTGCTGGACGACATGCTGGAGATGGTGGACCTGAGCCGGGAGAAGAACGTCTACATCGCCAACATGGTCAAGTGCCGTCCGCCCAAGAACCGGGACCCGCTGAACACCGAGCAGGAGGCCTGCATCGACTACCTGCGCAGCCAGACGGCCCTCCTCCGGCCCAAAATCATCATCTGTCTGGGCCGCGTCGCCGCCTGCAAGCTAATTAAGGAGGACTTCAAAATCACCAAGGAACACGGTCAGTGGTTTGAGAAAAACGGCGTGTGGATGACCGCCCTGTTCCACCCCGCCGCCATCCTTCGGGACCCCCGCCGCCGCCCCGAGACCTTTGAGGACCTGAAAGTTATCCAAACAAAAATCAGAGAGGTCTGCGACCACACCTACTGAGAGAGGGCGCATTACTGCGAACATACAGTGCGGCTTGTCCGGTTTTCTGCCCGAGGTCCTTTTGGATATCGACGATTACAGTTTTCCGGAAGAAGATGCTTGAATTTTTCGCATCATTTCACCTTTCGTTGGGCATACTTGCCTTGAGGTGATAATATGGATCTGAACATGAACGCAGCGGTGACCTTCGGGGAACTGCTGCAAAAGAACCCCCAGGCCTCCGCCTACTACGACCGCTGCACCCCGGAACAGCGTCAGGCCATCCTGCTCCAGATGAGCCAGATGACCAGCCAGTCCCAGCTGCGGGCCTTTGTGGACAACCTGCCCAGCGCGTCATGCTGAAAATTTTCCCCACCCGAAGCCAGGGGACCATAAGGAAGCATTAAACCCTTCAAGAAGCGGCGCGGTCGAAAGGCTGTGCCGCTTTCTTCTCTGCCGGAGACACATGGAGCGCACCCAGAAAGCGATAGGGGGCCGTCCCCGCCGGCCTCCTCACCGCCGGCGGCGGTACAACGAAAGGCCTCCAACGCGGAGGCCTCCGGTTTAAAGTGCTGTCACTTTTAAACAAGATATATCCGTGTAAAGAAAAAGAGTGTATGCGACAGCCGCATACACCCTTTCCTAATGTCCGCCCGGCAAGGCGGAAAATCTTTTAACCCCAACCGCCGGTGAATTCCGGGATGCAGTCGGTGTCCTGGACCACAAAAATCTCATAGAGGTGGGACAGCGCGTCCCAGGTGGCCGTGTCCAGACACCCTGTCTCGGGCAGACTGGCCGCCTTTTGCAGCCACCGGATGTTGTCCGCCGAAGCAGGACCGTTGCAGCCGTCAGCCTCACAGGGGGTTATCCCCTCAAACTGCCGCCCTAAAATGTTAAACATGGTCTGGGGGACGATCAGATACCCCTTTGTCTCCCCCTCGTGGACCTGGATCCCCTCCGAGGGGAATATCCGGGCAGCCCGGGCATAGCTGTCCTTTGCCTGCTGCTCCATCCAGCAGTTCCGGACGGCATTCCAGGTGGCTTGGTCCACTGTGCCGGTAACTGGCAGGCCCGCCTCCCGCTGAAAGCGCATCACCGCCTCCAGAGTACGCTCTCCAAACACCCCGTCCACTGCCAGCTGGGGCAGGGACCGATAGGTTTTGGACAGCTGCCGCAGCATATATTGCAGACTGCTCACCGGCTTGGACAGCATCTCCCGCTCCAGAAGCTCCCGCCCCGCAGCTGTGTCTCTCATACCTTCACTCCTCTCCGGCCTTCTCTTCGGTCATCGCTCTGGCCCAGGTTCAGCGGACTGCCCGGGTACTGACTTATCCTGGAAGTGCCGCTCCAGCGGTCCGGCCCGGCCGGCGGGGCAGCGCTTTGGGCCATCACAGGAACGGCGTCCTCCTGCAGGGACTGGGCCCGCACTGTGTCCCGGCGGAGGAAGTAGTCCGCCAGGGCAAAATTGCTGTAGATAGAGTTCCAGGTGGTCTCATTCACATAGCCGTTGGGGGTTAGGCCTACCAGCTGCTGGTAGACACGCACCGCCTGGGCTGTGGACGGGCCGAACTCGCCGTCCACCTCTATGGGGGACAGGGAATTGTCAAACTGGGCCAGCAGTGCCAGCATATACTGGAGGATACCCACCTCGGGACCGCTGTCCCCCTCCTCCAGGGGGCCGGCAAACTGGAACAGAACCGTGACAATGGTCTGCCCCTGGCTCACCAGCTCGGCCAGCTGTAGGATGCCCGAGTAAAGGTAGACCATCTTATACCAGGTGGCCTTGCCCACCACTCCGTCGGGGGTCAGGTTGAAAATACGCTGGAAGGTGGTGACCGCCTCCCTGGTATCCTCCTCAAAGACGCCTGTGACAGGGGAAATCTTGGGAATAGCGGGGTAGTTCTGGGAAATGCGGTTGAGCATGGTCTGGACCGCCGTCACGCTCACCCCCACGGAACCCAGCCGAAGGGGTGTCCGCGGGTAGGTGGGAGAGATGTCCTGAATGGGGGCGTCCACCACCAGCTCGATGTCATTCCCGTAGTAGTGGCGCAGAATCTCCACGGAGTTGGCCCCCTGCTGGGCCAGCTCCTGGCTGCCCCACTGGGAGAGGCCGGCGCACTTGGAGGTGGTGCCGTTGCAGAATTTGGCTGCCAGAGGCTCCACGAAACCCTGGCGGCGGATATAGTCGTTGAAAATCTCGTCTACCACCTGGCTGATATTTTCAAAGATGTTTCGGCCCCGAATAAACTTCTGGTCATACTGCGTGGTGGAAGTAATCTGAAAATTGTATCCCTGGCTGGGGTAAAACTCCGTATACACCCGGTTCAGGGCAAAGGAGATGATGGCCAGCACATTGGCCCGGATGGCGGCGGGCTCCCAGGTGGGGTAGATCTCACTGGAGGCCACATTCTTCACATAGTCCGGGAAGGTCACAGTCACATTTTCCGCCCACTGGTTGGGGAGTCCCAGGTGTACGGTGATGGTGCGGGGCACATATGGAATGATAACAGGCATCGGACCACCTCACAGGGTTTGGGCGGAAATATCCCAGGCATTTCGCTGCTGCAGGCTGCACAGCCCCTGGGGCAGGGGGATAAGCTCCATATCCTGCACCGTCTCCACGCCGGGGAAAATCTGTACATTTTCCATCTGGAGCATGGCATAGCCCGGCTGTTCCGCCCAGACATTGCACAGGGCAAAGGGGGCCCCGTCCCCAGGCAGCCCGCCGGGAGAGGTGCTCTCCCCCAGGGCGGGGGCATCAATTTGTATGGGGCATATCTGCCCGCTGCTGTCTGTGTTCTGTATGGAGAGCAGCTTCCACTTGCCCTCCTCCCCCGGCGCGGCGGCCACCACAGTGGCCCCCTCCAGGGGTATCTGCGCCTGGGAAGTGTATACCCGGACGATCAAGGTTCCTGTCGCTTGCATAAAATACCTCCTAAAACGGCGGAGCGCCGCCGTTTATCCCATCCTATGCGCCGGAAGCTTTCCCCGTCCCCCTCTTGCAATACTTCTGCGTTTATAGTAGAATAAACTGATTTTGGAAATGGGAGGCGGCCATCCATGAGCATGACGTCGGTGAAGTCGGTGGACCCCCGCAGCCCCGCCCACCGGGCCGGGGTCCGTGCCGGGGAGACTCTCACCCACATCAACGGCCACCCAATCGTAGATGTGCTGGACTATAAGTTTTATGGCTACGACCCCCGGCTGGAGCTGACTCTGAGGGGCCCGGACGGGACGGTCCGCACCCTGCGGGTGCGCAAATCCGAGGGGGAGGACCTGGGACTGGAGTTTGAGACCTACCTGATGGACCGGGCCCGGTCCTGCGCCAACCACTGCATCTTCTGCTTTGTGGACCAGATGCCTCCCGGCATGCGGCCCTCCCTCTACTTCAAGGACGATGACGCCCGACTCAGCTTTCTCCTGGGCAACTACCTCACTCTGACCAACCTCTCCCCCCGGGAGGTCCAGCGCATCGTCGACCTGCGCATCTCCCCCATCAACGTCTCGGTCCACACCACCGACCGGGCCCTGCGGGCGGAGATGCTGAAAAATCCCCGGGCCGGGGAGGGCATTGACATTATGGAGCGCTTTGCCGGGGCAAATATCACCATGAACTGTCAGATTGTCTCCTGCCCCGGCGTCAACGACGGCCCCGCCCTGGACAAGACCCTGTCCGACCTGGCCAACCTGTTCCCGGCGGTGAACAGCGTGTCGGTGGTGCCGGTGGGGGTGACCAAATACCGGGAGGGGCTGTACCCTCTAAGCACCTACACCCGTGACACCGCCGCCGCTCTGGTGGACCAGGTGGAGGCCTTCGCCGCGAAACACCTGGAGGAGAACGGCACAAGGCTGGTGTGGTGCTCCGATGAGTTTTACCTGCTGGCCGGGCGGGATCTGCCCGGGGAGGACTACTTCGAGGACTTCACCCAGCTGGACAACGGGGTGGGGATGCTCACTCTGCTGATGAAGGAGTTCGGCCGGGCCCTGGACCTGATGGAACCCGAGGAGCTGGAGGGGACTCTCCCCTTCTCTATCGCCACCGGGGTGTCTGCCGCACCGTTTTTGGCAAAATTGGTGGCCCAGGCCCGGGAAAAATGTGGTACAATAGAGGGGAAGGTCTACCCCATCGTCAACCGCTTTTTCGGCCAGACCATCACCGTGGCCGGGCTGGTCACCGGAGGGGACCTGATTTCCCAGCTCCGGGGCAAAGACCTGGGCAAGCGCCTGCTCATTCCCGCCTCCATGCTCCGGTCCGGGGAGAATGTCTTTCTGGACGACGTGACTACGGACGACGTGGAGCGGGAGCTGGGCGTAAGCGTGGTCCCCGTCCCCCAGGACGGCTACGAGCTGCTGGACGCTGTGCTGGGCATTGAGCTCACCCCGGAGGCCCAAAAAGCCGCCTGGGAGAACGAGGAATTTTACCGGTATAATCCGTAAAGGAAGTGAAGCCTATGAAACCCTTAGTAGCCATTGTGGGACGGCCCAACGTGGGCAAGTCCATGCTGTTTAACAAGCTGTGCGGACAGCGGCTGTCCATCGTGGAGGACACCCCCGGCGTCACCCGGGACCGGCTGTACGCCCCGTGCGAGTGGCGCAACCGCGTGTTCGACATTGTGGACACCGGCGGCATTGAGCCGGGCACCGACGACCAGATTCTCTCCTTCATGCGGGAGCAGGCGGAAATCGCCATTGGAACCGCCACGGTGATCGTCTTTGTCTGCGACATCAAAACCGGAATGACCGCCTCCGACCAGGAGGTGGCCAATATGCTGCTGCGCTCTGGCAAGCCGGTGGTGCTGGCGGTGAACAAGGCCGACCAGACCGGCCGGGAGAACCCGGACATCTATGAGT
>JAAWPF010000057.1 GCA_022799835.1 Lawsonibacter sp. | reverse complement strand
GCCTGCCAGCTGGCAGGCCTTTTTCTCTATCATTAAACGTTTGAAATTGGTCTTGAGATGTAAAGCATAAGTCCTTCCGCTCCGCTGGAATAGGCCAGACTGAGGCCGGTTTCTTCCTTTAAATAGACATTTGCGATGGAGACAAAGCCAGGGGATGGCTCCTCCTCAAGCTCGGAAATGGGGGAGAAGCCGACATCCTCTATCGCCTGCAGGTATGTTTTGCAGTCCTCCAGGGGAATGTCAGACAGCTCCAGGCTGAAAAAACCATAATTTGAGGAGGTACCTTGGGAATAGCGGACAAGGGTCCCTGTTACCGGCTGAGGAATATTCCGCGTGAATTCGTTGTTGGGCCACTGGTCGGATTCGGTCCAGATCAGCTCGGCGTCTAATTCGAAAACCGGCTTTTCAGCGGGGCTGCAAGCAGTCAAAGAAAACAAGGCAAAACAGAGCAGAACCGCAAAAATATGTTTGGAATGAAAAGTCATAGGATAACTCCTTTCGATATCACTTCAATTTCTTCTCCAGCCGCCAGACCTTGACAGCCAGGACGACGCAGACGGTGAGCAAGAGTAGGGGGACGCCCAGGGAGAAAAAGGTTTCCAGAGGGTTGAGCGTGCGGGTGGCAGTTATGATGGCGGTGGGGCCGTCAGCTCCGCCGATGATCCCATAGTCCGTCAGAAAAAGAGCCTCGTAGAGCTCCACCCATACCTGGCCGAAAAAGGTGGTAAACAGCCACAGCAGACTCAGAGCTCCGCCGCCAGTGAGGAACCACCGGAACAGCCGAAGATACCGCCGGGCGGTGGTTTTCTCTGACTGACCCATGGCCTGGGACACCGCCGCATCCGCCTCGGCCACGGTGAGGGTGTCTGCCTCCTGCCGTCTCCCCTGCATCAGTTCCACCAGGGACACCCCCAGTTCCCGGGCCAGCGGCTCCAGCAGCTTCAGGTCGGGGAAGCCCTTGCCTGTTTCCCACTTGCTTACCGCCTTGTCGGTGACGTTCAGCCGGTCGGCCAGCTCCTTCTGGGTCAGGCCCCGCTCCTTCCGCAGCTGAGTAATAAAGGCCGCAAATCGTTCGGTGTCCATGCAGTTCGCCCCTTTCTTTGCCACAAGTCTAGCGCAAAGGCGAAAAAAATGCAACCTACGAAAAGTAGAGCGGCTTTTTGTGGGTAAAACCTCCCTTTTTGCGCAGACTATAGCAGAAAAAGGAGGGGTTATTCCATGGACGAAGAACAGGAGCAGATCACCGAAAATCCAATCGAGGACTTTGGGTCGTCAATCATCCGCACAGACCGGGGGACGGTCTATGTGCTGACCATCGTGGGGCAAATCGAGGGGCACCAGCTTCTGCCCCCCACCAGCAAGAGCACCAAATACGAGCACGTCCTGCCCCTGCTGGCTACCATCGAGGGGAGTGAGCAGATCGACGGACTGCTCATCCTGCTGAACAATGGCGGGGGAGACGTGGAGGCCGGGCTGGCTATCTCGGAGGTGATCGCCTCCATGTCCAAACCCACCGTCTCCCTGGTGCTGGGAGGGAGCCACTCCATCGGGGTGCCGCTGGCTGTATCGGCAAAGAAATCCTTTATTGCCCCCTCGGCCGCCATGACCATCCATCCGGTGCGCCTCAACGGCCTGGTAATTGGTGTGCCTCAGACCTTCTACTATTTCGAGCGCATTCAGGAGCGCATTTTGCAGTTTGTCACCGCCAACAGCCTTGTGAAGCGGGAAGCCTTTACAAAGCTGATGCTCCAGACGGGAGAGCTGGCTGCCGACGTGGGCAGCATTATCTATGGTGAGGAGGCGGTGGAGTTGGGGCTCATTGACCGCATCGGCGGCCTGTCCGACGCGCTGAACTGCCTGTATGAGATGATTGAGGAGAAAAAAGAGGGCCTCCCTCCAAGCTGAAACAGCTGCGAGGCAAGGGAAAAACCGGGTGGGGATTTCCACCCGGTTTTTCTGTAGGTACCTTGGAAGAAAACAATTGCAGAAAATCGGATTTTACAGTATAATAGGCGGGTACGAAAGGAGGCGGACGGCCATGGAACAGCACGAGATCACTGGGGCGGGACCGCTGCTGAACGAGCAGGGGGACCTGCGGGAGCCAGGATTTGCAAAAAAACTGCTGCCGGTCTACAGCCGACATCAGATCAAGGCCTCCGCCCTGCGCATCAAGGAGTGGGACTACTACCTGGTAATGAACGGTCAGTTTGCCCTGGCCCTGACCATTGCGGACAACGGCTATATGGGGCTGGATTCCATCTCCCTCATGGACTTCTGGGAGAATACCCAGGTCACCAAGAGCCCCATGCGGCTGATGCCTATGGGTTCCACCGGGATGCCAAAGAGCTCTCTGGAGGGGGACAGCGCCTCCGGCGGCAAGGGCTATTCTTTGCTGTTCCGCCGGGAGGAGGACAGGCGGGTGCTCTATGCCCATATGGACGATTTCCGGGGCAGAGAGTGTCTGGACGCCTACATTGAGCTCACCGATGAGCCGGAGGAGTCCATGGTCATCTGCACCCCCTTCGACAAGCCAGGCCACTTCTATTTCAACCAGAAGATCAACTGTCTGCGGGCCTCCGGCAAGGTGACGGTAGGGGAGGATGAGTACATGCTGGACCCCGCCGACTCCTTTGGTGTGCTGGACTGGGGCAGAGGGGTGTGGACCTATCACAATACCTGGTACTGGGCCTCCGCCTCCGGGCTGGTGGACGGAGTGACCTTTGGATTCAACCTGGGCTATGGCTTCGGCAACACCTCCGCCGCCACCGAGAATATGCTGTTCTACAACGGAAAGGCCCACAAGCTGTCCAAGGTCCGTTTCCGCATCCCCGGGCGGCGCCGCCGCCGCCGTTATATGGAACAGTGGGAGTTTACCAGCGATGACGGCCGGTTTGAAATGCGCTTTGACCCCATCCTGGACCGCTCCGCCTGCGCCAGCGCAGGCGGGATTGTCAAGTCCAACCAGCACCAGATTTTTGGAAAGTTTACCGGCCTGGCCCTGCTGGATGACGGCACAGAGATTTTTATTAAGGATTTTTTGGGCTTTGCCGAGGAAGTGGAGAATAAATGGTGATTCTGCCCCAGCTGCGTGTGATCGACACGCCCCGGGGACCGCTGACCTATACGCTGACCCGGAAGGCGGTAAAAAACCTGAATCTGCGCATCCGGTCCGGGAATGAGGTCATGGTCTCCGTTCCGCTGCGCTGTTCTGTCCGGCAGGCGGACGATTTCGTCCGGGAAAAGAGCGGCTGGATTTTTGACGCGGTGGAGCGATTAGAGTCCCGCATGGCCGAGCCCCTGCCCCCAGTCTCCCGTGTGGAGTGCGCCCAGCGGCTGTCGGAGGCCCTGACCCGGGTCTATCCCCTGGTGGCGCCCCTGGGGGTGGCCTTTCCGGCGCTGAAGCTGCGGGATCTGAAAAGCCAGTGGGGCAACTGCCACTGGCTTCAGGGGTACATCACCCTGAACACCGCCCTGGCCCGGTGTCCGGAGGAATTGCGGGACTATGTGGCCCTCCACGAGCTGGTCCATTTCCTCTGCCACGACCACGGGCCGGGGTTTTACGCCCGGATGGACGCCCTCATGCCCGACTGGCGGCGGCGGCGGAAGGCGCTGAAGGGCTATAGCGGAGCGCTGGAGCACAAGACAAAAGGAAGCGAATCCATATGAAAAATCCTTATCGGTGGCTGATCTACGGTCTGGGCATGGCGGTGCTGGCCCTTGGGATCACCCTGAACACCAAGGCGGGGCTGGGGGTGTCTCCCATCATCTCGGTGGCCTACTGCGTCTCTCAGATTTTTTCGTTTAATTTCGGTGACATGACCTTTGCGCTTTATGTTCTCTTTGTTCTGGTTCAGCTGGTCCTGCGGGACAGGTCGGAGCGCCTGTCCACCCTGCTCCAGATTGTGGTCAGCCTGATTTTCAGCCGGCTGCTCAATCTGTTTGACTTCCTGATCCCCTATGAAAGCGGGGCCTACAGTCTGGCGGTCAACGCGGTTTTGTTGGCTGCAGCCATCTTCCTCACCGGACTGGGCATCGCCATGACAGTGAACATGCGCCTGGTACCAAATCCCGGGGACGGCATCGTTCAGGCCATTGCGGAGCGGATCGGCCGGGACCAGGGCTTTACCAAAAATGTGTTTGACATTGGCTGTGTCTGTACTACGCTGGCGGTGGGACTGTGTTTTTCAAGGCCCCTTTTGGGCGTCGGTGTGGGTACCGTCGCGGCCATGATCGGCGTGGGCCGGTCGGTGGCCCTGGTCAACCATTTTTTCAAGGACAAGATGCTGGCCGCCGCCGGAATGGCGGTCCAGGGAAAGGGGTGAGAAATTATGGCATACCGCCCACTGGCGGACGAGATACGGCCCCAGTCTCTGGATGAGGTAGTGGGGCAGGGACACATTTTGGGCAAGGACGGCCTGCTTCGCCGGATTGTGGAGGGGGGAAACGTCCCCAATTTGATTTTCTACGGCCCCTCGGGGACGGGCAAGACCACCGTGGCCAACATCATCGCCCAAAAGACCAACCGCCCCCTACACCGGCTCAACGCAACCACCGCCTCCATCTCGGATATCAAGGACATTATGGCGGACATCGGCACCCTGCTCGCCCCGGAGGGGGTACTGCTCTATTTGGATGAGATCCAGTATTTTAACAAAAAGCAGCAGCAGTCCCTGCTGGAGTTCATGGAGGACGGTCGGATCACCCTCATCGCCTCCACTACGGAGAACCCATTTTTCGCTGTGTTCGGCGCGGTACTGTCCCGAGCCAGCGTTTTCGAGTTCAAGCAGATTACCGCCCAGGACGTACTTCCCGCTATCGACCGGGGTGTCGCCATTATGGGGCAGCGGCTGGGGGCAGAGGTCGTCTGTGAGGAGGGAGTCCTTGCGCACATCGCCTCCGCCTGTGGCGGCGATGTGCGCAAGGCGATGAACGCTATTGAGCTTCTCCTCACCGCTGCCAAACGGGAGCAAGGGAAACTCCTTGTCACCTTGGCTGACGCCAAGATTGCCGCTCAGAAGTCAGCCATGCGCTACGACCGGGAGGGGGACGCCCACTTCGATATCGCCTCCGCCCTGATGAAGTCTCTGCGGGGTTCCGACCCGGACGCCGCCCTCCACTACTTGGCCCGGCTGCTGGAGGCGGGGGACCTGATTACCGCCATCCGGCGCATCCTGTGCTCCGCCAGTGAGGACATCGGTTTGGCCTACCCTATGGCTGTCCCTATTGTCAAGGCCTGTGTAGACAACGCACTCCAGCTTGGCCTGCCCGAGGCCAAGCTGCCCCTGGCCGAGGCGGTGATCCTTCTGGCTACCGCCCCCAAATCCAATACCGCCTGTATGGCCATCGATGCTGCCCTGGAGGATGTCCGGGCAGGGAGGACTGGAGGAATCCCTCGGGAGCTGCAGAACGTCCACGCCGACTCTGCCGGCCAGGAGCGGGAGCAGGGCTATAAGTACCCCCACAGCTTCCCACGCCACTGGGTGAGGCAGCAGTATCTGCCCGACGAGCTGGTGGGGACCTGTTATTACCGGTACGGCGACAACAAGACTGAGCAGGCGGCCAAGCGGTACTGGGACGAGATCAAGGGTCAGGGGGGATAATGATCCTTTTTTAAGAAAGGAGCAAAAGGAGAGAGACAGATGGATCTGGGGGAACTGGCACATATTTGGATGATTGTCTGCCCGTTGGTCTTTTTAGGCGGGGTAATCGACGCGGTGGCTGGGGGCGGCGGGCTCATTACCCTGCCGGCCTATCTGCTGGCCGGCCTTCCCGCCCACTTGGCATCAGGCACCAATAAATGCGGCAATATTTTTGGCGTATTTCTATCCACCGGCCGCTTTTTGAAACAGGGGGATATACATATTCCCAGCGCCGCCGCCGGAGCTGTCGGCGCACTCGCCGGCGCCTGGGTGGGGGCGCGGCTCAATCTGATTGTGCCGGAACAGGTGCTGTACTATGTCATGCTGGCGGTGGTGCCGGTAATGGCCGTCTTTCTGCTGCTGAAACGGAATTTTGGAACGGAGGACCGCTCTGGAGCGCTGAGCCGGGGGCAGCTGCTGGTTATGGCTTTGGGGATCGGTCTGGTGATAGGGGGCTACGACGGCTTCTTTGGTCCGGGGGCAGGTACATTTCTGATGCTGGCGTTCACCGGCCTGTGCCAATTCGACCTGCTTACCGCCTCGGGAAACACCAAGATGGCCAACTCAGCCAGCAACCTGGCCTCCCTGATTACCTTTGCCCTGGCGGGGGAGGTGCTATGGTCAGTGGGGCTTCCCGCCGCTCTGTGCGGTGTCGCCGGCAATTACATCGGCTCCAGCTTGGCCCTAAAGGGGGGTGCTAAAGTCATCCGACCCATGTTCTTTGTGGTGCTGGCCCTGCTGCTGGCAAGGCTGATCTATGGAATATTCGCATGAGAAAAGCCGCCCCAAGGGGCGGCTTTTTCTATAGCTGTCTGCCGTAGTAGTTGACCAGCAGGTCCACACAGGCTCCGTAGGAGCGGATGCCCAGCTCCTGGTCGTTGCTTTTCAGGAAGGCGTCGTATACATCTCCGGCGGCGTCCTCCATAGGGGACTTTAGGGCAGCCCAGTAAGCGTTGTTATCCCTCCAGTCCTCCGTCAGATAAGGAGAGAAGCACCGCTCGGCGATGTCGGACCATGCGTCCGGAGCGGCTGGATGGAGGGCATTGCACAGCTGGATCAGGCCCATGAGATAGCCGGAATATTGAAAAACAACATCATCACTGGAGGTGCAGGCGGCAATGCCCACGAAGTTGGCCTCCAGTTCAGAGGCCACCATCCGCTGGTGGGACATCTCGTGGGCGATGGTGGCGGGCACCAGGCAGGCGGGGGCGTCCACATTTACATTGGCCTCCCCAGTAAATGGAAAATAGACTCCGGTGAAACCAAGAATGCTTTGTAATCGAGAGCAGAGCAAGGGTTTTGCCCTTACAGCCTTGATATCCAGAGAGGGGAATTCCTGAGCAATATTCTGGTAAATCTCAGGCCCTTGGGCGAAGCAGTCGGACAGCTCTGCGGCAAAATGACCCTCCCCGTCCCGGGGCACCTGGGTGGACAGGGCGGCGGCCTGACGAGCAAAGTATTCGGTGACAGCGGCCAGCTCCTCCACGGAATAGGGGGTTGTCTCCAGGCCCTCCCGCTGGGCAAAGGTGGGGATATAGTAGGCGGCGTTCCACAGCCAGCACAGTCCCGCCCACAGCCACAGCCAGACGGCGGCTAAGGCCATCAGCCGGCGCAGAAAGGGAAGGACCTCCCGCCGGCGGCACAGAAGGACCACCGCCCGCGCCAGCCATATGGTACAGCCAATCAGGAACAGGGCGGCAAGTACCTCAGCTACCGAGAAGGGGAACAGGGCCCACAGCCGGCCCCAAAACCGCTCCACTGGGGCCATGACGCCAAACACCCAGCCGGCCATGAGGGCTTGACGCCCCTTCAGTGTCTCAAACAGGACCACCAGGGCCAGCGGGATGAAGAGGGCGCCCAGCCGGAGCCATGTTCGGTTCAGGTACAGCTTTTTTTCCTTGGTTTTCATGGGCCTTCCTTTCTTATCACAGGGTTGGCAGTCCATTCCAGCCCGCAGGGCCGGGGGGTGGGGAAGCACAGGGAGAACAGGTCGGTGAACCGCTCTTCCAGCGCAAACAGCGCTTGGCTCTGGGGAGAATAGCGGCGGATATGGGCCGGCTTGACAAAAAAGGGGCAGGAGGCCTTTTGGTTCATCTCCCGCAGCAGAGCTTGTCCCCGGCGGTTGAAGCCCAGCACCCGGATATAGGGGGGTGCGGCGGGAATATCCTGCCGCCGAAGGCCCAGCAGGGCGTAGACAGCCAGCCGCCGGACCCGGGCATGGGCGTAGGTCCGGGTTTTGCTCAGGGCGTACAGCTCCTCCAGGTCAGCCGTCTGCCGGGCGGCACAGAGCAGGCGGGCCGCCAGACCGTCGCCGCTGTCAGGGAGGGCCTCCGCCTCCTCCGGGGACATGGAGCGCAGCCGGGCAATGACAGTCCGCTCCAGCCACATTAGATCGGCGGCCTCTCCATTCCAGCACAGGGACAGGAAAGGAGAAGCCCTTTCCATCTCTCCTGCCCGAATCCAGCGGCGCAGGAGGGAGGCGGAGGGGAAGCCGTCCTCCTCCGCGGTGCTGTCGTGTCCCGCACCCCGGCGGGGGATGGTCACCGCCTCCATGTTCGGGGGCAGGAAGCGCAGATACTCCACCCCCAGGTTGTTGTTGGGAAAGTCCAGGAGGGCGGCGGTCTCCGGGCCCAGCAGGCGCTCCGCCGCCTGACGGCGGCTCTGGACAAAGGACCGCTTCGGCTCCAGCTCCCGGCGCAGAGCATGAGAAAATTCCGGGCTGTTGAGACACCGGGCCAGCTTCAGAAGGGGGGTAACCTCGCCGCATTCGCTGCCAAAGGAGAGGGTGTCCACCACCCCTGTGGCGGCTAAAATGGACACAGCCCCCCTGGCAAAGCCCTCGGCGGAGGCTGCCGCCCACACAGTGGGCAGTTCCAGGACCAGATCGACACCCCCGGCCAAGGCCATTTCCGTCCGAGTCCATTTGTCGGTGACGGCGCACTCTCCCCGCTGGACCCAGTTGCCGCTCATGACAGCCACCACAGCGCACTCCCCGCCCAGGAGACGCCGGGTCCCTTGGATGTGGTAGGCGTGGCCGGTGTGGAAGGGGTTATACTCCGCGACGATCCCGATGGTTTTCAAGGGCGGACCTCCCATCAAAAATCTTTGTGGATCGGATAAAAAATATTTGGGAGAAAAGCGAAAAAAGAGGTTGTCCAAAGGAAGGAAAAGCGTTAAAATAGAACTATCAACCGGGCTGTCTCTATTGTAATACATTTTATGGCAGGAGGCAACCCAAATTTGATTTGAGAAGGAGACGTTTCCCATGAATATTCTGGTAATCAACGCCGGCAGCTCCTCTTTGAAGTATCAGCTGCTCAACCCGGAGACCCAGCAGGTGCTGGCCAAGGGCCTGTGTGAGCGTATCGGCATTGACGGAAAATTTACCTACAAGCCCGAGGGGAAGACCGCTGTGAAAGAGGCCGAAGTGGCTATGCCCACCCACAGCGAGGCCATCAAGGCCGTGCTGGACGCCCTGGTAGACCCCGCCAACGGCGTGATCGGCTCTATGAGTGAAATCGACGCGGTAGGCCACCGGGTGGTGCACGGCGGCGAGAAGTTCGCCAAGTCCGTGCTCATCACCGGTGAGGTCATGTCCGCCATTGAGGAGTGCAACCCCCTGGCCCCCCTCCACAACCCCGCCAACATCATCGGCATCAAGGCCTGCCAGGCCCTCATGCCCGGCACCCCCATGGTGGCCGTGTTTGACACCG
>JAAWPF010000056.1 GCA_022799835.1 Lawsonibacter sp. | reverse complement strand
TGGAGAGCAGTTTGTCGATGGCTTCCCGATTCCATTTGGGCCTGCCGGTGGGGGAGGGAATGCCCTGCCTTTCCAGACCCGCAGCAATTTTCCCAAGGCCGTCACCAGCAAGATACCGTTCAAATATCCAGTTCACCACCTTGGCTTCGTTCGGATTTATTTCCAGTTCTCCATCAGAATTGATCGTGTATCCGTAGCACTTACGCTTTGCCATTTTGGAACTGCCGTCCTGAAAGCCTTTCCGGAGACCGTTCTTGATTGCCTCGCTTTTTTGTATCACATTCATTATAATTTTCCTCCTACAAATAAAAATACCGCAAGTAAAATTACTGCGGCACAAAGGTTTTATGTGATTATATATAAAAGTTGACAGACTACTCCCAGTGTAGTCTGTCAACTTATCATGGTGCGGCTGACGGGAGTCGAACCCGTACGCCCATGTGGACACAAGCACCTCAAGCTTGCCAGTCTACCAATTCCAGCACAGCCGCAAAGTGCGGTCATTTTCAGACCGCTTACTTATTATACTGTTCTCAAAGAGATTTGTCAACGGGTGACAGAAGTTTTTTATGACTTTTCTTCTTTTTTTGCGGCGATGGCTTCCCGCTCTTTCAGCAACTCGGCATAGAGCTGCCTGGTATCCCAGTTCTGATTACTGTCAGTGAGCACCGCTTTCAGGGGGATCGGGGGCAGCTTAGCCACTCGGATGACTTCCAGCACCTGATTCAGCAGGGCCTGACCCATACCGCAGAATACCAGCATAGCCTCAGAGATAGGCTCCGCAGCCGGCCCTGGTTCCCCCCTTCCCACTGCCAGATCCCCCAGGGGGACATGGTAGCGCTCCGGCTCCACCGGCCGCATCCGCAGCCGAAGCATGGCAAAAATCTGCTTCAGTTTGGAGAACTCCTCTCCAGAGCAGTTATACATCAACACTGTTCCAGCATTTTTCATGTTGACTCCTCTTTCGTATATAAATCTGTGCACATCTTTTAGAGGCTTCCACACCCTCCGGCGCAGAGAAACACCCGTCAAATCTGATTCAAGGCCTGCTCCACATCGGCGATCAGGTCGGCGGCGTCCTCAACGCCGCAGGAGAAACGGACCAGGTCCGGCGTGATGCCGGCGGCGGCCAGCTCCGCGTCATTCATCTGCCGGTGGGTGGCAGAGGCGGGGTGCAGGACACAGGTACGGGCATCAGCCACATGGGTCTCAATGGCGGCCAGGCGCAGATGCTTCATGAAAATCTCTGCCGCTGTCCGTCCGCCCTTGAAGCCAAAGGACACTACACCACAAGTGCCGTCAGGCATATACTTTTGGGCCAGCTCGTAGTACTTGTCCCCCTCCAGGCCGGGGTAGGTGACAAAGCTGATCTTGGGGTGGGCTTTCAGATACTTTGCCACCGCCAGGGCATTCTCACAGTGGCGGGGCATCCGGACATGGAGGCTCTCCAGCCCCAGATTCAGCAGAAAGGCGTTCTGGGGGGACTGAATGGAGCCGAAGTCCCGCATGAGCTGGGCGGTGCATTTGGTGATAAAGGCGCCTCCCTGGCCGAACTTCTCGGCGTAGGTAATGCCGTGGTAGCTGTCGTCCGGGGTGGTCAGGCCGGGGAACTTGTCGGCGTGGGCCAGCCAGTCAAACTTTCCGCTGTCCACGATGCAGCCGCCCACACCGGCCCCATGGCCGTCCATATATTTGGTGGTGGAGTGGGTGACAATGTCGCAGCCCCACTCGATAGGCCGGCAGTTTATCGGCGTGGCAAAGGTGTTGTCCATAATCAGAGGCACACCGTGGGCGTGGGCGGCCCTGGCAAAGCGCTCAATGTCCAGCACGGTGAGGGCGGGATTGGCGATGGTCTCCCCGAACACCGCTTTTGTGTTAGGCTGGAAGGCCGCCTCCAATTCCTCATCGGAGCAGTCGGGCTCCACAAAAGTGAAGTCGATCCCCATCTTCCGCATGGTGACGTGGAACAGGTTGTAGGTGCCGCCGTAGATGGTGGAGGAGGCTACCACATGGTCGCCGCAGTTGGCGATGTTGAAAATAGCATAGAAATTGGCAGCCTGGCCGGAGGAGGTGAGCATGGCGGCAGTGCCGCCCTCCATATCACAAATCTTGGCGGCCACATGGTCGTTGGTGGGGTTTTGCAGACGGGTATAGAAGTAGCCGCTGGCCTCCAGGTCGAAGAGCTTGCCCATCTCCTCGCTGGTAGCGTATTTGAAGGTGGTGGACTGGATGATGGGAATCTGCCGGGGCTCGCCGTTGCCGGGGACGTAGCCCCCCTGAACACACTTGGTGCTGATTCTGTAATCGCTCATGGGAGATGCCTTCTTTCGTTAAAATCACTGTTTAGATTAGCCGGAATTGGCGGATTTGTCAAGAGGTTTGTAGGAACGGGTATTCCCCGCCCGCTTTAACAGGACAAGGCTCCGATACATGCGGACGGACGACATCCGCCCCTACGGGTTGGCCTCCGCCAGCTCGTCCCAGAGCACGGCCTCCTCGGCGGACAGCTCCTGGTGGCTGCGGTAGACAGCCCAATGGCCTTGGGCGGTAATCTCAACCTGTTCCACTTCCGCCAGCTGGGACAGGGTGAGGACGACGCAGTAGTCAGCCAGAGTCAGCGAAATATCGGCCAGCGCACCGTACTGCTCCGACAGGCCCACCAGCAGGACGCCCGGCCGCTCCTCATCCCACTGGCACCGGACCAGGGAGACCCCCCTGGGAAAGGGGGAGAACATCCCCTCCTGAACGGGGCCGGCCAGCAGGGCGGCCAGCAGGGCCTCCGGCCGGGCCTCTCCCCCGTAGGGCTGGGCGGATAGAGCGGGACCGTGGGGCTCCTCCGAGCTGGTCCGAAACCAGAGGACCAGCTCATCCGCCGGCCGCTCCCCCGCCGGCTGCCCGCAGGCGGGCAGAAAAAGGACCGCCGCCAGAAGAAAAGAAACCCATCTGTATCGTTTCATTCCGCCTCCCCCTTTCCCCGCTCCTCCGGAACAAGCCAGGGAAAGCCCACCGTGAACAGGCTGCCCTCGGGATTCCGGGGCCGGGCGGTAACCCAGCCGCCGTGGCGGCGCACCGTATCCCGGACGATGGACAGCCCCAGTCCGGTGCCGCCGGCCGCCCGGGAACGGGCCTTGTCCACCCGGTAAAACCGGTTGAACACCTTGGGCAGGTCCTCCTCCGGGATGCCAAGGCCGGTATCCCCCACCTCCAGCAGCACCTGATCCCCGTCCCGGTACACCGAGGCAAAGACCTTGCCGCCTGGGTAGTTGTACTTGATGGCGTTTTCCACCAGGTTAAAGCCGACCTGGGACAGGTCGTCCTCAGTACACAAAATCTTGCAGCCGGCGCGCAGGTCCCGCTCAATGATCACTCCGGCAGCGTCGGCCACCGGCTGGAGCAGCGCCAGCGTCCGCTCCATCACCTGGGATACATCCACCTCAAACTGCTGTCCGGCGGGCAGGCTGTCCAGCTTAGTGAGGGCCAGCAGGTGCTCGGTGATACGGGTGAGGCGCTCAGCCTCGGAACCGATGTCAGCCACAAAATCCCGAACCATCTCCGGGTCCATCTCATCGGTCTGCAAAATAGAGTCAGCCAGCAGGCGGATGGAGGCCAGCGGGGTTTTCAGCTCGTGGCTGGCATCGGATACAAAGCGGCGGCGGACCTCCTCGGTGGTCTGGAGGCGGTCGGTAAGGTGGTTGAATTCCTCAGCCAGCTGGGCCATCTCGTCCCGGCCCACAGGCTGGAGGCGGTGGCCGTACTCCCCCTCCCCTACGATGCGGATAGCCCGGAGCAGGGCGGCGATCCGGGCGGTGAGCACCTTGGAAAAGAGGGTGGACATCACCAGCGTCATCACCGCGATGACCAGAGAGATGCTGCGCAGGTTCTGCTGTAAACTGTACAGCAGCTCCCCCTGGGCCCGGTCCACCTCCAGGATATAAATAGAGCCGATGACCATTCCCCGGTAGACAATGGGCATGGCCGCGGTAGAGGTGAACATCTGATTGTGATACCGGGTATAAAACACGTCGTTTCCCCGCAGGGCGGACACCACCTCCTGATACAGAGCGTAGCGGTACTCCGCCGGCGGGGGCTCCGCCCCTTCCTCCGGTTCGTCCTTCTCCGGCTCAGTGCTGTCGTAGAGGATCAGCCCCGCCGGGTCGGTAACCAAGATGCGCGTCAGGCCCATGCTGTCCAGCATGTTCATCACCCGGGCCACCTGGTCGGCAGACAGGGACTCCAGTTCCATCAGAGCGGAGGCCATCACCGCTGTCTGGCTCTTCAGCGAGTCCCGCTTGGACGCAAACAGCAGGTCCTGAGAGGCCACCACCGGATAAGTGTTCAGCAGCACCAGCACCATGGCAAAAATGACCAAGTAGCTCAGGGCGTACTTCATCTGGAGGGAGGCGAAAAAAGGGACCTTTTTCTTTTTGTTCGTGAGGAATCACCTCATCTCGCAGGGGCGGATATGATCCGCCCGCAGGTTGAAAGCGAGGCCTGTGTATGGCAGGCGGATGATATCCGCCCCTACATTCAAGCCTTCGCCAAATAGTACCCCACACCCCATTTGGTGCGGATAAACTCCGGGTTGGCGGGGTCCAGCTCCAGCTTCTCCCGCAGGCGGCGGACATGGACGTCCACAGTGCGGTAGTCGCCGATATACTCATAGCCCCAGACCACATTAAGCAGGTTCTCCCGGCTGTACACCCGGCCGGGGTTGCGCAGCAGCAGCTCCATCAGGTCGAACTCCTTGGCCGTCAGCTCCACGGGCACGCCGTCCCGCCAGGCCGACCGGCCCACTGTGTCCAGCCTGATATGCCCGGCCTCCAGGACTGCCGCCCCCTTCTTCTGCTCCCCAGCACCCGAACGGCGCAGCAGGGCCCGCACCCGGGCCTTCAGCTCCAGGATATTGAAGGGCTTGGTGATATAGTCGTCGGCGCCGCACTCAAACCCCATAATCTTGTCCGTGTCCTCCCCCTTTGCGGTCAACATAATAATTGGCACATTGGAGAACTCCCGGATGCGCATACAGGCCTGGAGCCCGTCAATTTTGGGCATCATCAGGTCCAGCAGGATCAGGTCGAACCCCCCCTCCCGGGTCAGCTCCACCGCCTGTTCTCCGTCATAGCCCACCTCCACCTGGTAGCCCTCGTGCTCCAGGTTGAACTTGATGCCCTTTACCAGCACCTGCTCGTCGTCTACCACTAAAATCTTTGCCATATTTTCACTCACTCCCTGTGGTCACATAATCCCGCAGGCCCTCTAAAATCCCCGGACCGATGCCCGAGACCTCCGTCAGGCCGTCCACTGTCTCAAAAGGGCCGTGCTCCTCCCGATATGCGATGATGTCCTGGGCCCGCTTCTCCCCAATACCGGGCAGGCGCTGAAGGTCATAGCTGTCCGCTCTATTCACGTCGATCACTTCACCGGGGAGCAGGCTGTCCGGGCAGCCCTCCCCCGGCTCCCCGCCCTCCTGGGCGGCCTCCTCCAGAGCGGGCTTTTGCCGGGCTGTCACTTGGTAGGGCCGGGCCTCACTGATCCGGGAGGAGAACCAGCCGCCGCAAAACAGGGCAAAGCCCGCTGTCAGGGCCAGCACTGTCTTTCCATATTTGGACATTTCAGCCATCTTTTTTCCTCCCCTTGCATCCCCGCCGCCACTCTGCTATAATACTGACGAGAAATTAAGAAAACCTTAATTGCCTTTTCCCGCCTCTTACGGTACACTGTTGGGCAGGTCCGTTTTCATTATATCATACATATGGAGATTTTCCTATGAAAAAATATCGTTTTCTTTCCGCCCTTCTTCTCCTCGCGGTGCTGTTCTCCCTGCCTGTCCCCGTGTCTGCCGCTCAGGAGGAATTGGACCTGTTCTGCACCCATGCGGTACTGCTGGACGCCAACCATGGAGACATTCTCTATGACAAGGGGGCCAGCGAGCGGGCCTACCCCGCCAGCACCACCAAGCTGACCACCTGTCTGCTGGTGATGGAGGCCATCCAGTCGGGCCAGCTCACCCTCCAGACCCCCATCACCGCAGGGGACACCGCCTACCAGGGGCTGACCGGCAACTTCTCCACCGCCGATATCAAGGTGGGTGAGACGATGACGGTAGAGGAACTGCTGTACTGTCTCATGCTTCCCTCAGCCAACGAGGCGGCCAACATCCTGGCCGTGGCGATAGACGGCTCTATTGAGGACTTTGTGGCCCATATGAACCGCCGGGCCTCCGAGCTGGGCTGCCGGGGGACTCACTTCACCAACCCCCACGGCCTGCATGACGATGAGCACTACACCACCGCTTACGACCTCGCCATTACCATGGAGGCCTGTCTGGAGTTCGACCTGTTCCGCACTGTCACTCGGACCCCCAAGCACATGGTTCCCGCCACCAATCTGGCCGGTGAGCGGGAGATCTACAACAGCAACGGACTGGTCTCCAGCTGGCGGTATGGCGGCTACCTCTATGACAAGTGCATCGGCGGCAAAACAGGCTCCACAGACGAGGCGGGACGCTGTCTGGTGGCCGCCGCCGAGGATGGGGACGAGGTGCTCATCTCGGTTATTCTGGGCTCCGGCCCCATGGAGGTCCCCGGCGAGGAAAAACTGAAGCAGGGGCAGTTTCGGGAGAGCCAGCGGCTGCTGGAATACGGCTTCAACAACTTTCAGCGGGTAACCATCACCCGAGGGGACGACCCGGTGGACACGGTGAAGGTCACCATGTCCCGTCAGGCCGACGAGGTCAACGTGAAGCCCCAGGGCTCTATCACCAAGACCCTGCCCAAGGACATGGACCTGGACGACATCGAGACCGATATCCGCCTCTTCGCCAAAGAGGTGGAGGCCCCGGTGGAGGCCGGCCAGGTGATGGGCGTCATGACTTTGTCCTACGAGGGGGAAATCTACGGCGAACTGGATCTGGTCGCCGTCACCTCGGTGGAGCGGTCCGAGCTTTTACATAAAAAACAGCAGTTCTTTGAGTTCCTCCAGACCACCGGAGTGAAAATCGCCATTTTTGCCGCGGCGGTGGTGTTCATTGCCATTGTCCTGAGACTGATAGCATTCCCGAAAAAGCGCCGCCGCCCTGTGGGGGCGGGCCGCCGGGTCCAGGGCCGGGGGAACTACCGGGGCGGAAAACGGTATTGAGCGAGGTGGTACGCGTGAAGCTCTGCATTGTCCTCAGCGGGATCATGGACAGCTAAAAACATTCAGGAGGTATTGAAATGATCCCGCAATGGAAAATTTATCCCCGCTCCCAGGGGCACAGCACGGTCTATCTGCAAAACGTGGTGACCGACCCCTCCATCGTGGTGGGGGACTACACCATCTATGACGACTTTGTCAACGACCCCAGGGATTTTCAGCGCAACAACGTCCTATACCACTACCCCATCAACCGCGAGCGGCTGGTGATTGGCAAATTCTGCTCCATCGCCTGCGGAGCAAAATTTCTGTTCAACAGCGCCAACCACACCCAGCGCTCCCTGTCCACCTACATCTTCCCCGTCCTCTTTGAGGAGTGGGGGCTGGACGTGGAACGCATCCCGGAAGCCTGGGACAACAAGGGGGACATCGTAGTGGGGAATGACGTGTGGATCGGCTATGAGGCGGTCATTCTGGCCGGCGTCACCATTGGGGACGGGGCCATTGTCGCCGCCCGGGCGGTGGTGACCAAAGACGTCCCGCCCTACACCATCGTGGGCGGCGTGCCTGCCAAGCCCATCCGAAAGCGGTTCTCTGACGGGGAGATCGCCCAGCTCCAGGCCCTGCGCTGGTGGGACTGGCCAGAAGAAAAAATTGCCGCCAGCATCGGCGCCATCCAGTCCGGAGACCCAGAAATGCTGAAACGGGCGGCAGACAATCTATAAAATAAAAGCGGCGCGGAGTTTCATCCGCGCCGCTTTCGCTTTTATTTTAACTCCGGGTGATACTGGGGGCAGGTACACTTCTTCCACTTCAGCCCCGAGCCGCAGGGGCAGGGGTCGTTCCGGCCGATCTTGACTACCTTGCGGACGGGCTGCTTCCTCACGGTGCCGTCCCCGCCGGAGGACTCGCCGGTGACCTTGGCCACCCGCTCCCGCTTGACCTCCTCGTTCTGGCGCAGCCGGACGGAGAACAGCCGGCGCAGGGTCTCCTCCTGGATGGCGGCCACCATGTTCTCGAACATCTCGTAGCCTTCCTCCTTGTAGGCGACGACGGGGTCATTCTGGGCGTAGGCCCGCAGTCCGATGCCCTGGCGCAGCTCGGTCATGGCGTCGATGTGGTCCATCCAGTACTCGTCCACCACCCGGAGCATGACCACCCGCTCCAGCTCCCGCATCAGGGGCGGGGTGATCTCCTTCTCCTTGCGCTCATAGGCAGTCACAGCCTTGTCCAGCACCAGCTGGGTCAGTCCCTCTGCGTCATATCCGGCCAGCTCCCCGTCGGACAGCATCAGGTCGCCGGGGGCCAGGAACATGGCCCGGAAGTGGGACACCGCCTCCTGGAAGGTCTCAGCGTCCAGGTGCTTCTGCTCCCCTATATGGCCCTGAATGGCATTGGAAATCATGGTGCGGAGCATGTTCTGGATGGAATTTTGCAGATCCTCCCCGTCCAGCACCTGCTTGCGCTGCTTATAGATAATCTCACGCTGGGTGTTCATCACGTCGTCATATTGAAGAACGTTTTTACGGGTCTGGAAGTTCCTCGACTCCACCTGCTTCTGGGCGTTCTCAATGGCCCCGGAGAGCATCTTGGCGTCGATGGGGGTGTCCTCGTCCACCCCCAGCTTCTCCATCAGGTTATACACCCGCTCGGAGCCGAACAGGCGCATGATGTCATCCTCCAGAGAGAGGAAGAACCGTGTTTCGCCCGGGTCGCCCTGACGGCCGGCCCGGCCCCGCAGCTGGTTGTCAATACGGCGGGACTCGTGGCGCTCGGTGCCCAGGATGAACAGGCCGCCCGCCTCCCGGACCCGGTCGGCCTCCTCCTGAATTTCCGCCTTGTATTTGGCCTCCGCCTCGGCGAACTTTCTCCGGGCGTCCAAAATCTCCTGGTTGTCCGTCTCGGCGAAGCCGGTGGCCTCGGCGATGAGCTCATCGGACATGCCCGCTTTCCGAAGGTCGGCCTTGGCCAGGAACTCGGCATTGCCGCCCAGCATAATGTCGGTGCCGCGGCCGGCCATGTTGGTGGCCACAGTGACCGCTCCGAACTTGCCCGCCTGGGCCACGATCTCCGCTTCCTTCTCGTGGTTCTTGGCGTTCAGCACGTTGTGCTTGACGCCCTTGCGCTTGAGGATGGCGGACAGCTCCTCCGACTTCTCGATGGACACGGTGCCCACCAGCACGGGCTGTCCCTTGGCGTGGCAGGCCTCAATCTGCTCCACGATGGCCCGCAGCTTGCCGGGGACGTTCTTATACACCACATCGGGCTGGTCCATACGGGCCAGGGGCTTGTTGGTGGGGATCTCCACGATATCCAGCTCATAGATGGTGCCGAACTCCTCCTCCTCGGTGAGGGCGGTGCCTGTCATTCCGGACAGCTTGTCGTACAGGCGGAAGTAGTTCTGGAAGGTGATGGTGGCCAGGGTCTTGGACTCGTTGGCCACCTCCACCCCCTCCTTGG
>JAAWPF010000055.1 GCA_022799835.1 Lawsonibacter sp. | reverse complement strand
TGGTCTTCCATGTGAAGTGCAACGAGGTGAAGGAGTCCCAGGCCCCCGAGGTGGACGACGAGTTCGCCAAGGACGTGTCTGAGTTTGAGACCCTGGCCGACTTCCGCAAGGATCTGGGCGAGAAGCTCCAGACCCGTAAGGAGGCCCAGGCCAAGAGCGACTTTGAGAACGCAGTTATCGAACAGCTGGTGGAGGGCATGGAGTGCGAGGTGCCCGATGGTATGGTGGAGGTCCAGACCGACCGCCTCATGGACGACTACGCCATGCGCATCCAGAGTCAGGGCATCGCCATGGACCAGTACCTGTCCATGATGGGTATGACCCCCGAGATGATGCGCGCCTCCGCCAAGCCCGCCGCCCTGAAGCAGGTCCAGACCGAGCTGGCTCTCACCGCTGTGGCCAAGGCTGAGGGGCTGGAGGCCTCCGACGAGGAGGTTGAGGCCGAAATTGCCAAGATGGCTGAGCAGTACAGTATGCCCGCCGAGCAGGTGAAGGCCGTTGTCGCCGCGGACGAGCTGAAAAAGGACTTGGTGCTGCGCAAGGCCAGCGAGCTGGTCATTGCCAACGCCAAGGCCACCAAGCCTAAGAAGCCCGCCGCCAAAAAGGAGGCTGCGGAGGCCGCGGAGGGCGAGGAGAAGCCCAAGCGCGCCCGGAAGAAAAAAACTGAGGAGCCCAAGGCTGAGTAAGTGCGGCCGCCGTGTCCCGGAGCGGCTTTTGCCGCTCCGGGCATAAGCCTATATCCTGTGAGGAATGAATTTCCCGCGGTGTGGGTATAATCTGGTATCTTAATCTCAAAAAGGAGTAATATCATGGCCACAATTCCCTATGTAGTAGAGCAGACCAATCGGGGCGAGCGGTCCTACGACATCTTTTCCCGCCTGCTCAACGACCGTATCATCATGCTGTCTGAGGAGGTCAACGCCACTACTGCCTCTCTGGTAGTGGCCCAAATGCTGTACCTGGAGGCCCAAGACCCGGATAAGGATATCCAGTTCTATATCAACAGCCCTGGCGGCTCGGTCACCGACGGTATGGCCATCTACGACACCATGCAGTATATCAAATGTGACGTGTCCACCATCTGCATCGGCATGGCCGCCTCTATGGGGGCCTTTCTGCTGTCCTCCGGGACGAAGGGCAAACGGCTGGCCCTGCCCAACGCCGAGATCATGATCCACCAGCCCTCCGCCGGCACTCAGGGCCAGATTACTGATATGGCCATCCATCTGAAGCGGCTGGAGATTATCAAGAGCCGGATGAACCGCATTCTGGCGGAGAACACCGGCAAGCCCATCGAGGTGGTCACCGCCGACTGCGAGCGGGACAACTTCATGATCGCTCAGGAGGCCATGGAGTACGGCCTGGTGGACAAGGTGATTGACAAGCGGTAAGCTGAATTTCCCAAGAGCGGGCAAAGCCCGCCCATCCCCAAGTAATGAGGTGTATTCCCATGGCAAAGAATGATGATAAACGTATCCGCTGTTCCTTCTGCGGCAAGCACCAGGACCAGGTGAAGCGGATGATTGCCGGCCCAGGCGTCTATATCTGTGACGAGTGCGTCAACCTGTGTGTAGAGGCCATGGGGGCGGACCCGCTCCTGATGGATGAGCTGGATCAGTTCCCGGGGGATATCCCCGATGTCATCCCCACCCCCAAGGAGATCCACGCTGTCCTGGACCAGTATATCATCGGTCAGGAACAGGCCAAGGTGGCCCTGTCGGTGGCGGTGTACAACCACTATAAGCGCATTTACTTCGGCGGCGGAGAGGACGTGGAGCTGCAGAAGAGCAACATCCTCCTCATGGGTCCCACCGGCTGCGGCAAGACCCTCTTCGCCCAGACTCTGGCCCGGGTGCTGAAGGTCCCCTTCGCCATCGCTGACGCCACCACCCTTACCGAGGCGGGCTACGTGGGCGACGACGTGGAGAACATCCTCCTGCGCCTGGTCCAGGCCGCCGACTACGACATCGAGCTTGCGGAGCGGGGTATCATCTATATCGACGAGATGGATAAAATCGCCCGGAAGAGCGAAAATACCTCCATCACCCGGGATGTGTCCGGCGAGGGTGTGCAACAGGCGCTGCTGAAGATTCTGGAGGGCACCGTGGCCAATGTCCCCCCCCAGGGCGGGCGGAAGCACCCCCACCAGGAGTTCATTCAGATCGACACCCACAACATCCTATTTATCTGCGGCGGCGCCTTTGACGGCATCGATAAGATCATCGAGCACCGCTTGGATAAGCGTTCCCTGGGCTTCGGCGCCGAGATCCAGAGCAAGAAGGAGCGCGACGTGGGCCAGTTGATGGCTGAGATACAGCCCCAGGACCTGCTCAAGTACGGCATTATTCCCGAGCTGGTGGGCCGTATGCCGGTGGTGACAACGCTGGAGTCGCTGAACCGGGAGCAGATGGTGCGCATCCTCACCGAGCCCAAGAACGCCCTGGTGAAGCAGTACAAGGCTCTGCTGGACTACGACCAGGTGAAGCTGGACTTCACGCCGGAGGCGCTGGAGGCGGTGGCCGACCGGGCGGTGGATCGGGAGATCGGGGCCCGGGGACTGCGGGCCATTCTGGAGGAGGTCATGACCCGGATCATGTACGACATCCCCTCCGATCCTACCATCGTCAAGGTGTCCATCACCGAGGGCTGCGTCAGAGACAAGCAGCCTCCTGAGCTGACCCGGGACCCGGAGCGCACCCAGCGTCCCAAGCTGGGCCGGGCCTCCCTCCAGGTGGAGCAGCCCAAGAGCGCCGGCCGCCACGGCCGGGCCGGCTGATATAAAATGATACCGGACGCCCCGCCCCCAACCGAGCGGGGCGTTTACCCTACTCTGTGAGAGGCCTCCCTCCCTGCGCGGGAGGAGAGGGAAAAGCCCCTTTGACAAGGGGGCCTTTGGAGTTAATCCATAAGTTCCTTGAGAGGAAGTGACCAACTATGTCGAAAGAATGGGATATTCTCCATACCACCACAATGCCTGTCATCGCCCTGCGGGGGCTGACAGTGTTCCCCAATGTGCTGATTCACTTTGAGGTGGCCCGGGAGATATCTGTCCGGGCACTGGAGGCGGCCATGACCGCCGGCAGCCCTGTGTTTCTGGTGGGCCAGAAGGACATTGGGGTGGAGGGGCCTGGAGCGAAGGATTTGTATCAGGTGGGCACGATTTCCAATATCCGCCAGATTCTCCGGATGCCCGGCGACAATGTGCGGGTGATGGTGGAGGGCCAGTCCCGGGGGCGGCTGCTCCAGCTGCTGCGCAATGAGCCCCATTTGGAGGGAGAGGTGCAGGAAATTTCCATCGCGGACCCTCCGGCCCGGAGCAGCGCCAAGATCGAGGCGCTGATGCGCTCTACCTATGAGCTGTTCCAGGACTATGCGGAGCTGGCCCCCAAGCTGGCCCCCGACCTGCTGGTCCACGTGCTGGCCAGCCAGGACCCCGGCCACATCGCCGACTATATCGCCCAAAATATCCCCATGCGCAACAGTGACAAGCAGTCCATCCTGGAGGAGCTGCGCCCCGGCCGCCGGCTGGAGAAGCTTCACCGCCTGCTGGAGCGGGAGGTGGAGATACTCTCCCTGGACCAGGAGATCCAGGAGCGGGCCAGGGAGCAGGTGAACGAACACCAGCGGGACTACTACCTGCGGGAGCAGCTCAAGGCCATCCAGACCGAGCTGGGGGAGGAGGCCGATGAGATTGAGGAGTACCGGGAGAGAATTGCCCAGGCCAAACTGCCCGACGAGGTCCGGGAGAAGCTGAACAAGGAGCTGGGCCGGCTGGCCAAGCAGTCCTACAGCTCCTCCGAGAGTTCGGTCCTGCGCAGCTATCTGGATATCTGCCTGGAGCTGCCCTGGGGAAAAAAGACCCGGGAAAAGGTGAATGTGGCAGCGGTCAAAAAGGTGCTGGATCAGGATCACTTCGGCCTGGACAAGGTGAAGGAGCGTATCCTGGAGTTTGTGGCGGTCAAGCAGCTCTCTCCGGAGCTGAAGGGACAGATCATCTGCCTGGTGGGCCCGCCGGGGGTGGGCAAGACCTCGGTGGCCATGTCCATGGCAAAGGCTATGAACCGGAAGCTGGCCCGCATCTCCCTGGGCGGCGTCAGCGATGAGGCGGAGATCCGGGGCCACCGCAAGACCTACGTGGGGGCCATGCCCGGCCGCATTATCAACGCCATCAACCAGGCTCAGAGCTGCAACCCACTGATCCTCCTGGACGAGATCGACAAGCTGAGCTATGACCACCGGGGGGACCCGGCCTCCGCCTTGCTGGAGGTGCTGGACGGGGAGCAGAACACCACCTTCCGGGATAACTTTCTTGAAATTCCATTTGATTTGTCCGATGTGCTGTTTATCACCACCGCCAACACCACTGACACTATCCCCCGGCCCCTGCTGGACCGGATGGAAATGATCGAGCTGTCCAGCTACACGGATGAGGAGAAGGTGCAGATTGCCAAAAAGCACCTGCTGCCCAAGGAGCTCAAGCGCCACGGGCTGACAAAGGCCCAACTGAAGGTGTCTGACGGCGCCCTGCGGGAGATTATCTCCGCCTACACCCGGGAGTCGGGGGTCCGGGTGCTGGAGCGCCGCATGGCCGCCGTCTGCCGCAAGGCGGCCATGAAGGTGGTGTCTGACGGCGTCAAGGCTGTCAGGGTCTCCGAGAAGGACCTGGAAGCGTATCTGGGCGTGCCCCGCTACCACCCGGAGCGCCAGGCCTTGGGGGAGCGCGTGGGCGTGGTCAACGGTCTGGCCTGGACCTCCGTGGGCGGCGAGCTGCTGGAGGTGGAGGTCAACGTGGTCCCCGGTTCGGGCAAAGTGGAGCTCACCGGCAACCTGGGGGATGTGATGAAGGAGTCGGCCCATGCCGCTTTGAGCTTTATCCGCAGCCGGGCCGGTCAGCTGAACGTCCCCGCTGACTTCTACAAGGAGAAGGACATCCACGTCCATTTCCCGGAGGGGGCGGTTCCCAAGGACGGACCCTCCGCCGGTATTGCCATTACCACCGCGATGGTGTCCGCCCTCACCGGGGTCCCGGTGCGCCGGGGACTGGCCATGACCGGGGAGGTCACCCTCCGGGGCAGAGTGCTGCCCATTGGAGGGCTGAAGGAAAAGACCATGGCCGCTTTCCGCAATGGGATCAAGACCGTCATCATCCCCGCCGACAACGCCAAGGACCTGGAGGAGATTGACCAGACAGTGCGCAAAGCCCTCCGGTTTGTCCTGGTGGAACAGGCCAGCCAAGTGCTGGCCCAGGCCCTGAACCGGCCGGTGGAGGCTGTGCCGCCCCGCCGCCGGGGCCGCCCCAGAAAGTCAGAGGCGATGCCCGCTGTCCCGCCTGCGTCCCAGGGGGAGGGCGGCTCGCGTGTGAGCCAGTAGGGGCGGCTAATGGCTGCCCGTATCCAAGCACTCTGTAGGGGCGGATGATATCCGCCCCTACAGAGTGACCATATATGAAAGGGGCATGTTATGCCTGTCAACCTGCAAAAAGCGGAGTTTGTGCTCTCTGCCGTCTCCCCGAAAAACTTCATTCAGGACGGCCTGCCCCAGGTGGCCTTTGCCGGTCGGTCCAACGTGGGCAAATCGTCGGTGATTAACCGGCTGCTCAACCGGAAGAACTTTGCCCGGGTGGGCGCCGCCCCGGGGAAGACCATCCATGTGAACTACTTCAATATCGACAAAGCCTTCTACCTGGTGGACCTGCCCGGCTACGGCTACGCCAAGGTGTCCAAGGCGGAGCGGGACCGGTGGGGAAGGCTGATGGAGGACTACTTCGCCCGGCCCGATCTGCTCACCCTGGGGGTGATGATTGTGGACGCCCGGCACAGACCCACCGCCGATGACCGCACCATGTGTCAGTGGTTCAAGGACACAGGCTGCCCCCTTATCACTGTGGCCAACAAGCTGGATAAGCTGAAAAAGAGTGAGATAGAGTCCAGCCTCCAGCTCATCCGGGACACACTGGAGCTGGGGGAGGGGGATCGGCTGGTCCCCTTCTCCGCCGAAAAGGGCACTGGCCGGGAGGAGCTGCTGCGGTCTATCCTGGCCGGGATAGAGGGATAACCGAACTCCAGACATAAAAACCCCCAGCGGGTTGCTGAGAGATTGTCTCAGGCCGCTGGGGGAAACTGCTGCCGAAATGGTTCAGCGTATTTTAATGGCGCCTTCCATGTTGGTTTTCGCGATGATATAGTGGGGCCGCTGCTTGGTTTCCATATAGGTCTTGGCGATATACTGCCCGATGATTCCCAGACAGAACAGCTGCAGTCCGCCGATGAAGATGATGATACACACCAGAGAGGCCCAGCCGGTAACCGGGTCCCCGAACAGCAGCTTTCGGACGATGACGAACAGCATGAACAGAAACGCGCAGATTGTCATCACCACGCCAAACCAGGACGCGATGCTGCAAGGCACCTGGGAGAAACTGATGATCCCATCCACCGCGTAGCGAAACAGCTTGGTAAAGCTCCACTTGCTCTCTCCGGCCACCCGCTCTTTGTTTTCATAGGGCAGCCAGCAGGTCCGAAAGCCGACCCACCCGAAGATACCCTTGGAGAACCGGTTGCTCTCGCCCATGGCCAGAATGGCCTCCACCACCTCCCGGCGCATCAGCCGGAAGTCCCGGGCGCCGTCTACAATATCCGCGTCGGAAATTTTGTTGATTAGCCGGTAGAACTGTCTGGCAAACCAACTGCGCACCGGCGGCTCCCCCGACCGGTTGACCCGCCGGGTGGCAACGCTGTCGTACTCCCCCGACTCCAGGAGGGACAGCATTTGGGGCAGGAGGGAGGGCGGGTCCTGCATGTCCGCGTCTATGACCGCGATGTAATCCCCGTGGGCGTTGCAGAAGCCCGCGTATATGGCCGCTTCCTTTCCGAAATTACGGGAAAAGGACAGGTAAAAGCGGTGGTCAGGGTCCTGGACGGAAAAATCCTCCAGCAGCTTCAGCGTACGGTCTGTGGAACCGTCGTTGATAAAGATCAGCTCATAGCCGCAGCCCATCTCCTGGACGACCTGGAGGATTTTCTGAAAAAAGATGGGGAGGGCAGCCTCCTCATTGAAGCAGGGGATAATTAAGGACAGCATCCTGGGCCTCCTTATTGTTTGCTGCGGCCCGCTTCCGCCAGGCCGGTCAGGAATATTTTAGCAGAGACGGGAGGTTTTGTCAAACAGGCGCCTTTTCCGTGCGGGAACGTGCCGGCAGGCACGCCGGAAACTTAATTGGGGCGATTTTGAAATCAGCTTGTCTTTTTCTGGATAAACTGGTATAATAGGCCAAACACTAAACGCTAGAATGGGGAGGTGGGCCCTTGGAGATGCCTATTTACCACCTGGAGGGGGTGGTAAAAGCGAAGGAGGAGCAAATGGAGGACTTTGTAGGCCCGCTGGACCTGATCCTCCACCTGTTGAGCAAGAATAAGCTGGAAATCAAGGATATCCAGATTTCCCTCATCCTTGACCAGTATATGGAGTGGATGAACAAGCGGAAGGAATTGGACCTGGAGGTGGCCAGTGACTTTGTGACCATGGCCTCCCACCTGGTCTATATCAAGACACGGATGCTGCTGTCCATCAATGACGAGGAGGCCATGAGCGAGATGGAACAGCTCATCGCCACCCTGGAGGCCCACCAGCGCAACGAGAACTATTTGAAAATCAAGGCGGTGGCCCCGGCCCTGGACGGCCTATACCAGGTGGGGCGGGACTACCTGACCAAGGTGCCCGAGGCGGTGCAGGCTGATAAAATTTACCGCTATGTCCATGAGAAGGAGGATATCCTCCGTGCCATGACCAATGTTCTGGGCCGGGCGGACAACAAGCTGCCCCCGCCGATGTCGGCGTTCCAGGGTATCGTGGGCCGGGAGCCCTACCCTGTGGCCGATAAGGCGGGAGAGATCGTCCGGCGGCTGGTCCGGTTCGGGGTCACCCGGTTCCGGGCTCTGTTCAAGGGCAGCCGCAGCCGTTCCGAGGTTGTGGCCACTTTTCTGGCCGTGCTGGAGCTGTGCAAAGCCCGCCGCCTGCGCCTGGCCGGGACGGAGACCGACTGTACGGTCACCTGTACCCAGGAGGAGGGCGCGGTGGAGTTTACATCGGAGAATTATTAAAGACCTCATCAGTCAGCCTTCGGCTGACAGCTTCCCCTAAAGAGGAAGCCAAAAAGGATACGCACCGCAAAAGCCTGGGGGAAGGTGCCCCCGAAGGGGGCGGATGAGGCGGGCGGCCAAAGCCGCCTCTGCGAAAGAAAGGAGGTGTCCCCAAATATGGAGATCAAGGAGCTGGAATCCGCCCTGGAGGGGGTGCTGTTCGCCGCCGGGGAGCCGGTACCGGTGGAGCGGCTGTGTCTGGGGCTGGAGGTGGACCGGCCTACCCTGGACGCGGTAGCCCAGCGGCTGATGGATAAATACAGCTACGACCGCCGGGGCATCCGTCTGCTGCGGCTGGAAACCAGCTATCAGCTTTGCTCCGCGCCGGAGTTCGCCCCCTGTATCCGAAAGACCCTGGAGAGCCGCAAGCCCGCCCGGCTGTCCCAGCCGGCGCTGGAGGTGCTGGCTATCATCGCCTACTACCAGCCCGTCACCCGGGCCTATGTGGACCAGGTGCGCGGGGTGGACAGCTCCTACACGATGGGGCTTCTGCTGGAGCGGGAGCTGATTTGTGAGGCTGGCCGTTTGACCGTCCCCGGCCGGCCCATGCAGTTCAGGACAACGAAGAATTTTCTGCGGTCCTTTGGCCTGTCCAGCCTGGAGGAGCTGCCCGAGCTGCCCAATCAGTCCCAGGAGGGCAGTCAGATGACCCTGGAGCTGGAGGCCAGTCTGGCCCGCCTCCGTGAGGTAGAGACCCTGGAGGAGGCCCCTGATGGGGCGGGGGAGCCGCCGGAGCCCCCGGTGGAGACGCCTTGAGGGCGCTGTATATCCTGGCCGCCATTGTCCTGGTGCTGTTCCTCCTTGGACAGGTTCGGGTGGGCTGTCGGGCGCAGTTCAACGCTGAGGGCTTTTTCCTCTGGGCCAGACTGGGCTGGATTCAAATCAAAATACTCCCCATGAAGCGGAAAGAGGAAAAACAGTCCCAAAAACCGAAGGAGCCGAATCAGAAGAGGCCCCCAAAGCCGAAGGAGGAAAAGTCCCCCGTTCCACTCCCGGAGAAGCTGGGGGGAGCCCTGGAGTACGCCCGGGCCTTACTGCCCGTGGTCCTGGAGGCGGCAAAGGGGCTGTGGCGGGGCTTCCGGATTGACGTTCTGGAGCTGGAGCTGACCGCCGGTTCCTCCGACCCGGCGGACGCGGCCATGCTGTACGGCCAGGCCAACGCCGCCCTGGGGGCGCTGTGGTACCCACTGACCCGTGCCTTCCACGTCAAAGACGGCGCCGCCCGGGTGAAGTTGGATTTCGATGCCCCCGGAATGACGGTATATGCCCTGGCGTCCTTCTCCCTCAAGCTGGGGAACATCGTGTGGGTCGGACTGCGGGCGGCTGTGAAGGCCCTGATTGGAGCGCTTGCCGCAAGAAAGCGGATCAAAATCAAACGAAAGCAGAGAAAGGCGGCCTGACTGATGGAACAGGAGAAAAAAAATTCCCTTGGCGAACTGATGAGAATTACCATGGAGCATATCAAGACGATGGCGGACGCCAACACCATTATCGGGACCCCGATTCA
>JAAWPF010000054.1 GCA_022799835.1 Lawsonibacter sp. | reverse complement strand
GGCCCCTTCCATCACACAGGTGACGCAGGTGCCGGGGGTGTCCACCGGCCGGCCGGCCAGCATGGCCTCGGAGGGGTTGGGTACCTCGGTAAGGCCAGCGTCCTCCATCTCAAAGACGCCAATCTCGTTGGTGGCGCCAAAGCGATTCTTGGCCGCCCGTAGAATGCGATAGGCCATGTGGCGCTCCCCCTCGAAGTAGAGGACACAGTCAACCATGTGTTCCAGCACCTTGGGTCCGGCGATGGAGCCCTCCTTGTTCACGTGGCCGATGACAAAGACGGTGATCCCCTCCCCCTTTGCCAGCTGCATCAATGTCAAGGTACATTCCTTTACTTGGCTTACGCTGCCCGGTGCGGAGGTCACATCCCCGTGGTACAGGGTCTGAATGGAGTCTACGATAAGAATATCAGGCTGGAGCTGGTGTACGGCGTCCACCAAGTTTTCCAGGCTGGTCTCCGCCAGCAGGTAGAGCCCCTCTCCCCGTACCTTCAGCCGTTCCGCCCGCAGCTTGATCTGCCGTTCCGACTCCTCTCCCGATATATACAGCACCTTTGCAAAGCGGCACAGGCTGTCGCAAATCTGGAGCATCAGGGTGGACTTGCCGATACCCGGCGCGCCCCCAACCAGCACCAGAGAGCCCTTTACCGCTCCGCCCCCCAGCACCCGGTCCAACTCCCCCATGCCGGTGGCGAAGCGCAGCTCGTCGGTGGTCTCCACCTCCGCCATCGCCCGGGGGCGGTTGACCGCTATCCCCGAGGCGGAGCCGCCTTTCACTGGAGCGGTCCGCTTGGTCTGCTTCTCTGCCGGCTGCTCCATGATGGTGTTCCAGGTCTTACAGGCCGGGCACTGCCCCTGCCACTTGGGCAGTTCATTGCCGCACTCGGTACAATAAAATAAAGTCTTTAATTTCATCGTTTCCCTCTGTCAAAGTTATTTCTTGTTTTCTCCTCCCACCGCTTCTATCAGCTTTCCCTGTTCAAAGACCGCGATGGTGCCCGCCGGAAAATGCAGGATCTGAATGGCTGGGTTGAAATGTCAAGTATAATTTTATCACAGATATATGTCAAATTCAAGGGGCCGTCAGGAGGCGGGCATCTGCTCCGCGGCTCATCATCGGTCAATCTGCCGCTTGACCTTTTCCCTTTTCTCCGGTATGATGGTGAAAAACCTGCGAGAGCGTATACAGGTTATCAGGAGGTTCATCATGGCGAAAAAGAAGGTCCGCAACACCCGGGGAAAGATCATTGACGCGGCCTGGCAGTTGTTCTACCACCAGGGGTACGACGATACCACTGTGGAGGAGATCATTGAGGAGTCGGGTACCTCTCGCGGCTCCTTTTACCACTATTTCCAGGGAAAGGACGCCCTGCTGTCCACCCTGTCCGACGTCTTTGACCAGAAATATGAAGAGCTGATTGAAACAATCGACCCGGAGATGAACCGCTTCGACCAGTTGATCTACCTAAATCAGGCGCTGTTTTCCATGATTGAAAACTCCATCTCTCTGGACCTGCTGGCGCGGCTGTATTCCTCCCAGCTGGTGACGCGGGGGGACAAATCTCTGCTGGACCACGGCCGCACCTACTATAAACTGCTGCGGCAGATCGTCCTCCAGGGCCAGGAGCGGGGGGAACTGCGCCGGGACATCACCGTCAATGAGATCGTCCGGGTCTATGCGCTGTGTGAGCGGGCACTTATCTATGACTGGTGCCTGTCGGCCGGCGACTACTCCCTGACTCAGTACAGCCGGACTATGATGCCGATGTTTCTGCGGGAATTTCGAGAAAGTTTGTAGAATCGTACAAATTTATATTTTATAAAATGTACAGTCTATTTTTGTTGATATATTAACAAAAATAGACTGTATTTTGTTTTGTAGTACGGAGTATATTCTGTGTTGTATTCTGGCTTTTTCCCTGCTATGATAACAGTAATTTTCCGCTGACAGCGGCTATTTTGGAGGGAGAAAACTATGACTACCGCACAAATCTGTATCGTGGGCACCATCATTGCGTATCTCTGCTTTGTTATCTTCACCGGCGTGATGATTGGCCGCCGGTCCAAAAAGAGCGCCGAGGGCTTCTACCTGGGCGGCCGGGGCATCGGCCCCTTGGTCACCGCCATGAGTGCCGAGGCCTCCGACATGAGCAGCTACCTGCTCATGGGCATCCCCGGCCTGGCCTACCTGTCCGGTGTGGCCGACGCCAGCTGGACCGCCATCGGTCTGGCTGTGGGCACCTATCTGAACTTCCTTTTAGTGGCCAAGCGTCTGCGGCGCTACAGCGTGAAGCTGGACGCCATCACCATCCCCAGCTTTATCTCCAAGCGGTACGGGGAAAAGAAGCCGGTTATCATGTGCATCTCCGCACTGATTATCCTGATCTTCTTTGTGCCCTATGTGGCCTCCGGGCTGGCTGCCATTGGCAAGCTGTTCAACAGCCTGTTTCAATGGAACTATATGACGGCAGTGGTGATTGGCGCCGTGGTCATCATCAGTTACACCTCTATCGGCGGGTTCAGTGCTGTAGCCACCATGGACCTGATTCAGTCAATCATTATGACGGCCGCCCTGTCTGTAATTGTGGTCTTTGGCATTGTGCAGGCCGGGGGTATGGACGCAGTGATTGACCACGCCAAGACCCTTCCCGGCTTTCTCAGCTTTGGGCAGACTTACAATGTCTCCACCAATTCCGCTGAGCCCTATGGCCTTATCCGTATTGTGTCCATGATGGCCTGGGGGTTGGGTTATTTCGGAATGCCCCACATTCTGGTCCGTTTTATGGCCATCCGGGATGAAAATGAGCTTACCCTCTCCCGCCGCATCGCCTCGGTGTGGGTAGTGCTCTCCATGGGAGTGGCGGTGTTCATCGGCGTAGTGGGCCGTGCCGTATCTGCCGCCGGCTGCATCCCGTTTCTGGAGGGCAGCGCTACCGAGATCGTGATTGTCCAGCTGTCCAATCTGCTGTCCAGCTTCGGCATCCTGCCCGCCATTGTAGCCGGCTGCATCCTGGCCGGCATTCTAGCCGCCACCATGTCCACCGCTGACAGCCAGCTGCTGGCCGCCTCCTCCGCCTTCTCGGAGAATCTGGTGCAGAATGTCTGCGGCATCAAGCTGACCCAGAAACAGAACATGCTCATCGCCCGGCTCACAGTGGTGGTCATCGCCGTCATCGCGCTCTTCCTGGCCCAGGACCCCAACAGCAACGTGTTTCAGATCGTCTCCTTCGCCTGGGCGGGCTTCGGCGCCACCTTCGGCCCCGCTATCCTGTGCGCCCTGTTCTGGAAGCGGAGCAACCGCCAGGGCATCATGGCCGGACTGGTAGCCGGCGGCGTGATGATCTTTGTCTGGAAGTTCGCGGTCCGCCCCCTGGGCGGCGCCCTGGACATCTACGAGCTGCTTCCCGCCTTCCTGGTGGCCCTGGCCGCTATTGTCATCGTCTCCCTGGCCACCCCTGCCCCGGAGGAGGACGTGGTAAAAACCTTCGAGGAGTACGACAGCTAACCGAAACGCCCCATACGGCGCAAAAGCGGCGGGAGATGGTCCCATCTCCCGCCGTAAAGCGTTTTATCAGCCACCGTAAGGCTTGTCGGTCTCCACGAAGATGCCCTTCTCCGCGGACCAGTCCACGTTGAAGCCCAGAGCCGCCCCCAAGTCACGAAGCTTGAAGTAGTTGTAGCCGCCCCCCGAATCGTCCAGCAGGGTGATGGCGGTCATGGTGACGGCCTTGCCGTTGACCTGGACGGACTGTCCGCCGCCGGTGTAGGCCCGGTCTCCGGAGAAGGGGGTGCTCATCTCCGAGCCGGTAGCCTGGTAGGGCTGGCCGGAGGTGACAGTGATGCCTGTTTCCTCGCTGTAGCCCACGGCGAACTGGGCCTTGGTGCCGTTGAGGACGTGCGCCATGTCCCGGAGCTTCACGTAGTTTGTCCCGTTGCCGTTGGCATCCAGCAGGGCGTACATCTGGAACTCCATCTTTTTCCCGTCCACCGTGACGGTCTGGGTGCTGGCCTTGGCTGTGCCGCTGGCGGGGATGTTCTCCACGACAGGACCGCCGGGCTGCTGGGGCTCGGACGGCGTGGTGGGCTGGGCAGACAAAGTGCGGTACTCCACCACGGCGACGTAAGAAGGAGCATCATCATACTTAATAGATAAGCTGTCCAAGCCTTTCTTGGACATCATATAGGGGCTCCAGTCATCTTTGTCACCACTGTCCTTTGTGCCAAATTGAAATAGCCAGTAATGTTCAAAGTCTGCGGAAATCCCAGCAACGTCAACATCAGCATATGGAAAATTTTTATTGCCTATGTTAACCCAATATCTATCAGCGCAATCATCAAGGACAAAATCTGTAAGGGGGAGACCGTCCTTCCGGGTGACGACGCAGTCCTGGTCGAACACATAGGCGGTATACTCAGGTCCCGTCGTACCTCCCCCTGGAACTTCCCACCGGATGGTGGCCGCTCCGATGGGTGCTACAGAGAAATTCACGTTCTCCGCCACCGGATCGGTGTAGCCGTTGGCCGAGTAACTTTTGATCCCGTCCGCAAATGCGGGGACGGCCATTACTAGGGACAGGACCAGTGCCAGAGAAAGGGAAAGTGCTTTTTTCAGGTTTCTCATGTTTTGTACCTCTCTTTCTGTTTTGAGCACCCTTTCCTTTGCAATGCAAAGGAAAGAAGGGTACCCTTCTTTCCTTTGCAATGCAAAGGAAAGAAGGGTACCCTTCTTTGCACATTATACGACAAAACATTCCGGATTGCAATACGCTTTCCGATTTTACCGCGCTCAGTTGGGGCTGATGGTATAGTTGGGGGCTTCCTTGGTGATGTAGATATCGTGGGGGTGGGACTCTCTCAGGCCGGCGGCGGTGATTTGCATAAACTGGGCCTTGGCCTGGAGCTCCGGGATATTGCGGCAGCCGGTATAGCCCATACCGGCCCTCAGGCCGCCCATGAGCTGATAGATGGTCTCGCCCACCCCTCCCTTGTAGGGGACCCGGCCCTCCACCCCCTCGGGGACCAGCTTTTTGTTGGACTCCTGGAAGTAGCGGTCCTTGGAGCCCTTGTTCATGGCGGCCAGGGAGCCCATGCCCCGATAGACCTTGAACTGACGGCCCTGGAAAATCTCGGTATCACCGGGGGACTCCTCACACCCGGCCAGCAGAGAGCCCAGCATGACCACATCGCCGCCGGCGGCAATAGCCTTGGCGATGTCGCCGGAGAACTTTACGCCGCCGTCGGCGATGATGGGGATGTCGTACTCAGCGGCCACCCGGGCGGCGTCGTAGATGGCGGTGATCTGGGGCACGCCGATTCCGGCCACCACCCGGGTGGTGCAGATGGAGCCGGGGCCGATGCCAATTTTGACGCAGTCGGCCCCCGCCTCGATGAGGGCCTTGCACCCCTCGGCAGTGGCCACATTGCCAGCGATGACCTGGACATCGGGATACAGGGCCTTGATGCGCTTCACGGTCTCCAGCACGTTATGTGTGTGACCATGGGCAGAGTCCAGGGCCAGCACATCGGCCCCCGCCTCGGTGAGGGCCGCCACCCGGTCCAGCACGTCGGAGGTGGCCCCGATGGCCGCGCCTACCAGCAGACGGCCCTTGTCATCCCGGGCGGAGTTTGGATAGACCTCCGCCTTTTCGATGTCCTTGATGGTAATCAGGCCTTTGAGGCGGAACTCCTCGTCCACAATGGGCAGCTTCTCAATCTTGTGCTGGCGGAGGATCTCCTTGGCCTGGGCCAGGGTGGTGCCCTCGGGGGCGGTAACCAGGTTGTCCTTGGTCATCACGTGGTCGATGAGGACGGTCATATCCGTCTCAAACTTCATGTCCCGGTTGGTGATGATACCAATCAGCTTGCCGTTGTCGCAGATGGGCACGCCGGAGATGCGGAACTTGGCCATCAGGTCGTCGGCCTCCTGGAGGGTGTGGCCGGGGGCCAGCCAGAAGGGGTTGGTGATGACGCCGTTCTCCGAGCGCTTCACCATATCCACCTGCTCGGCCTGCTGGCTGATGGACATGTTTTTGTGGATGATGCCGATGCCCCCCTCCCGGGCGATGGCGATGGCCATGCGGTACTCAGTCACCGTGTCCATGGCGGCGCTCATCAGGGGGATGTTCAGCTTAATTTTCCGAGTCAGCCGGGTTTTCAGGTCGATGTCGGCGGGCAGCACGTCGCTGGCCGCTGGGATGAGCAGCACGTCGTCAAAGGTGAGTCCCTGCTTGACAAACTTCTGGGCGGCGTCTTGATTCACCATGTTGCACTTCTCCTTTGTGTTGGATTTTACCTGTAGGGGGCGGGCTCTGCCCCGCCCCGCAGAACACAGAACCAGCGGGGCGGCACGGAGGCCGCCCCCTACGGCAGATAGATATTTTATCTATTGTACCTTGCGTTTCAGGGCTTGTCAAGATTTATTCTCTGTAGTGATACAACTCCAGTTCCCAGGCCTCAAAGGCCGGTTCCACCTGATATTCCGGCTCAAAATAATGCTTGATATACTGTGCAGCCCGCCGTTCGCAGTATTTGTAGTTGGTCACTCTTCCGGTCTCATCCAGTTCCAGATTATTCATAAAAATGGCAAAGGCCATCTCGGCAAAGCTGCTCTCCTCTTTCAGAGTATCATCCAAGTATTCAACACCCTCCAGCAGAGGATGGCCAAGCGTGCCATGGGCAAACCAGTAGGCAAACTGCCGTACCGCACCGCTGATATAAGGACTGACTTTCATTATCATATTCCTCTCTAAACCGGCGTCTCCCCAAAGTACAGTGCCGCCTCGAACCGGGGTTTTCCCGCGTCATCCACGCCCCGGACAAACCGGCTGTCCCCCAGGCCGCTGGTCTGGATGGACAGCACCTCGCCAGGGTGGCACTCGGCCAGGTAGCCGATCTGCAGCTCGGCCAGGTAGCGGTCCTCCGCCAGACGCTCCATGCCCACAGCGTCGCAGGCGAAGTCGGCATAGCGGGTGTTGTTGACGTGGCCGTTCAGGTCGGAGTCGCTGTACCGCATGGGCCGGCGCTCCGCCTCCCGCAGGTCCCCCGGCTGGCGGAGCTTGGCCAGGGTCATGGTCTTGCACAGGGCGCCGCCGCCGGTGCCGGTCAGCTCCGGGATGGCGGACAGCCGCATCAGCTTGTGGCTGTTCACGTCGGCCAGCACCCAGGCGGACACCGACTCCCCCACTGGCTGGCCGTTGGCCAGGATGTCGTAGTCCCGGTACATAATGGCCCCTTTGCCGCCCCGGTGCCAGGTACGGACGGTAAGCCTGTCCTCATACCGCAGAGGCCGGGCCAGCCGGTACCAGGACCGGGCCAGCATCCAGAAAGCCCCGTACCGCTCCACCAGGGTCTCCCGGGAGAATCCCCCGTCCTCCGCCGCCAGGGTGGCGGCGTTCTGCAAATGGTTGAGGAGCGCGGAGGCCTTGCACTGATTCCGCCCGTCCACGTCCAAACCGTTCAAACGAATTTCATACTCAAAAAACATGCTCATTGTTCCTTGCCTCGAATCAAAATTGATGTTTTACAGCACAGGTCGTCGATGTCGTCGGCGGTGGCCGCGGGGACACGGTATTTGCTCCCGCAGTCCTGACAGTACAGGTCCACCGAGCTGAAATGGACATCGAAGCCCCACTTTTTACTGCCGCAGGTGCAAGAGATACCGCCCCGCCGGGCAATATCTTTCAGCTCGGACAGGACCTCCTCCATGACAATCCCGTCCAGGAACGCCCCCTGTTCAGCGGCGTCCTCCCCCAGCTTGTCCACCGCCTGTTCCAGCCGGGCGGTGGCGGTGTAGACCGGGCCCTCCTCCCCCGCGTAGCAGCAGTCCAGCCCGGAGACGGCGCAGGAGAAGGCCAGGGCCTTCTCCCGGATGAAGGCATGGGAGGAGCAGGACACCGTGTGCTCCCGCCCGCAGAACAGGCAGGGCACCGTCAGCTGGACCCGGTTGGGCTTGAACTCCACCAGCAGCTCCGACTTGCCGCAGGGGCACTTGATATGGGCCGGGGCCGCCGCCAGGGAGAACAGGTCCCGCTCCACAATTACCGACTGCATACAGTGGGGGCAGATGTAGGACAAAAACCGCTTCGTCTCTTGTACCATAGTGGGTTGCTCCTTTGGAAATTTCATGGGTCTATTATAGCGCGGTTTTGCGGAAAAAACAAGACGGCAAAGCCCCCGTCCCTCGGACGGGGGCCGTTCGTTATTTTTTGATCTGGTCTACCAGGCTCTGAATCTGTTCTCTGGTAAGCTCTGTGGACAAAGTGCCGCCTCCCGACAAACCAAGCGCCTCTATATTTTTCTTGTAGGCTTTAAATTTTGCCGCGCCCCAACTGCCATCAATCATGCTCTCGGTGTATCCCACCGCATCGAACATAGTTTTGCCAGTGGTCAAATTAAACATTGTTACATAATTACTTGTCCTCAGAGCGCCGAAGCTGTTTGCCGCTTTGTAAGTGATTGTCACCACATAGACGTTATCTGTTTTTTCAAAGATATGGTTGCTGACATGTTTGCCGCACTTGACGGCTGAAACATCCATGGTACTGGGGAATTTCAGGTGGTCGTAGAGATATTCCATCGCCGTATAAGCATAGTTCATAGGATTGATGTCAGTGTCATCCGGCGTACTGGGCTTGTTCTGCGCCGCCTCCAGCGCGGCCTGGAACCGGGGATACAATTGGAGAGCAGAAGCGGGAGACAATACGATATCCAATGTAACATCTGTTAGCATATTGGATTGCAGGTCAAGATATATTGTATCCTCTTCCCAACTACCGCGGTCATATATTGTAGTCCCACTGGTTGAAACGTTGATCCCTTTACAGTCCTTCAATTTGATTGCGTACAGTCCATCTTCAAGCTCTATGCCAACGATCGTACCTTCCATATAATAGTACATATCAATATATGATATCTGGAAGAGACGATCCCCTTCAATTTTGTATTCCTGTTCAATTGCTTCGCCTTGGACTTCTTCATTTTTGCCGTACCAAATACCCTGTATCTGCTCCAGCGGGGTCTTTTCAGTGGGCTGGGTGCTCCCGCCGGTGTTCAGGAACACGCCCCGGTCGGCGGTCCAGTCCACCTTGAAGCCCAGGGCGGAACCCAGGTCCCGGAGCTTGAAGTAGGTGTACCCCCCGCCGTTGTCATCGGTGAGGGAGATGGCGTCCAGGCTGGCCTTTTTCCCGTTCACCAGGACGGAATTTCCGGAGGGCTGATAGGTCCGGTCTCCGGAGAATGGAGTGTACATCTCGCTCCCCAGGTCGGTGTAGGGCTGTCCGGTGGTGACCGAGATAGAGCTGCTGGCGTTGTCATAGCCCACGGCGAACTGGGCCTTCGTGCCGTTGAGGACGTGGGCCACGTCCCGGAGCTTGACATAGTTGGTGCCGTTCCCGTTGGCGTCTTTCAGGGCGTACATCTGGAACTCCACCTTTTTGCCGTCCACCTCCACCGCCTGGGTGGAGGCGTAGGCCGTGCCCCCGGGGGCCGCGAGGGCTCCGGGAATCAGGGACAGGACCGTGGCCAGAGCCAGCGCCGCCGACAGGATTTTTTTCTTCATGCGATCATTCCTCCGTTCTATTTTAGGTATTATCAAAAACACCCTGCTACAATATATTATAGCAGGGCTTTCGGCATTTTCCAATATGCTGGCTGCATAGGGTTTGCGCCTTATTTTCCGCTCCTCACCCGGCTCACCGCCTCGTGCCAGCCGTTCAGCAGTTTTTCCCGCTTCTCCGCTGCCATAGACGGCGCAAAGAGCCGGTCCAGGGTCCAGCTGCCCCGGATATCCTCCA